>MFUY01000001.1:0-1821 GCA_001787035.1 Candidatus Nomurabacteria bacterium RIFCSPLOWO2_01_FULL_41_12
AGCTGGAGGAACTGCTGGAGAGACCGCGGGAGATGCAGGTGGAACATCTTCGTTTGGAGCGCACCTCTCGGCAACTGGTGGTGGCGGCGGGGGGGGTGGCAGTGCAGGTGCGGTCCTCCGTATCAATAACAACGCGCTTCCAAGTGCCGGAGTTGGATCTTCCGGAGACTTGAACTTCTCAGGTAGTCCCGGTGGGCGCGGGTTTAGTTTGGAACCGTCGTATGCGAGCGGTGGAGAAGGAGGATCTTCTTATTTCGGGGGCGGGGGCAAGGGCAGTTCAGACGTAGCAGGGATCGCTGCTACTAACTATGGCGGCGGCGGGGGTGGCTCGTCGGCGACCCAGAACGTTGCTGCCCGTGCTGGAGGCGCCGGCGCCCCCGGCATCGTCATCGTCTATGAATATACCAAAGAAGCAGGGAGCGCTACTGGTTCCGACTTGGCAGAATGGGTGTCCGCGGCCAGTGATGTAAAGATGCAGGACATTGTATCAATAGATCCCAATGGCGATGAAAAGGTAGTTAAATCATCAAAACCCTATGATCCGGCGGTTGCTGGAATCATCTCAACCGACCCGGGCCTGCTCATCGGTAAAAATGACTCGGGAAGCAAGCCGCTTGCGCTATCCGGTCGCGTGCCGGTTAAGGTCTCACTCATCAACGGCGAGATAAAGCGAGGTGACCCGATTACGACCTCCAACATACCGGGCGTGGGCATGAAAGCGACTGAGCCTGGTGCGGTTGTCGGCAAAGCGATGCAGAACCTGACAGAGGACTCCGCCATAATGTCATGTCCCGAAGGAGCTCCTGCCGATGCCAAGTGCGGCATCATCGTCGTTTTGGTGAATGTGTCCTGGCATGACCCGCGATTCGCAACGTTAACCATAAACGACCAAGAGTCGTGGGCTCCCGGGCTTGGTACTTGGACATCCGATGTCCAAGTAAGTGAAGATGGTACTAAAACCAATAACTCTTTCTTTGACTCCATCCTTTCCATGTTCAAAAATGCTTTTGAGATTGTGTTTGAGAAAGGGGTGATGAGGGTGGCGAATATTATTACAGAAAAATTGACAGCCAAAGAATTTTGCCTTGAGGAGATATGCATGAGTAAAACACAATTCAAAGAATTATTGGAAAAAAATGGAATAATTCTTCCATCAACTGAATCAACAATTTCGGAAACTGCTCTAGAGCCAACTCCAGATGCAACATCTTCAACAAGTTCATCACAAACCGAACCAGCCCCAGAACCTGTATCCGAGCTGGAACCAACTCCGTCCGAACCCGAACCCAGCACTCCCGACGCTCCGGTAAAACCGGAGGTCGGGACCTCGACTTCAGAGAACGTCGGGGCTGAACCCACTTCCCAGGAAGGGCTTTGAAATACGGGTTTTTTCTGCTAGAATAGCGTGATGTTTTCTCTTTTTTCGAAAATATTAAAATATGTGTGGCCAGAAATGCGCAAGCACAAGTGGATTTTCTATTGCATTGTGGTGGTTTTCACTTTTAGAATATTCCTTGACCAAATTGTAGTACCACTCTATTTTAAAAAAATTATTGATTTATTCGTAAATGGGGCACTAGAACCTACAGCAGTATCCGACGACATTTTCCGATTGCTTTTTATCATCATAGGAATACATATTTTCGTATTTATTATTGCCAGAATTATTAAATTTACCATTTTTCAATTTGAAATTAATGTTATTCGCGGACTTCGCGACTTTGCATTTCAGAAGATAGAACAAAATTCTCAGACTTTTTTTGCCAATACTTTTGCCGGAAGCTTGGTGACTAAAGCTCGGCGTTTTGTCGGGGGATTTGA
>MFUY01000001.1:1842-8404 GCA_001787035.1 Candidatus Nomurabacteria bacterium RIFCSPLOWO2_01_FULL_41_12
GGATCATTGTACATATAAGCATTATCTCTCTCTTTATAAAAAAGAAAATTTCATATGATCTCTCTGAAGCTGAGCAGGATTCCAGGATAAGCGGACGGCTTGCCGATGTATTTTCAAATATCTTGGCAGTAAAATTTTTCTCGTCCCGAAGAAAGGAAATAGATTCTTTTAGTAAATATACCGACGAAGGAGCCAAAAGAAGTAAAAAAGCTTGGTTTATGGGGGGCAAGATAGATCTCATTCAACATCTTCTCATAATTTGTGTTCAAAGTATAACCCTTTATCTCATGATTATGCTTTGGCTGCAGAGCAAGATATCTATTGGAACCGTGGTACTGGTTGAGACATATATGGTGGTTGTAGCCAATAATTTATGGGACTTCGGAAATGCATTTACCAGATTTATGAAATCTATTGCTGACATGAAAGAAATGGTTGATATTTTTGAGATTATACCCGATATTTTGGACCCCAAAAATCCTGAAAAACTTAAAATACGTGATGGTCATATTGTTTTTAAAAATGTTTTCTTTAAATATAATCTAGGTCACAAAATTTTTTCTGATTTTAATCTTGACATCAAACCCGGTGAGCGAGTAGGTATTGTTGGTCATTCCGGTGCAGGCAAATCTACTATTACAAAACTTCTTTTACGGTCCAATGATATTACAACGGGAGTAATTGCTGTTGATGGTCAAGATATTAGAAATGTAACTCAAGATGATTTACGAAGCGTAATATCATACGTTCCTCAAGAACCAATACTTTTTCACCGGCCTATTAAGGAGAATATTAGTTATGGCAAGCCAAATGCCACTGATGAAGAAATTGTTGCTGTTGCTAAAAAAGCCCATGCCCATGAATTTATTTTAAATTTAAAACATAGCTATGACACATTGGTCGGAGAGCGGGGAGTCAAACTCTCCGGCGGAGAGCGCCAGAGAGTGGCTATCGCCCGCGCCATGCTGAAAGATTCCCCGATACTTGTGCTTGATGAGGCCACGAGCTCACTGGATAGTGTTAGTGAATCTTATATCCAAAGCGCTTTCAGCGAGCTTATGAAAGGAAAAACTACTATAGTGATTGCTCACCGGCTTTCTACCGTGCAGAAAATGGACAGGATTATTGTCTTAGATAAAGGGCAAATCGTTGAAGAGGGCACGCACCAAGAGCTTTTGAAATTAAACGGCTTTTACGCTGATCTTTGGAATCATCAAACTGGCGGATTTTTATGAAATTGGAAAACATAAGAAATTTCAGCATCATCGCGCATATTGACCACGGCAAGAGCACCCTGGCGGACAGAATGCTTGAAATTACTCACACCATAGAAACACGCAAAATGCGTGACCAGGTGTTGGACTCTATGGAGCTTGAACGGGAACGGGGGATTACCATCAAGATGCAGCCCGTGCGGATGGAGCACACAGTAGACGGGCAAAAATATATTCTAAATTTGATTGACACCCCGGGGCATATAGATTTCTCTTATGAGGTTTCTCGCGCCCTAAAGGCTGTAGAGGGTTCTATTTTATTAGTTGACTCAACACAAGGGGTCCAGGCGCAGACGCTTACCACGCTTGCTATGGCGCGCGAGGGAGGGTTGAAAATTATTCCGGTGCTTTCTAAAATTGATTCACCGCTTGCCCGGGTGTCTGAAGTGCGAGAGGAAGTGATGCAACTGCTCAAATGCAGTTCTGAGGAAATACTTTTAGTTTCAGGCCGCACCGGTGAAGGAGTAGGGGATTTACTCAAAAAAGTGATAAAATGGGTGCCTATGCCAACCGAACTTGGATATCCGATGTCCCCTCGGACATCGGATATCCCTATCTTGCGCGCGCTTGTTTTTGATTTCAAATATTCAAATCATAAAGGGGTAATTGTCTTTGTACGTATTTTAGACGGAGAGGTAAGAAAGGGGGACAGTCTGCTATTTGCAATTTCTGGTGAAAAATTTTCTTCTCTGGAAGTCGGTACTTTCTCACCCGAGGAAACACCGCGCGAACTTCTGTCTTCCGGCGACATAGGTTATATTGTAACGGGCATCAAGAAGCCGGGTATTGCTTCTGTCGGAGACACCGTTACTATGTTAAAAAATCCATTACCAGCGCTAGAGGGCTATATGCAGCCGATGCCCGTGGTTTGGGCCTCGGTTTTCCCAGAAGAAGCTGATGATTTTACAGAGCTTAAAGCGTCTCTGGGTAAATTAAAACTTTCAGACTCCGCTTTTTCTTACGAAGAAGAGTCTTCAGGGTTACTCGGCCGCGGTTTCCGCTGTGGTTTTTTAGGGATGCTTCACTTAGAAATTATTACTGAAAGGCTCAAGAGAGAATTTAATTTAAATTTAGTAATTACCACTCCTTCTATTACTTATGAAGTAGTATTAAAAAATAGCGGAAACGAGAAAATTTACCCGCACACTAATTCTCTGATTGCGCCAGAGGCGCGTTTAAAAAACGATCAGAGAAAAAGTGTGCGGGTGTATTCTCCTTATTTTTTTCCGGATGATAGTAATATTGAATCTGTGCATGAGCCATGGGTAGCGGTAAAGATAATCACTCCGGGCAAATATTTAGGCAACGTCATGCAGCTCTTATTTGACCATGAGGGAGAGGTGGGAGAGACGGATAATTTCGGGGACAACCGTTCGTCCGTTTCCGTCAAGCTTCCTCTTCGTGAGCTGATGCGCAATTTTTTTGACGAACTGAAAAGCACTTCTTCCGGATACGGTTCTATATCTTATGAAATAGCTGAAATGCGCGAAGCACAAGTGACTCGACTTGATATACTGGTTGCCGATGAGGTAGTACCAGCCTTTTCTAAAGTTATTTCTAAAAAAAGAGTGGAAGAAGAGGCGCAAAAATCAGTAGAAAAATTGGAAAAACTTTTGCCTCGGCAAATGTTTACTTTGAAAATCCAAGGCAAAGCTCTCGGACGCATCATTTCGTCCCGTACCCTAAGTGGCATGAAAAAGGATGTTACCGCGCACATGTATGGAGGCGATATTACCCGTAAAATGAAATTACGCGAGAAACAAAAGAAGGGCAAGAAGAAAATGAAAGAGCGGGGGAGGGTAAACATTCCGCAAGATGTATTTCTGAAGATGATGAAAAGCGGAGAGAATTGATTTATTGCAAGGTAAATATAGGAGAATATAATAAAATCATGCTGACAATGATTAGCACGCTAACGACTGCCCAAATCACTTGTATTCTTTTTTGATGTTTTTTGTTGAAAAGCATATACTGATAGTATCATAATATGAGAAATTTTCAAAAAAAAAGAGGATTCCGAAACATTATGCATTCAAAGCCTGTTTTGGCCATTTTGGGCGTTTTAGTTTTATTTTTTGCCTGGGGAGTCATTGGTTTTATGGGTAAAATGGAAATAACTAGGCAAAATAGGAAGGTAGCGGAAAATAAAATAGCGGAACTGGAGGAGAGAAAAGAAAAGCTTTCATCAGAGATTGCCAAGCTCAAGACCGAGAGCGGGGTAGAAGAAAGCATTCGCGAAAAATTTGGCTTGGCGAAAGAAGGCGAGGGCTTGATCGTGGTAGTGGAAGACCAGAGGAAAAAAGAAACAAAACCGCCAGGGCCTTCCGGGTTTTGGTCTTGGTTGTTTTTTTGGAAAAAATAATTTGTGCGGGATGGGGTAATCGAAACCCCGTCTAATCCTTGGGAAGGACTCGTTCTGCCACTAAACTAATCCCGCATATAGAGAAATATATCGCTGTTTTGTCTTTGGGGCAAGTATGATATAATAGAGATATTAATAAATAATTTTTGAATTTTCATGCCAGATATAAAGCAGAATGTAACAATCTATTCAACCCCGTCCTGCCACTTTTGCCACATGGCAAAAGATTTTTTTAAGGCGAACAATATTACTTATACGGAACATAATGTAGCCGGTGATATGGAAAAAAGGAAAGAAATGATAGAAAAAAGTGGACAAATGGGCGTGCCGGTTATCATCATCGGCGATGAGCTCATTGTGGGCTTCAATAAGCCCAAAATAGTCCAATTATTAGGCCTTTAATTGTGTCCTCGGCAGGAATTGAACCTACAATTACTCCTTAGGACGGAGTCGTTATATCCGTTTAACTACGAGGACTATTCATATAATTTAACACACAAAAGACATATTTGAAATTGGTTTTCGGGGTATTTTTATGTTATCATCTTCACATGACAGGAGAACAACCAGGTGATATAAATGGAGTAGGAATTGAACAAAAACATAATAAATTTAGATCTTTTAGTGATTTAATTGATTCTGGCGGAGAACTCTATGCGACTGATTTAACCGGCGCATTAAAGCACGGGGAGCTTACACAGGAACGGTTCAATGAATTACTTTCTAGGCTTATATTAAACAGTCAGGAATTAGCAAGCTTTAGAAGATTGCACGGGATAGATGTTACTACCGGCCTTTTTGATCGTATTCACTTAATACCAAAATTAGAAGGATTAATAAAAGAACTAAGTTTTGATAAAGAAAAGCGCCATAACCCCTTGCATTATGTCATGGTTATTGCTCTTGATATGAATGGTTTAAAATTTTTAAATGATCGTTACAATCATGCCATTGGTGACAGGGCTTTGGTAGCGCTTGCTGACCGTCTTCGAAAAGTTATGAACAGAAAAGATATTTTATTTCGACCGGCCGGCGGTGATGAATTTACAATATTAATGCCAATTGACACTGACAATGCAGATTTAGCAAACCGCTTTGCAGAAATTAAGTCCCAAGTAAATGATAGTTTGTTTATTGAAATTGAAGAGAAAGATGGTACTAAAACTAAATTTCCAATTACAGCTTCTATGGGATACTCAGTTTTAAAAAGAGGTGAGATAAAGACTGCGGAAGAATTACTTACAGAAGCAGATGAAAGAGAGAGAGCAGACAAGGAAGCGACAAAAGCCAAAGCAAAAATAGGTTAAAGTATACAATTTTTAAATATTGTGCTAAGTTATATTTATGGATCCGGAAACACGAAAGCTTTTAGAGCGGACCTCGGAGCTTGCCGAAGAAAATAATAAAATACTGCGTTCTATGCGCAGGAGCCAGCGTATTTCCAGCATTATTAGGTTTGTTTACTGGGCGTTTATTATCGGTTCCGCCGTGGGCGCTTATTACTTTATCCAGCCGTATTTGACTCAAGTAATAGACATTTATAGTTCAATTTCTGATACCCAACAAAAGCTAAATAGCGAGGGTTCCATCGGTGATTTATTGAAAAAATTTCAAAATTAAAAATTGCTTGGGTAGCTCAGTCAGTAGAGCATTCCCCTGAAGAGGGAAGGGTCGGCAGTGCGATTCTGCCCCCAAGCACACATGAATCCCGTTAGAGATTGTATAATACAAGTTTCATATTATAAATTAACCATGGATAGTTATTTATGGAAATCTCTAACGGGATGAATAAGAAAAATATTTTTCTCTGGACTCTGTATGACTTCGCTAATTCAATAGTTTCTATCGTCTTTTTTTTATATTTTTCCCAATGGCTTGTCGTTGATAAAGGCGTGGCCGACTTTTGGTATAATATGATTTTTGCGGTTGGGTCACTTTTACTTTTATTTACAGCGCCCATTTTAGGGAGCATTGCGGATAAAAATGGCAAACAGCAAAATTACCTTAATAAAATCACGGTCCTTACTTTTTTCTTTTTCCTTAGCGCCTCATTTGTAACTCTGTTTTTATCTACTAAAGTGTTTTTAGCCGTATTGTTTTTTCTTCTTGCTAATTATTTTTATCAATTCTCTTTTGTTTTTTATAATGCGCTTTTAGCTTTTATTGCCCCGAGAGAAAAATGGGGAAGAATATCAGGCATAGGCCAGACGGGGAATTGGCTTGGGCAAATTACTGGGCTGGCAATAACCTTGCCACTTACAACCGGCGCGGTGTATTTAGTGGGAGAAGCTGGCCGGGCTCAGAGTTTTCTGCCCGCGACCATTATATTTTTTATTCTGGCTCTGCCCATGCTACTATTTTTCAAATTACCAAAGCGAGATAATCCTGATTATAAAGTTAATTTTAAAGAAGAATATGGCAATTACTGGAACCAATTCAAAGAACTTATTAAAGTGCCTAATTTAGGGTTATTTCTTTTGTCTTTTTTCTTTTTTAACGATGCAATTATAACTGCTGCAACCAATTTCCCGATTTACCTGGAAAAGGTTTTTGCAGTTCCGGATAAGACAAAATCAATAATCCTTTTAGGTATATTGGCGACTTCCGCTATCGGTGCTTTTTCTACGGGCCTGGTGGCAGATAAAATCGGGCTAAAAAAGACCTTGCTCGTTGTTTTAGGGAGCTGGGTCTTTATCTTTCCAGCTCTTGGTCTAATATCAAATTTCAAACTTTTTATCGTTTTTACGATTTTGATGGGTTTTATGTATGGCGCGACGTGGGCAGTAGCGCGAGCAGCAATGACAGCTTTATGCCCTAAAGAAAAGATGAATTTCGGTTTTAGTTTTTATACTTTAGCCGAACGCGCCTCAACGCTTGTCGGACCTTTGGCATGGGGATTGATAGTCTCATTTATGGCGGGTACAGG
>MFUY01000001.1:8412-11508 GCA_001787035.1 Candidatus Nomurabacteria bacterium RIFCSPLOWO2_01_FULL_41_12
AAGTCGATATAAAAGAAGGTTAGAGAGACCTGACTTTGACGTTATTTTTCTTTTCTTTATCCACTTTTTTAATCCTGATAGTCAGAAGGCCGTGTTTTTCTGTTGCCTCAACATCTTCCGGCTCTATTTCATGGGGAAGCGATATAGTGCGGGAAAATTTACCCCAGTAAAGCTCTTTGCTGAAATAATTATCTTCTTCCACTGTACGAGACTCTTCGCGCGTGCCCCTTATGGTGACCATATCTCTGGCGATTGCTATTTCCAAATCTTCCGGCTTAACTCCGGCTACCATCGTTTGGATAATCATATCTGTAGGGGTATGGTAAATATCAACGGCTAACTCCGCTTCTTCATTTTCCTCCTCAATCCAATGGTTGCCACTCTTTTGATCTTTTCCATTTCCTTTATGCCCCCTCATTATATCTCTTCGCAACTCCTCAGGTTCTTCCTCCATACGGACGCTCCCGGTCAACCTCTCCCAAAAATTTCTTTTTTTATCCATTTTATTATAAATTAAATTAATAATGTTAATTCATTCTTCTCACTTTTTCAAAAAGTAACATAACAATAATAGCAGCGACCCAGAGGAAACCAAACACCTTCAAAACATCATTTCCGCTATTCCTTATTATAAAAAAATTAAAGACACTATGCAAGGCAATAGCAAACACAAGGCCGGCCACGAGATAGGTTTGCCTGCTAAATTTTTCCATATACATAGAGATTCCAAGCGCAATACCCAGAATTCCGCTTGCAACAGTATGGAGAAGGGTAGAACCCAGAAACCTTAGCTCTCCAGTAAGCAAGCTTATCGTATTTTCACCCATAGATAATGGTTTTACCAAAAATAGGGCGTTTTCCAGGGCAGCAAAACCAAGCGCCGCGGTAATCAGGTAAATCGGCCAGTCTATGGGCTCATTAGCGTGTTTTGTCTTATAAAGCACTGCCAGTACGGCAAAGTATTTAATTATTTCTTCCGTGCTTGCCCATAGGATGATCTCCCATTCATGGGAGTCCACCTGGGCTTGGATAAATTTTTGGATTGGCAGGACAAAAATTACTCCTATTATGCCCATGATGAAGATTATCGCGAGAAGCCCTTTCGGCTCGGGGTTCTTCCTGTCTTCCCGGAGCCAGAACCACAGCCACAGGAGAGAGGGGATGATGCCTCCCAGAAAAGCCAAACCTAAAATTTTAGGGTCGCCAGTCATTTATGTTTCGACCCGCCTGCAACGTTGTGCGTAGCATTTCGGGCAGGCCAAGGTTCTATCATTAGTAATTTCCCAGGATACATTTCTTGATAGATTTCTTCAGTAACGAATGGCATAAATGGGTGCAACATTATGAGGATATTTTGGAATACATATTGGAGCTGTTTCTGTTTGGACTCGCTTGCCTCGGGGTTTTCTAAGTCTTTTTTGCTTTCCTCAACAAATTCATCAGCAAATTTACGCCAGGTAATTTCATAAATTTCCTGCGCTGCTTCGTGTAATTTGAAGCTTTCTATATTTTCAGTAACTCTTTTAATTACTCCTCCTATGTCAATAATCTCAAAAAATTCTTGGTCGTATTTTAATTTCCAATCTTCTTTGGTAAAATCATGTATTGTTTTGGAATTTGAAATAATAAATCGCGCAATATTCCAAAGTTTGTTGGCAAAATGTTTCATACCTTTTATTTTATCTTCGGCCAAAGGAATATCGTTCCCAGCAGCGGTTGAAAAAATCAAAGCGAAACGCAAAGCGTCAGTTCCGTAAGTGTCAATTACACCAAGAGGGTCAACAACATTGCCCTTGGACTTGCTCATTTTCTGTTTTTCTTTATCGCGAACTAAACCGTGCAAATAAACGGTTTCAAACGGTCTTTTTCCGGTCTTGTAGTAACCAAAAATTATCATGCGAGCTACCCAAAAGAATAAAATATCCCAGCCGGTTTCCATGACTTGAGTCGGATAGTAAGTTTCAAAATCTTTCTTGCCATTTGCCATTAAAGTAGCATATGGCCATTGGCCCGAAGAAAACCATGTATCAAAAGTATCGGGATCCTGCACCCAGCCCTCGCCTGGCGACTCTTTACCTACCCGAATTTCTTCGTTTTTATACCACACCGGGATTCGAATACCCCAGGCAATCTGGCGGCTTATCGGCCAGTCGCGTAAATTTTCCATCCAATGCATAAATATTTTTTCAAAATGATCGGGAATTATTTTTATTTCTTTGTTCTTTATAGCATTTATTGCCACGTCCCGTAAACTTTGTCCAACATTCGACATGGTTTTAGTCATAGCCACATACCATTGCGGAATGATTAACGGCTCGATTACACTTCCGCATTTATAGCAAAGCTGAATGTTGTGCTTATAGTTTTCATCAATTTTTTCCAGTAGCCCTTTACTCTTTAATTTTTCTACGATCTTTAGTCTTGCTTCGGTTATTTTCATGCCGGCAAACTCGCCCGCCACAGGGAGCAGTTTTCCGTATTTGTCGATAACTTGTTCGATGTCAAGCTTGTGTCTTTGGGCGATTTCAAAATCTATCGGGTCATGTGCCGGGGTAATGGTCATTACACCAGTACCGAATTCCATATCAACTGCTTCATCTTTAATAACGGTAGCTGTAACCGGGCCGTTTATCCATTCAAGTTCAAGTTTATCACCATGATTGTACTGTTTGTATCTGGCATCTTTTGGGTGCATAACCACATACTTGTCGCCAAATTTGGTTTCTGGACGGGCTGTACCTATAACGAAGGGTCCATATTTGAAATAGTAAAAATTATCAGCCCGTTCTTCATACTTAGTTTCTAGGTCAGAGAGGCTAGTTTGATGCTTCACACACCAGTTTGAAATACGGTTACCGCGATAAATTAAGCCGTCCCTATACATTTGTTCAAAGGTCTCATAAACAATTTCAACAATACGCGGATCAAGCGTAAAAATATTTCTTGACCAATCGCACGACACCCCAAGACGCTTGATGCCTTCTTCGGTTATATGTTTGTTTGCCTGAACAAAGTTCCAAACTTCTTTATAAAATTCTTCGCGCTCCATTTTAAAACGGCTTCGGCCTTCTTTTTCAAGTTTTTTTTCAAATACTA
>MFUY01000001.1:11523-21125 GCA_001787035.1 Candidatus Nomurabacteria bacterium RIFCSPLOWO2_01_FULL_41_12
CCGCATGGTCCGTTCCCGGTAAATAAAGAGACCGTTTTCCGTTCATACGGTAATAACGAATTAAGATATCTTCAATAGTTAGTCCTAAAGCATGCCCAACATGGAGCGGGGCATTGGCATTTGGCGGCGGCATGATCAATGTAAAAGGTTCTGCATCAGCCTTTGTTATACCTTTTTCTACACATGTATCCGGGTTAAAAAAACCGCTCTCCTCCCAGAGCTTGTAGATTCTTTCTTCCGTATTTTTAGGGTCGTAGGGATTTAGTAGTTTTTCTGGCAGTTTTTCCTGCATGCTCAAATAATATCATGAAAACTATCACTTCGATGTACTTGACAAAAAAATAAATAAGTGTATAAAGATATTGGAAGTGCACATGCGTCAGCCCTCCCAGCAAGTGCGGGAAGGGTCAGCGCTTAAAGGAGAAGTTATGAGAAGCCAGAAGGAAAGGGCAACCACATTCCAGACACAGGCGGTGGTGGCTGCCATCGGCTGCAACGTGGATTGGGAAACGGTCTCGCAGTTCGAGGCCGCAAGGTTCATGGATGACTCGATGAAGGGGGATCTGTCCACTGCTTTCGTCAAGAGCGGCAGACAGGTTTTCTTCGGGGAGCTCACGAGGCTCCCGATCAATCGGAGCCAGCCATACGATCCGTCTACCTATCCCTCCAATGTTTGGAGCATCAGGGAGGAAGACGAACGCAGCCTCGCTCTTACCGAGATCGATCCGAGCGAGATCAAGCTCGTGTCCTACCTCCGTGCCGTCGATGGGAATGATCCCATCAGCGGCGAAGAGAATCTCGTACGGCTGAAGGAGCAAGAAACCATTGGCACCGTCCGTCTCGATGCCAGGATCCACCAGATGTTCTGGCGGAACAAACATCGGATCCCAGAGGTCTGGAAGGAAAAGATTGCCAAAGGATACCCCCCGTCCATCCATTTCGACGGAACGGTCCTGATCGCCGGCGGTGCCCCCATGTCGCTCCTACTCCGGTGGAATGATCGAAAGGAAGAGTGGGAGAGGGATTTCCGAATGTTTAGCCACGGCAGAGCACCGTGGATGCTCTCGGCGGTGCTTTATTAGTTCTTCAATATCTGGGCCTCCGTGCAATGCTTTAGATAGCACGGAGGCCACAAGCGCACACCGATTGCTTTGCAATACGGTGTGTTTTCAATTTAAATCGTACTTACATATTTACGCTATTGCTGATATATGTAATTTGTAAATTAAAGACGCAGATTACCAGTTGCTTTTATGCTGCCCAATTTAGAAACTTTCTTTTTGTTTTTTATATAATTCAGATATCCGGCGATGCCGATCATTATGGAGTTGTCTCCCACCAGTTCTTTGGCAGGGAATAATAGTTTGATTTTTTTATTGGTAATTTTCTTCATCTCGTTTTTTAAATGCTTATTTGCAGCGACCCCACCAGCCACTATAAGAGTTTTTATTTTATATTTTTCAATAGCCTTTCGCGTTTTGTAAACCAGACATTCTATTGCCGCTTTTTGAAATTCCAAAGCAATTTCAGCTTTGATTTGCTTGTTAATTTTTCCCAGTTTCTTGGTTAGGTACAAAACAGAGGTTTTAAGTCCGGAAAACGAAAAGTTGAAATTATTGGAATAAATCATCGGTCTTGGTAAAGTGAAACGGGATTTTTGCACGGTTTCCGCCAGTCGGGAAATCTCCGGTCCGCCGGGGTAGGGTAGATCGAGCATGCGGGCGACTTTGTCAAAGGCTTCTCCGACCGCGTCATCCAATGTTTCCCCAATGATTTCATAATCTCCGCCCAAGGCGGATCCGCCTCTGGCGGACATTTTTTTATCTTTTACGAGTACAAGCTGTGTATGTCCGCCAGAGACGAGTAAGGAGAGAATAGGAGTTTTTAATTTTTGTATTTTGAAAGTTCCTTTTTCTTTGCCAAAGACAGAAAGAATATGCCCTTCCATATGATTTACCGGTATCAATGGCACACCCCATTTTTTTGCTAAATCTTGCGCAAACAAAATACCTTCCCAGAGACACATTTCAAGACCCGGACCATAAGTTACACAAATAGCATTCACGGGTTTTTTTGTTTTTTCTAATTTAGCTTGTTTTAAACTTGCTTCTAAAATAATCGGCAAGTTTTTCTTATGTTCTCTTTTTGCCAGCATTGGGTAAACGCCACCAAAAGGAACATGTATTTTTATTTGCGAGTTTGAGTTATTGGCTAAAACTCTAAAAACGGCATTCTGCATGCCTCCTTTTGCTTCAAAGATAGTAATAGCTGTATCGTCGCAAGATGTTTCAATGCTTAAAATTTTCATGTGGGCGGCATAGGAATCGAACCTATGGCCTTGTTTACGTCAAAAACACGCTCTACCAACTGAGCTAGCCGCCCAAGAAGTCTATTAACATTTATAGCATTTTTTCTTTAATTCTCTCAAGTGCCAGGATATATGCCGCCTTGCGGAATGTCGTTTTGTATTTTTGCTGAATAGAATAAACATCAGCGAAAGCTTGGGACATTAATTTATGAAGCTTGTCTAGCACCTCCCCGGTCGTCCATTTTTCATTATGAATATTTTGATACCACTCAAAATAACTTGTCGCTACTCCGCCACTATTAGCAAGAATATCCGGAATAACAATTTTATTATTTTTATTAAAAATTTCATCAGCCTCCGGCGTAGTCGGGCCATTAGCCATTTCAAAAATCATTTTGGCTTTGACTTTAGGGGCATTAAGAGCCGTGAAAACATTTTCCAGTGCCGCTGGCACCAAAACATCTATGTCTAATTCCAAAAGTTCTTCATTGCTGATATCTTTTGAATCTGGTAAACCTCGCAAGGCACCAGTTTTCTTTTTATGTGTTTCTGCCTTCGTTAAATCAATCCCATTCTCATTGTAAATTCCACCCTTACTGTCCGATAAAGCTACAATTTTCCAACCCAGTTCGCGAACCGATTCTGCGAGATATGAGCCAACATTGCCAAAGCCTTGAATGGCTATGGTTTTTCTTTCGCTCGAGATAAGATTTTTTGAAAGAACTTCCCGCAAAATTACCCCTCCGCCAAATCCGGTAGCTTCTTCTCGGCCGTTACTTCCACCGTTTGGAAGTGTTTTGCCGGTGGAAGCAGCTAATTGTTTCTTACCGCTCAAACGACTGTATTCATCCATTATCCAATCCATAATTTCGGAACCAGCACCAACATCGGGTCCTGGGCAATCAATCTCTGGTCCAATGAGATGAAAAATTTTCTGTATATAGCCGCGAGTAATACGTTCCAATTCCGCCTTACTTACTTTTTTGGGATTAAAAATAATGCCGCCCTTGCCTCCGCCAAAAGGAATATTGACCACAGCATTTTTGAAAGTCATCCAGAAGCTTAAAGCCCGAATTTCATCCAAATTAACTTGTTCAAAATACCTGGTTCCGCCTTTATAAGGCCCGAGAGCATTGTTGTGTTGACTGCGAAAGCCCGTGAATATTTCCTGTTCGCCATTGTCCATCATTACCGGGATGCTCACTTCCACGTAACGATCCGGAAATTTTAATCTTTCAATAAAATTCGGATCAAATTGCGCAATGCTTGCCGCCAGGTCTAACTGTTTTTTCGCATTTTCAAATGGATTATTCATAGTGTCCTATTATACTGTAAGTCTTTCTAATATATCAAGTTCTTCTTTTGTATTAGGCTGAAGTCCTTCAATAATATTTACTATCGGTACTGTTTCTATTTTCCTATTTTGATTACAAGCTATTTTGATAAGGTCGGTTAAATAAAATTCTTTTTTCGCATTCTCATTTTTGATTTTATCAATATTATTTAAAAGCCACTCTGAATCAAATGCATACAATGCGGGGTTTAATTCTTTGATTTTCTTCTCTTCATCTGTTGCGTCTTTAAATTCAACAATTTTTTTAATCAGTCCGTCAGTTCCGCGAATTATTCTACCAAAATGTTCCATTCCATTTCTCCATTCACTAAAATCAGGAACGACTACTGTTCCTATCGTTATGCTTGGATTTTTTTCTATGTGTTTTGAAATTATGTGTTCAATTGTTTCTTGAGAAATGAGTGGCTGGTCGGCCGAAAGAACAAGTATTATTTTATGATTTGGATGGATAGCATTTTGAGCGGACTTCACAGCGTGTCCAGTGCCAAGTTGTTGTTTTTGCTCGACATATTCATGATCATTACCCAGTACTTCTTTTATTCTTTCCTTTTTATGACCAATGACAATTATTGGTTTATTTGGCAAGTGCAAACTTAAAATAGTATTAAGGATATGTTGCAAAAAAGTTTTTCCTTTAAATACTGCAAGAGCTTTTGGCTCACTAGACTGCATTCTCTCGCCTTTGCCTCCCGCTAGGATTATTATTTTGATTTTATCACTCATATTCAAAGATTAACATTAAGCTCCGCGCTTTTCAATTTCTTTCAAAACCTTCGGAATTTTTTTAAAATCTTCTTTCAAAACTTCCCGCATGGAGCCGTCATATAGAGCCGCCGCTGGATGGTAAAGAGGGAAGAAATATTTAGTGGAGATATTCTTAAAAGGTTTAATCAATAACTTTCCATGAGCTTGCGAGATTGAAAGAGCCGGAAAGAAATTGTTCATCGCGTGGCGGCCCAGGAAAATTATGAGCTTGGGGGAAATTATTTTAAGCTCTTCCAAAAGCCACTCTCGGCAAGCAGCCTTTTCTTCTGGAAGAGGGTCGCGGTTATTCGGCGGGCGGTATTTCACTATGTTGGTGATGTACACTTCTTCTCTTTTAAGATTTATCAAAGCGAGCATTTCGTCCAAGAATTTCCCAGCAGCGCCGACAAATGGTCGGCCTTGTATGTCTTCGGAGCGCCCAGGTGCTTCGCCGATAAAAACAATATCTGCTTCCGCATCGCCGTCTCCCGGCACAGCCTGCGTCGCTGTTTTCTTCAATTCGCATTGGCATTCTTCCGTCCATTTTTTATTGAGGTTTTGCAGTTGTTGGTTTTTGTTCATATCACGAATACATTTTCTTTTTTATTTCTTCAAGTTCCGCAATTATTTTTATATCTGTGATTTTTTCAAAGCGGGGGAGTGTCTGGCTATCTTTATTTATATTTTCCATAAACATTTGTATCGGTCGCAGGTCAAAAAGTTTGCCCATTTTATAAACAAATGATTCATAAAGTGGTCTATAAACTACAAAATATTTTCCATTTTCTTCCGTATGGTATCCTACACCTACTACTTCATAGGCATAATTATTTATTGCCCCGCTCTGGTCATGCTTGTAATGATAGTAAAAGCCTTTTTCAGGAACCTTCTTTGGTATTTTTAGCATTGGATTATTATAGCAAAATTTATTGACAAATCTAAATTTATATATAAAAATGAATATGCCGTGGGTTGGGGTATGGCCAGACTGCCAAGTCTCTGCCATATGTTTACGAGTTCTTGGCCAAACTCCTCTTGTATTCACGTAAGCGTTTGGCGGTGAATACGAGATGCCTAGCCCACGGCACCAAGTTCTTTTAAGTTCAGAGATAGAAGGTCGCTTTGCGACCTCTCTCCAACAAAGTTCGCCACGGACGACAGGAAGCGGAAAAATGGGTCTTGCGGGGGGTTCGCCGCCTCCCCTCCGTTCATACCGGAGACTCTTTTACCCTCTGTTGTCTGTGGCGAGCAATCTAAGGCTGGCGTTCTTGGTTTGATGCTCTATGCTCGATCCTCCGTCAGCTTTTTCTATTTCAGTAATTTTTTTCACACACTATTCTAGTATTTTGCAAAAGACTAGAATAACAAACAAAGTCTATAGACAAATTTATTCAAAGTTGTAAACTATTTTGGTACGTTCTTCCGGGCTTGGAAGGAGCCCACACAGATGTCTGAATCAAGCGAATTCCGGCTCGGGCGCAGCGTCTCGATAGACCAGGCCGCGGATTTATTGAGAGTTTCACGGCGCACCATCTACAAACGAATCGAGGATGGTCGGCTACGAACCGTCCGTACGATGGGTAGCTCGCAGCGAGTGCTCGTGGAGTCTCTCTACGGTCTTGGACTTGAGGTCCCCGACCGAGTAACAGAACAGACGCCCCCTGCGCCTCCTGCTGTTGAGGCAGTAGAGGTGCATCAGGAACGACCGTCGCGCGAGCAGGAAGATCTTCCCAAAGGGGCTGGATTTCTGCGGAACGGGGACGAGCCACCACCATGTCCGACTTGTGGTGGAATTACGATTCGAGCCATCGGGAACTCCTACAAATGCGTAAACTGTGGGGAGATAACCGTATGCTCGTGACTTCACGGCTCACGAAAAAGAGGGGGACATATCGTCCAAAGAAAGCCAGATGAACACCGAAAGGAGTATGTTCGCTGGCTTTTACAATTTTAATAGATTAATTTTATTGACAAATATATATTTATATATGAAGATTAATACGAACCGTGGGCTAGGGTATGGCGATAGCTGGATAGAAAAAGATGAGTTCTGTGTGTGGAAAGAGGTGTATGATGAGCGCCTCCCATCCCTACAGAAGACCGTCTTTTTCTTGCACCTCCACCTACGGCCCCCATCAAGGACCGACAGCTTTTATAGTGTCGGCCCTTTCTATTTTTAGTTTAATATTTGACAGATTAGCTTTCAGGCTGTAATCTATTTTTTAGGAGGCGACGCGATGGCGAGAGTGAAGTGTAAGAGGTGTAGACGGGAATACGGCGAGGAAGCCCGCAAAGCCCTTGTCAGGGTGAGGGTTTCTGGGGGTCTGACCGTTCCGGTTTGTCGGGACGGGTGCGAAGGGACCGACTTCCGTCCCGCGCCCACCCAGTTCGTGTCGGCGCCAGGGGAGCCTGGTTTGCCACGGTGCTCACAGTGTTCATTGTTGATTTCGACGATGGAGAAGGGGTGCCCCGTCCATGGGATCAGTGGGATCAGCGAAACTTCGCGACGGACAGTGGAGCTCATGAGGAGGTAATCGTGAAACAGGAGGATCTTGCGGAAGTGAATCACGTTGCGGCTCGTGAGGCGTTACGTGATGATGCGGATCATTACACCCGGAGAGACAAGGAAAATCCCCGTGGCGTGAAGTCCAAGGTGGCGGGCAAGACACTGAGGGCTGAACCGAGGGGCTGTGTTGGTGGCTGGGGTCCTGGGGGACCATAGTAAGTGTTCGGCGCACCCCGCCGTGAGTTATCCGGCGGGGGAAAGTAGTAGCTCTTTCGTTTTTATTTTAATATCGTGTGTCCCGATTTTGATTTATCAAAATCGAGGATCCTCGACTTTATGTCGGGACATCGTGCGCCTCGAAGCAATGCTCTCGGGGTGTGTTTATTTATGGATAAGAATTTTTGCAATTAAACCTAAAAATGTTATTATATTTTTACGAAGTAAATTTTTGGCCCTATCCTCCCTCGGCCGTAGCCCTATGGGCGAGGCTAACGGTTAGGACACTTTATGCATATAGTATATGTATTAAAAAGTTCCATAGATAATAATTTTTATATAGGATGTACTTCCGATGTTGGTGGTAGGATAGGGTATCACAATAAAGGTAAAGTCAAATCAACAAAACATCGAAGGCCGTTAGTGCTAGTATATAGAGAAGATTATGATAGCATATATGATGCTTTCAAGATTGAAAGATATTATAAAACAGCAAAAGGAAAGAGTGAGTTAAAAAAGAAATTGGCCCCATCGTCTAACGGTTAGGACATCGGGTTTTCAATCCGGTAATCAGAGTTCGATTCTCTGTGGGGTCACAAGTGAAGATGGTTCAGTCAAAAAGTAAAATGAAAAAAAACAAAACCCGCAACAAAAAAGTCAGTAAAAAGATAGAAAATAAAGACGTGGATCCATTTCGAAGAATGCAAAGTATTTTCGAAAATAATATTTTTTTACATGAAGTATCAATTAAAGAAATAGGTAAACACGCCCAAAAATACGACAACGAGAACATTAACCCTTTAATGGAAATATTAAAAAATAAAATTGGAAAAGGTAAAAAAGGAAATAAGAAGAAAATAAAATTTTCAAAAAAGGAATTAAGCGGTGTTCATAAAGTGTTCGAAAACATTATTAAAACCCAGCCATTACAAGGGCATTTATTCTCAAAAAATACAATAGTGTCGATGGTTTCTACACTAGATATCCTACTTTCAAAATTGTTTAGTTTTTACTACGAAAAAAACCCAAAGAAATTATCACTAGAAAACCAGTCTATTAAGTTTGGGGAATTAGAAAACATAGAAAATATAGAAGAAGCTCAGAAATTTCTAATAAACAGAGAAATAGAATCTTTATTGATTGAGGAGGGATTAAACAGGAAACTTCAAGTCTTAAAAAAAGATATGGGCTTGAATCTAGATTCAATTAACAAAAACCTGGAAGAATTAAAGAAACTAATAAAAATAAGAAATCTTATAGTACACAACGAGGGGCAAATGGATAGAGAATATATAAAAAAGTATGGAGACAAAACCAGCGAATTAAATAAAAACATAATTGTAACGGATAAGTATTTAAATGACTCACTTTTCTTACTGTACTTTATTGGAACTTATATAATCCAAGAAGCTCAGTTTAGTTTTTCTGAAGAAATTAAAAAGAAAAATTTCTTACTAATTAACCCAATGCATTATTTAGTAAAACATGAGCAATATCACCTATTAAGATCTATATATGATTTTGTTTTAAACCCAAAGATAAGTGCTTCAGAAAGAAAGTACATAGTAATTAATTATTGTATTGGACTAAAAAAACAAGGTAGAAAATTAGAAGATATAGAAAAAGTACTAATGCTAGAAGATTGGAGCTTAACTCGGGATGATTTTGAGATGTGTAAATCTGCCTTGTTAGATAAAGATCAGGAGTTTTATAAATACCTTAAAAAGGTAATAAAGGCAAAAGAAATAGGGCTAGAGGAAATAAATACTTGGGCAATATTTACTTTTCACAAGGACAAACAGGAATTCAAATCTATTGTTAAAAACGTCAAGCCCCTCTAGCTGTATGTATAAAATAACTAATGTTCTCTATTAATGGGTTCCAATTTCGTATAATTAGGGTCACAACGCCTAAAACAAGCCCACTGCTGGGCTTTTTTAGTGTGTTGTGACGACCGCAGTGATGTTTTGTCAGTAGATAAAACCACGAGGGGCGGACTGCGAAAATTCTGAGTGGTGACGAAGAATTATTTGTAGTCACAAATTTTGTGAAGGCACAGGCATAATTTTTCAGAAGAAAAATAGCCGAGCCGGGGTCGGCAAGTACTTACGTAGAATTTGAGCGAAGTGAAAAATTATACTTAATAACTTGTGACCACGTAAACATAGAATGCGAAGCATGCTACTGTGGTGAAAATACTTTCTTAAGTATATAATTCTTGCATGGCTTATCCACTTATAATACTAGGCGCTGGTGCGTCTTATGATTATTCTCCGTCTGGAGGACTAGGTTGTATTGCTCCTCTCACCAAAAATCTTGCTGAAGACAAATTTTTCCACTCTGGATTTTTAGATCGTTACAAAGGAGCGGGTAATTTGTTGTTGGAAATGATTTATCAAGTTAGGAGTAAAAAAAGAGGCTTTGAAGAAGCCTTGACTGAATTTCTGGAAAAGTCAAAAAATTCTATAGAAATG
>MFUY01000002.1:0-7314 GCA_001787035.1 Candidatus Nomurabacteria bacterium RIFCSPLOWO2_01_FULL_41_12
CTAAAATACAGGATGAAAAAGGTAAATTCCGCACTCAGGCTTTTGAGGGGATGGTGCTTGCGAGAAAACATGGCAAGGAAATAGGGGCTACTTTTACGGTCAGAAAAATTGCTTCCGGTGTCGGAGTAGAAAGAATTTTCCCGCTTTATTCTCCAATGGTAGATAAAATTGAAATAATCAAAAAATCCCGCGCCCGCAGGTCAAAACTCTATTATATTC
The DNA here is from genome assembly GCA_001787035.1 of Candidatus Nomurabacteria bacterium RIFCSPLOWO2_01_FULL_41_12. Taxonomy (GTDB): domain Bacteria; phylum Patescibacteriota; class Minisyncoccia; order Phycocordibacterales; family UBA9973; genus UBA9973. Next base: position 220 of record MFUY01000002.1, read on the forward strand.
GCACCAAAGCGGTTAAAGACGTTCGCAATAAAATGCGTTCATCCACTCCAGTTGCTGAAGAAGAAGTGGCAGAAGAAGTAAAATCATAAAACAAACAAAATCCCACAAAAGTGGGTTTTTTGCCTGTTTTCAATTAGTAGACGCTACTATCTTGAGGTGATATAATATGTGAATGGGAAAAAGGGGACCAAAACCAAAAAAAATAATAGATACAAAATGGCGACCCAATTTAGCATATGCAATTGGTTTAATCACTACTGATGGTTGTTTATCGAGTGATGGCCTGTTGTTTGATTTAACTTCTAAGGATAGGGAACAGTTATTAAATTTTTCTAAATGCCTAAATGTAGATTTTAAGATAGGAAATAAATGGAATAGTAAAGGAGACGAATGTTTAAGGATTCAATTTAAGAATAGAGTATTTTATAACTTTCTTTTATCTATCGGATTGACCCCAAGAAAATCATTAACTATAGGCAAGTTAGCGATACCAGATAAATATTTTTTTGATTTTTTGCGGGGATGTTTTGATGGCGATGGATGTTTTTATTCATATTGGGATCCTCGTTGGAAATCTAGTCACATGTTTTATCTAGGATTTGCTTCAGCTAGTTTAAAGCATCTTTTATGGCTTCAAGAGGAAATAGAGAAAAGAGTTAATATTAAAGGGCACATTACTGGAAGAAAAAAGAATGTTTTTTTTCAATTAAAATATGCTAAGAAAGAAGCACTAGAAATAATAAAGAAAATGTACTACAATCAGAAAGTTGTTTGTTTGTCCAGAAAAAGAATCAAAATAGAGAAAGCATTAGTGGTAGAGAAGGAACAACAAAAAGAGTATTAAAAGCCTGGGTGGAGAAACGGTATACTCGCTACCTTGAGGTGGTAGTGCTCGCAAGGGCGTGGAGGTTCAAATCCTCTCCCAGGCACCAAATGCAAAACACCACACTTCTATTCTTAATTAAGAAAAAGGATAACGAGATTAGCCATATTTGTCTTGCTATGAAAAAACGTAGCTTTGGCGCAGGCAGATGGAATGGCATTGGTGGCAAATTAAATGACAGCGAATCTATAGAGGACGCAGTCATGAGAGAGACGAAAGAAGAGATAGGCGTTATTGTTAAAAATTTTAAAAAAATTGCCGAACTTAATTTCACTTTTCCACATAAAAGTTCTTGGAATCAACTGACACACGTTTATTTTTGCGAGGATTGGGAGCAGGAGCCACAAGAAAGCGAAGAAATGAATCCAAGTTGGTTTTTGGTTGATAATTTGCCATTTTCTCAAATGTGGCCGGACGATATTTTTTGGCTGCCGAGAGTAATTAAGGGTGAACTAGTTAAAGGCAGTTTTACTTTTGGAGAAAATGACATTGTTCTGGAGCAGATGGTTGAAGCCATTGAGTGTTTCTAATTACTTTATCGCGCTCTCTTGGCGCAGAAGTTTGATTTTGTTTTTTATTCCGCGATTGTAATCGCCTAGACTTCCATCGGACTTGATTACTCGATGGCAAGGTATTTTCACATCAAAATTTTTTGCTAGAATACTTCCCACCGCGCGGTAAGCCAAAGGACTTTTTGCCCGCCTCGCTACTTCTTTATAAGTCATTGTACTTCCTCTTGGAATACCTCTTACCACATTTAGAACTTTTTGCTTGAAATTTAACATACAGTAGTAGTATATCATGTGATATACTTAAGATATTAAAAGATATAAATTTTATGAATCAAAAACTTATTGTAGGTATTGTAATCGTTTTAGCACTTATTGGCGGCATCGTTCTTTTTTCCAGTACTTCAAAAGAAAAAGAGATAATAAAGGCGAATAACATAGTGCTTGCCGGAAAATCAGCGCCGCTCCTTGACTACAATAAGGCGGATTACGACGCCGCGATTGCGTCAGACAAGTTAGTGTTACTTTATTTCTACGCCAATTGGTGCCCGATCTGCAAAGAAGAAGTTGTAAACGCTCTCTATCCTGCATTCAACGAGCTGACCACTGATAAGTTAGTTGGAATTCGCGTTAGTTACAAAGACAGCGAAACTGATAGTAATGAAAAAGCTCTGGCTGTCCAATACGGTATTCCTTACCAGCATACAAAAGTCTTTGTGAAGAATGGCAAGCAAGTCTTGAAAGCGCCCGATGGATGGGATAAGGCACGCTACCTCGCGGAGATAAACAAAATACTCGCTCAATAAATAATATGGAAAATATCAATCAAAATACAACCTCTCTCAAGCCCCCACGTGATTGGAGTATTTTTTTCTCAAGCGTTTTCTTTGTGCTAGGCTTTTCCCTTGTATTTTCGCTGGTCGGCGTTCTTTTACAGACGGTGCTTTCAAATGTTTCCTACACAGTTCAAGAATGGCTCGGTCGGATTGGCGGTGCTGTCATTATTCTTTTCGGGTTTTTCTTACTGGGCTTATTTACTCCAGCATTTCTCTTGCGTGATCACAAAATTCTGGTTAAGCGCCGATTCCGTTCTCACTATTTAACATCTTTTGTTTTTGGCGCGGCCTTCGCCGTAGGCTGGACTCCCTGTGTTTCGGCGGCCTTAGGGGCAATCTTAGCGCTGGCCACAACAGCGGCGTCAAGTGCGTTTCTTTTACTCTTCGCTTATACGCTCGGGATAGGGATTCCGTTTCTTTTAGTGGGACTTTTTACGAATCAAGCGCAAGCGCTCATCAATCACATGGGCAAGAAACTTCTCTACTTCCAGTATTTCTTCGGTCTTCTTCTTATCGCCCTTGGTGTCCTTGTCTTTACGGGAACTCTCTCTCGGGTAGCGAACCTTCAATTTCTTACTGACTTTCTTCTCTCTCTCAATTTAGTTACCTCAATCGGCGGCGGCATCAGCTCGCTCACGGTTTTTAATTTCGGAATTTCTTTCCTTGCCGGAGTTGGTTCATTTTTAAGCCCATGCATTTTACCACTTATTCCCGGTTTTCTTTCCTACCTTGCTTCTACCGCAGTTAAAAAAGAAATGCTTTCATAGTATGAATTTACCAAAAACCATTATTTCTGTTTTACTTATAAGTGCTGTCCTCTTGGGTATTGTATATCTCAATTCACAGAAAGTAGACAGAGGTAGTACGGATGAAAGTATTAATGTTAATCCTAGACTTTTAAGTGATAGTGAAAAAAATCAAACAATTTCTCTTGAAGACAAAGCCGTAGTTGGAGCAGAATCATTAAATGATGAAAAAACTACTAGTATTCAAAAGTCAAAAAAGTATACATTAGCCAAAGAAATCACAACTCCTGACGGTTTTATAAATACTAATGGGAAACCTGTGACTATTGGTGAGTTTGTAGGAAAGAAAGTGATGCTCATTGATTTCTGGACGTATAGCTGTATCAATTGCCAAAGGACGACACCATACTTGAACGCCTGGTATGAAAAATATAAAGACAGAGGGTTTGTTATCATTGGATTACATACGCCAGAGTTTGGGTTTGAAAAAGTTTACCAGAATGTCCTTGAAGCAACGAATAGAATGGGGATTAAATTTCCTGTCGTCCTTGATAATGATTACTCAACATGGAATGCGTATCAAAATCGATTTTGGCCGAGGAAATATCTGATAGATATTGACGGCTATGTGATATACGACCACATTGGCGAAGGCGGATATGAAGAGACAGAAAGAAAAATTCAGGAAGCATTGGCAGAACGCATGGCAGTTTTGGGGGAGGATGGAACAATCAGTCAATCTGTAACGAAAGAGACCCCTATAGAAGGCGGTCCAAGAAGCCCTGAAGTTTATTTTGGGGGAGCGCGCAGTGACCAACAAGCAAACTTTCTGTTTCCCAGTGAAAGTTGGAACATAACGCCTGAATTTGCTCAAAATAGTTCTTCAAATGCTAGCATTATCTATACATACACCGCCAAAGATGTTTTCTTTGTTGCAGAAGCAGACACTGACACTATTGTTGAAGTGTTTCTTGACGGCAAACCTCTTGATACGGAAGCGGGAACAGATATCCTGAAAACTTCTGACGGGAAAACAATTGTGACAATAAAAGAAGCGCGTCTCTATAAAATTATTGAGGGAGATAAATCGGAAACTCATACTCTTAAATTTATAATTCAAAAATCAGGATTAAAGGCGTTTACTTTTACATTTGGTTAATTAAAGAATCACTGGTATACTCCTTTTATGCAATTTTCAAACGATATTTTAATACGAATAGTGATTGCTGTTTTTGGGCTATGCGGTTTTCTGGTGGCCAGATACATCTACCAACATAAGAAAAAGCAGATACCTCTTGTTTGCCCAATAGGGTTTGACTGTAGTTTCGTAGTCCAAAGCAATTATTCGAAGTTTCTTGGCGTGCCGATAGAGGTTTTCGGAATGGTTTATTATGCTTTTTTAGCTCTTTTTTATTTGTTTTCAATTTTTGCTTTTGAGGTTATACCTGCTTTCTTCTCCAGCCTTCTGCTTTTTGCGTCTCTTTGCGCTTTTATTTTTTCTCTTTATCTGTTAGCTCTGCAGATTTTTGTCTTAAAAAAAGGGTGTTCCTGGTGCATTATTTCAGCCCTGACTTCAATATTGATTTTTATTTTAACCGCACTTATTTTTGATTTTGGTCCTATGATGCAAATTTTCACTAAGTAAAAATGATTACACAACCTTGGGCATTTTCCGTCCCCGAAGTTATCTCAAAATTAAACACAACACCAGGCGGGATAACGGAAAAAGAAGCCAAAAAGCGTTTAATTAAATACGGGAACAACAGCTTCCACAATAAAGGCAAAAGCAACCCTCTCTTTCTGTTTTTAAAACAATTTTTAAGCCCCTTGATCTTTCTTCTCTTCGGTTCTATTCTTTTGACCACTATTCTGGGGAAGTGGCTGGATACGGCCGTAATTTCATTTGTAGTTCTCCTGAATGTCGCTCTCGGCTTTTATCATGAGTATCATGCGGAAAATACTCTGGATAAGCTTAAGACTTACATCAAAGACAGGGCAAGGGTTTTGCGGGGCGGGATAGAACAAGAAATAGATTCTACTCTTTTAGTGCCTGGGGACGTAATAAAGTTGTCCTACGGCGCGCGCATACCCGCTGATGCCCGCATTATTAGTGTGAATAATTTTCAGGTGGATGAAGCTATTTTAACTGGTGAAGCGTTACCGGTTGAGAAAAAAGATGAAATAGAAAATGTGGGAACTTTGGTCGCTGAGCGGAACAATATTGTCCATGCCGGGACGCTCGTCGTAGAGGGTCATGCCACCGGAGTGGTGTATGCGACGGGGAACAACACAGAGATAGGACAGATTGCCGGAATCGTCTCAAAAACACATAGAACAAAGACACCTCTGCAAAAAGGGGTTAATCATTTAGCCTGGCTTATTTTCGTTGTTGTTAATGTCATCGTGCTGGGAATTTTTATCTTAGGTATTTTGCGCGGGGAGCCTCTTATTGAAATGCTGCTTTTGTCTTCCGCGGTGGCAGTGGGCGCGGTTCCGGAGTCTTTGCCGATCGCGCTTACGGTAATTTTGGCAATCGGGTCTCTGCGGATTGCAGAGAAAAGAGGCATTGTGAGAAAACTTACGGCGGCGGAGACGCTCGGTTCCACCACTTTGATTATGACTGATAAAACCGGCACGCTTACTTTGGCGGATATGCAACTAATCGGCATTTACGGAAAAGATTTTTTGCTCTCCGGCAATGCTGGTACAGCAAAAGAAGGCCTATTTACCGGAGAGCAGGAATCTTTACTTCAATTATCTTTACTCAACATAGATGTTTCCATTGAAAATCCGGCTGAAGACAAAATGAAATGGTCATTTAGAGGCCGGCCATTTGAAGTCAATATCGCGAAAGCTTGCCGAATTCACGACATACCCCTAGAGTCTATTTCTGCTTCTGTTTCCCATTTAGTCCTGCCGTTTAATTCAACCAATAAATTTTCAGTTTCAGAAAAGGACAATGCCTATGTGATTATGGGGGCTCCAGATATTCTTCTTAAGAAATCTTCTTTATCTAAAGAAGAATATTTTAAAATTGAATCCTGGATAGAGCGTACTAGCAGGGAAGGTAAAAGATTGATTGGCTTGGCAACTGTGCCGAAGAAAAATACTAAAAAAGATTTTTCCATTTCAGATATAGAGAATATCGATTTTTTGGGAATGTTTACCTTCTATGACCCCATCCGCCCGGAGGTGCCAGCGGCTATTTTAAACATTGAATCTCACGGCATAAAAATGGTATTGGTAACGGGTGATTTGGTCGGTACAGCGCTCTCCGTGGCAAAAGATGTAGCTTGGCAGGTGCGCGAAGATGAAGTGCTCTCCGGAGCCGACATCGGAAGCCTGTCGGATGCGCAACTGCTTAATCTAATTCCTAAAATTAAAATTTTCGCGCGAGTGACGCCGGAAGACAAATTGCGTATCGGGCGTCTTTACCAAAAAACTGGTGAAATAGTGGCAATGACCGGAGACGGAGTCAATGATGCTCCGGCATTGAAGGCTATGGATATCGGCATATCTCTCGGTTCGGGCAGTGATGTAGCCAAGTCCGCCGCGGATTTGGTGCTTCTGGATGATAATTTTGAAACAATCAGCCTAGCCATAGACGAGGGGCGTAAAATTTTAGCCAATATCAGGAAAACTTTTGTGTATCTGATGTCAAATTCCCTTGATGAAGTGTTTGTCGTCGGAGGGTCCTTGCTGTTTGCCTTGCCACTACCCTTAACCGCACTCCAAATAATATGGGTCAACCTTTTTGCTGGGTCGTTGCCTGCCTTGTCTTTCGCTTTTGACCAGGATATTGACCGGGAAAAATATTCCGGCAAAGAGCTAAAATTGATATTTACTAAAGAAGTCAAAGTGCTTATATTCGGCATTGGGATATTGAGCTCCCTTTTGCTTTTTGTTTTATATTATTTACTGCTCCAAATCGGGCTTGATTTGGAGCTGGCCAGGTCAATATTCTTCGTCTGCTTCGCTTCTTATGTGCTTGCTATCTCTTTTTCTTTCCGCAGCCTGCATAACCCGCTTTTTTCTTATGACGTTTTCTCTAATAAAAAATTAAACTGGAGCATTTTAATCGCTTTCGGCCTCTTGATACTGACGATGACACTGCCTTTTAT
>MFUY01000002.1:7354-47954 GCA_001787035.1 Candidatus Nomurabacteria bacterium RIFCSPLOWO2_01_FULL_41_12
GAGAGGTGTTTATGCTCTCTAGCCTGCCCTTACTTGCCATACCCTTTATTATATTTTGGCTTGTTTTGAATATTGCTCTTGTAGAGGGCGCAAAATATCTGCTACGCGACAAGAAGCATCTCTTTACAAAAGAACATTATCTTAAGCTTTTCTCAATAATATAGTGTGTGGCATTTATGGGCATTTTTTGGTATAAAGTAAATACATGGTGCCTGTAGTTTAGTGGTAAAACTTCGGCTTGTGGAGCCGATATCGAGAGTTCAATTCTCTCCAGGCACCCATTAATTTTTGTGAATATCTTCTTCTAAATGGGCTAGTTGCTTTTCCACTCTATTCAAAGTATCTTGGAGGTTTTTAATTTGAGTTTCTTCTGTTGCAACTTCTTCTTCCACTTTTTCAGCCATTTTTTCTTCGCCAATCAAGCCGGAAATAATAAGCCGGCTCCCAATAAAAGCGGAGACAAATACTCCCGTGATAAGAAGTATTATGGTTCCTATAATTATTGAGGCCACAGAACTGACATTAATATCATCGGCCAAATGCCATATTCCGCGCCAAAATAATATTATTCCAATGCCCCCTATGAGCGCGTAAAGAATAGGGTAGTGGCTTAGTTTACTCCTTACTCTGTCTTCCAACTTATCAAAAAATCGCTTTATCTTTTTCAACTTCATCCCAGTACTAAAATTTTAAATAATAATGTTTATCCTTATTTCCCGTAATCAAAATTAGGTGAAACCGTTACGGGACAAGTATTGCTTTATCATACACTAAGAGTAGAATTGTTTCCATGCCTTGGGACGATAAAGAACTTATAGAGGTACTAAAAAATAATGGCGTCGTGGTAATGCCCACAGACACTTTATATGGAATTGTGGGTAGGGCGCAAAACCAGTCTGCGGTAGAACGTATTTATAAAATACGAAAAAGAAACCCAGGAAAGCCTTGCATAATACTTATTGGAGACATAAATGAGTTAAAGAAATTTGGCATAATTCTAACAGAAGCACAAAAAGATCAAATTAGAAGATATAGAGAACCCACAAGTTTTATTGTTGACTGCACTGATGAAAAATTTTCATATTTACATCGTGGCACAAAGACTTTAGCATTTCGCTTACCTACTTCAAAATCTCTAAGAAATTTTTTAATAAAAACCGGACCATTGATTGCGCCTTCCGCGAATATTGAGGGTTTGCTCCCGGCAAAGACTATTATTGAAGCACGCAATTACTTTGGCAGTCAAGTAGACCTATATATTGACGGCGGGGAAATTAGGAGTAAGGCTTCAAAAATTGAAAAATTGCATAAAGATGGCAAATTAAGTACAATTAGGGAATAATATGATTCAAAACCACCTTTCATTTTTAAGATTACTTTTCGGTGAGAATGAAGAGCCGAGACGGAGGATATTCCGCAGTATCAAGGCCAAGGCTGATGCAAAAAGAACAGCAACAGAGCGGATTGCAGACTGGATGACTTCACGTTTTGGGAGCATAACTTTTTTATCCCTAAATATACTGATGTTTATTTTATGGGTACTCATAAATACCAATCAAATACAGGGAATACCCCCCTTTGACCCTTTTCCTTTCAGTCTTCTTACCACCATTGTCTCTCTGGAAGCTATTATTCTTGCAATCTTCGTACTTATATCCCAAAATCGCAATTCAAAAGTAGATGACTTGCGGGAAGAAACTCACTTGCAAGTCAATCTTATTGCTGAAAAGGAAATTACTAAACTTATGAAAATGATGGCTATTCTTCTGGAAAAGCATGGGGTAGACTTGTCACAAGACCCCGAATTAAAAAAACTGCTCCGACCGATCAGTGAGGAAGAAATAGAAAAAAGATTGGAAAAAGAGATTCTGTAGTATGAAAATTCTAAAGAATTATGATTTGAAAAATTTAAATACTTTTGGTATACCCACCAAGGCCAAATTTTTTGTAGAAATTACGGGTGAAGGTGAACTAAATGAACTTTTTAAAGAGCCGTTATATATAGGGCACGAAAAGCTTTTCTTAGGGGAAGGCAGCAATGTTTTATTTACCAAAGACTGGGGTGGCATAGTAGTCCTAAATAAAATAAAAGGCATAGAAATTCTAGAAGAAGATTCCGAGAACATCCTAATAAAATCAATGAGCGGAGTAATCTGGCACGATTTAGTGTCTTTTGCGGTAGACCACGATTATTGGGGGATTGAAAATTTGGCGCTTATCCCCGGTACAGTAGGGGCTGCGCCGATGCAAAACATCGGAGCTTACGGAGCGGAATTAAAAAATGTTCTCACTTTAGTTGAGGCTTATAATGTTAATACTGGAGAGAAGAGAATTTTCAGTAAAGAAGAGTGCATTTTTGGGTACAGAGACAGTATTTTTAAGAACTCGTTAAGAAATAAATATTTCATATCTGCTATCACTTTAAGATTAAGCAAGACGGGAAAGCCCAACACGAGCTATAAAATTTTAAAAGAGCATTTGGAGAAAAATAAAATTGAAATCAAAAACTCTAAAAACATAAGCGATGCTGTATCTGAAATCCGCCGGAGTAAGCTTCCCGACCCGAGGGTCATTGGAAATGCCGGAAGTTTTTTTAAGAATGTCTTCGTGGATAAAGACAAGTTGGCAGAATTGCGCAGACTTTATCCAGCTATGCCATTTTTTGAAGAAGATGGTCTATCAAAAATTCCGTCTGCCTGGCTGATTGAACAATGTGGTCCTGCAAACGGGACAAGCTGGAAGGGATATAGAGTAGGCAATGTTGGAGTACATCATAAACAGGCGCTTGTTTTAGTCAATCACGGAGACGGGCGGGGACAAGATATTAAAGATTTAGCTCTGCAAATCATTGCTTCAGTCAAAGAAAAATTTGGCTTAGAACTTGCCCCTGAAGTCAATTTGATTTAGCAGCATTTCAGGTGTAGAATTAAAACATTAAAAATTAATCTAAAATTTATGGAAATCCCACAAGAATATCAAAAGAATTTATATCGTGCAGTACTTGCCTTTCTAATCGTCTTGTCGCTTCTGTTCGCAGTAAAGTTTTTCTCTGAGCTCCGCTCTTACGGAATGATGGGCAGCTCAAATGCCAATGTTATCACTCTCTCCGGTCATGGAGAAGTGCAGGCAGTACCGGATATTGCCAATGTTTATTTCACTATTTCTAAAGATGCGAAAACAGTAAAAGAAGCACAGGAAGCTGTGGCGAAAATAGAAAAAGCCGCGCTTGATTTTTTGAAAGGAAAAGGGGTAGCTGATAAAGACATAAAAACCGAAAATGCCTCTTTCTATCCGAAGTATGAATATAAATACGATACGAAAATGATGATGCCTTGCAACGAATATGGATGTCCTCCACGAGGAGGCAATAGTGTAATTGTCGGCTATACTGCGTCTGAGAGCGTTACGGTAAAGGTTCGCAATACTGATGATGCCGGAATTATTATGCAAGGCTTGGGTACAGTTGGCGTTTCTAATTTAAATGGCCCTAATTTTGCCATAGATGATGAAGATGCATTAAAAGCTGAGGCTAGAAAAAAAGCGATTGATGATGCGAGAGTTAAAGCAAAAGTTTTAGCAAAAGATCTTGGAGTTAAATTAGGCAGGATTGCAAATTTCAGCGAGGGAGGCGGATATTTTCCTGTAATGTATGGCAAGGTTGCCGGGATGGGGGGTGATGCTGAAATTTCATCCGCTCCGGCCGAGATTCCCAAAGGAGAAAACACCATCAGCTCGGACGTGACAATAACTTACGAGATAAAGTAAACCCGCACACTAAATTTTAGTGTGCGGGTAAATTTGATATTTTATAGAAAAAGAGTACTATTAAAACCATGAAACAACTTGATCCAAAGGCAGTCTGGTTATTTTTTATTAGTTCTGTTTTACGTTTGTTTTGGTTACTCATACTTTTTAGTATTGTAGGTTCGGTAACCTTGATTGATTACCTTAGCAAAAACTTAAATAAGACTGGGGAGATTTCATTTACCTTTCTGAATTGGCTATGGATTATTATTCCTATTTTTCTTATTATTTGCTTTATTTTGGCAAAGCTTACCTATCATTATTATCGATATGAGATGTCAGAACTCGTGTTTAAAAAAGAGCACGGCATCATTTGGAAAAAATATGTTTCCATACCTTACGACAGGATTCAAAATGTCGATATTTATCGCGGAGTATTGGCGCGGCTTCTTGGTCTCTCTGATCTCCAAATTCAAACAGCAGGAGGCATAACTGCCGGTAGCTACGGAGCGTTTTCTGAAGGAAGACTAATAGGAGTATCAAAAGAAGAGGCTGAAAAATTAAGAGACGAGCTAATCCAAAAAGCCCGCAGTTCTCGTACTGGCCAAGGACTCTAATTTTTTAATTTGACTATTTGAGAGAAAAAGAGTAAAGTTGAAAGAGCCCTGAAGGGGGCTTTTTTAAGAAATGTCAAAGATTACCGAATATTTCAAAGATACAAAAATGGAGCTGAAACATGTAATTTGGCCCGGGAGGAGCCAGACTCTTTACTATACTTTAATTGTCATAGTTTTGTCAGTTTTAGTCGCGTATTATCTGGGTATTTTTGATTTTATTTTTTCCAAAGGTTTAGAAAAGTTATTACCATAAGCCTCAAGCCTATACACTTGTCCCGTACTAAATTTTTGATTACGAGGCATAACGATAAACATTAATAATTAAAATTTTAGTACTGGGATGAAACAAGAAACAGAGGGGGCAAGAAATTGGTACGCAATACACACTTATGCCGGATATGAAAATGTCGTCTTGCGTAATTTGCGCCAGCGCATTGACTCCCTAGGTATGAACGATAAAATTTTCAACGTTATTGTTCCGATTGAAAAAAAGATAAAAATAAAAGGAGGCAAGAGAGTGGAGGTGGAAGAAAAAATTTATCCGGGTTATGTTTTGGTTGATATGATTGTGACGGATGATTCTTGGTATGTGGTGAGGAATACTCCGCGGGTCACCGGTTTCGTCGGCGCGGGAGTAAACCCGGTGCCTCTTAAAAAAGAAGAAGTGGAGTATCTTTTCAAGAAGATGGATGCCGGCACAACTAAGCACAATATTGACATGGTTATCGGCGAGAGCATTCTGATTACCGATGGTCCGTTTAAAGAACTGGAAGGGAAAATTAATTCCATTGACCAAGAGCGTGGCAAAGTTAAAGTGCTTGTTTCAATGTTCGGTCGCGAGACCCCGGTCGAACTAGATTTCTTGCAAGTCAAGAAAATTTAAGATAATGTATCAGAGTCGCGCTTAAAGGACGGTTGCGCGACATGATTTCGCAAAATCAATGGCTAAAAAAATAACCAAAAAAATAAAACTTCAAATTCAAGCTGCAAAGGCCACTCCGGCGCCGCCCTTGGGGCCTGCGCTCGGCCAAGCCGGCATAAATATCGGAGATTTTGTCACCAAGTTCAACGCTGCCACAGCCAAAATGGCCGGGGATAAAGTCGGTGTTTCCATTACTGTTTATGAAGACAGGAGCTATGATTTTATTGTGAAAACACCTCCAGTAACCGGGCTTATCTTAAAAGCCGCTGGGGTGGAGAAAGGTTCTGGTAAAAATGTTGCGACAAAAGCGGGTAAAATCACTCGCGCACAAGCTTTAGAAATCGCAAATAAAAAAAGAGCGGATTTGAATGCCAAAGATGACGAAGGCGCAATACGCATTATCGCCGGCTCTGCTCGATCTATGGGTATTGAAGTAGTGGATTAACGAAGCCTATGTTAAGATACTCATATATGTCAAACATTAAACAATATTTTACGCAGAAAAATGTTCTCTTTATTGTTATTTTCGCAGTTTTGGGGTTTATCGCTCTGCAAATTCCAGTGGCCCAATTGGAAGGGTCTAAAGTGAAGTTTATGGTCTATGACGCTTTCGCTCCTGTGGCCGGCGCTTTTATCGGTAGCTTGCCTGGCGTAGTGGCGGTCTTTTTAATGCAATTTGTAAATTTCTTGGTGCACGGAGCAGTTGTGGAAGATGCCGGAACAATTATTCGTTTTTTGCCGATGCTTTTCGCGGCATTATACTTCGCTCGGAAAGGAAAATCTAATCTAGTCGTTCCAGTACTTGCGATTATCGCTTTTATTGCTCATCCTATCGGCCAAACGGTTTGGTATTTTGCACTTTTCTGGACCATTCCAATTATTGCCTATTTTTTCCGTGACAGGTTTCTTTTGGCGCGGGCGCTTGGCGCCACCTTTACCGCCCACGCGGTCGGCGGCGCTTTATGGATCTGGGTTTTCAACCTGCCGGCGCCGGTTTGGGTCTCGCTTATACCGGTTGTGGCTCTAGAGCGCGGATTTTTTGCTCTTGGAATTGTTATTTCTTTTGTTCTTGTCAACAATCTTTTAGCTTTTCTCGAAAAGAAATATATCTTAAATCTCGGTTTTACTATTAACCAGGGATATCTCTTGGGCGCATTACGCCATGAATCGAAAGTCTAAGCCGCATAAAGTTATTTACACCGCTTATGTTGCAACTAGTATTGATGGACGCATAGCAGAGAGTCATCAGTCCGGCATAGACTGGACAAGCAAGGAAGACTGGAATTTTTTTCAGAAATCTCTTAATAAAATGGATGCCGTCATTGTGGGGCATAATACTTATAAAGTTTCCAAAGATCGCCTCAAACGGAGAAACACCATAGTTTTGACTTCAAAAATCAATAAGTTGAAAACACAAGACAAAATTGTTTTTTTTAATCCAAAGAACTCCAGCCTAGAAAAATTTCTTAGTAGTAAAGGATATAAAAATATAGCAGTGCTCGGTGGCGGTAAAGTGTATGATTTTTGCCTTTCCAATAAAATGCTGGATGAGCTTTTTGTCACGATTGAACCGTATGTTTTCACAAATGGCGTGCCGATGTTCTCCGGGATTAGATTCAGAAAATATAAATTTTCCTTAGTTACAGTTAAAAGACTTAATAAAACAGGAACCCTTCTCTTAAAATATAAAAATGAAAATTAAAACTATAAAAACCAGAATATTTCGCGAAAACGAAAACCTAATGGAGTTTATTTTAAAGTATCTCAAAAAAATTCCCAAAAAAAATCTTGAGCAATCTATCCTGGTTATAACCTCCAAGATAGTGGCTCTCTCCGAAGGGAGAACTAAAGAAATTGATAAATCAATTTCTCACGACAAAATGCGGGAAAAGATTATTAAAGCTGAAAGCGAATATATGCTGCGGACTAAATACACCTGGCTGACCATCAAAGACGGGATGGTCATGGCTTCAGCCGGCATTGATGAATCCAATGCGGACAACAAGATAGTTTTATTACCAAAAGATTCTTTCCAGGCCGCCCATTTAATTCGCAAGAAGTTAGTTAAAGAATATAAAGTAAAAAACTTAGGTATTCTAATTACGGACAGCAGGCTACTGCCTCTGCGCGCAGGCATCGTCGGAGCCGCTGTCGGTTATGCTGGGTTTAAAGGTGTGCGAGATTATCGCGGAACTCCGGATATCTTCAGGAGAATTTTAAAATTATCCCGGACTGATGTGGCTGACGGCTTGGCTACCGCAGCCGTACTTTGCATGGGAGAAGGCAAAGAGCGGCAACCACTCGCCTTGATTACTAACGCTCCGGTTGAATTCGTGGAAAAAGTCAACAAAAAAGAGCTCTACATCGACCCGCGCGAAGATTTGTATCAGCCTCTTTTTGCCAGGATAAAAAAAATAAAAAATATAAAATCAAAGAATTATTACAGGTTTTAAAAATTTTTGAGGTGTGATATATTAATCCTATGGTTGATTTAAAAGAATTACAAAAGGAAGTGATGAGGAATAAGCTGGAGAAGGGGTTTAACACAAAAAATCTTGCGCTGGATTTTTGTCGCGCACACGAAGAACTTTCTGAAGCTTTTTCTAAACACAACAGGAATCAGCCCGGAGTGGCGGAAGAATTTGCTGATGTAATGATATTTATCCTTGGTATGTGTGAGACAATGGACTTTGACCTGGAAAAAGAATTAAACAGAAAAATTGAAATTAATAAAAAAAGAAAATACAGAAAAGAAAAATCCCCAGAAGGTGAAGATGTATTTATTCGCATAAAAACTCCCGAGGACCCTTAGATTTTTTCGTAGATTGAAAAGGTATAGTTAAAAGGATTCCTTTCGTCTTTTTGGCGCTCTTCGTGGGAGATTTCGTTCCAAACTACCGGTATAATTTCCGGGAAAAAGGCGTCAGCATCTTTTTCTTCCGCTTCTGTGTGGGTTATATAAAGTCTGTCGGCAATAGACATAGTTTGCTTATATAATTCTCCTCCTCCGATTATAAAAATTTCCTCGTCAGTATTTTTAAATAATTCTAATGCCTCATTTATAGAATGGGTAATTTCCACTCCGTCTTTCTTATAATTTAAATCTCTAGTAATTATTATATTTCTCCTGTTGGGCAATGGCCTCCCCAGAGACTCAAAAGTCTTGCGTCCCATGATGACCGCATGTCCGGATGTAGTTTCCCTGAAATGCTTCATGTCTTCAGGCATATGCCACAGGAGGGTATTGTTTTTGCCTAGTTCGTTATTTTTCCCGATAGCTGCGATAAGTGAAATGGTCATTTTATGATATTTAAGCCTTCAATCGGCTCTCCGGGCTTGTAATAAGGAGCGAATGCTTCATAAATCTCTTTTACCAGATTCTCATCCTTTTTTTTCGCCCGGTCAAAAATATCTGGGGGCATTACCGGGAAAATGTTTGGATGCGTGTTCACTCTTTTAATTAATTCTTTTGCTCCTTCATAATGCGTATCGTAAATATGCGCATTGGAAATAGTATGGGTATAAACTCCAGGTTTCACTCCCAGTTTTTGCGCAACTATATACATGAGGAGGGTAAAGCCAAAAGTATCAAAAGGGCATCCTAGCATCATGTCATTTGACCTTATAATATTGTGCAAATGAAGCCTCCTACCGATGATATTTATGGTAAAGGCAAAAGGGCAAGGCACGTTCTTTTTCTCCGTTCCGCCAAACCCGTCATCGCCCGGGTCCCAGGTGACTATCACTCCCTGGCGAGAAGTCGGGTCTTTTGTAAGTAATTCTATCAGCTTGCCTAGCTGGTCTCTTTTGAAATGATGTTTCCAGCGATATCCGTAGGCTGCGGTAATCGTACCGTCCGGCTCAATAAATTCATCCCACATTTTTGTATATTTTCGCAAAAACTCAGTATCTTTCTCGCCAGTTATAAACCAAACTTGCTCGGCAATGGGCGACTTTATAGGATTTTTCCTTAGCGTCAAAATAGGAAAACCATCTTTTTCTATATCAATTTGGAAAGTAATCCCGGGCAAGGCTTTTGTTTTATGGCCCGTTCTCTCGTTAAGCTCTTCTATTCCTTCAGACATTATTTTCTTAATAATGTTTTGATAGATTGTATCAAAAGTGGTCATATAGTAGAGTATACAATATAAACTTATGGAAACAAGAAATATCAAATATCCGTATTTGCCGGAAAGCCGAACTATTTTATATGTTCCCGAGGAAAATAAATATATGTTTTCCGCCAAAGAAGTTGCACTCAGAGAATCTACTGATAAAAAGATTTCAACCGGAGTTGTAATTGTAAATGAGCAGGGCGAGATTTTGGTTAAGGCTGCAAACCAGTCCGCGCTCAAAAATCAATATCTTCTAGCTACCCATAAAAACTGGTGTATCAGAAAACTTTTTAAAATTCCTTCGGGGCAAAAATATTGGCTATGTCCCGGATGCGCTTCGCACAGGAATCATGGGGAATATAGGGCGATAAAGATGCTGGAAAAAAAATTTCCGAATAAAGTTGGCTCAAGTTTAGATTTATATTTGTGGGGGCATTGGTGGTGCTGCAAGCCTTGTTGGGATAAAATGATAGAGGTTGGAATCAGGAGTGTATATCTTCTGCAGGGGGCAGATAAACTTTTTAAATAATATGAAAAAGAAACTTTACATCGGTTGCGCTTTGACAAATATCCCAGTTGATAAAAGGAAAATTCTTCTAGAGATGATTGTTAAAATAAAAAAGGAATTAAGTAATCATTTTGAAATTCTAGAGTTTTTAGGGGTTGATGATTTGGGGACCGATCGTCCTTTTTCTCCACGTGAAATTTATAATTTTGATATAAAAGAGTGTTTAATGAAAACGGATTATTTTTTAGCAATTTGTGATTATCCTGCACTTGGTCTTGGTTATGAGATAGCTACAGCTGTGGAGAAAAGAGGAATTCCGGTTTTGGCTCTGGCTCATAAGGATTCTAAGGTTTCTAGATGTATTGTTGGTATTGATCATCCCAATTTTCATTTCATGTATTATGATTCGGTGGAAGATATTATTGAAAAAACCTTTAAAACATTGACAAATTAACACGAAAATGCTATTCTTTTTATATCATTCTCATCTATTACATATTGGGAGTGACCCATTATGTACGCACATCATCAATCAGGACCAAAGAAATTTGGCCGTTCATCTTCTTTTAGAGCTAGACCCCGTTTAGGAGGCGGACGGTTTTCTCGTTCAAAGAGCAATAGAAGGTCGCGTGGCGAGCACATAGATTTTTCGCGCTTTGTTAAAAAGAATGTTTATGTGGAAGAAAAGCCCTATTTGTCCAAACACACCTTCGCAGATTTCTCCTTTAATCCTCAATTGCATAAAAACATAACTCGTGCCGGGTTCATCCATCCCCGGCCTATTCAAGACCAGGCGATACCGACGGTACTAAAAGGCTCGGACGTCTTTGGCATGGCCAATACTGGTACAGGCAAGACTGCGGCATTTTTACTTCCTTTAATTGAAAAAATCGCTAAGACCAGAGGCAAGAACATGAGAGAAAAGGTCTTGATAATGGCGCCAACTAGAGAGCTTGCGCTACAGATAGAGGAGGACTTTAAAAACCTCGCTTTTGGGTTCGGGATGTTTTCGGTCGCTTGTGTGGGAGGCCTACCTATCACCAAACAAATTAGAGAAATACAATTAGGTGTTTCGTTTATTATCGGCACACCAGGAAGATTGCGAGATTTGATAAATAGAAAGGTTCTTGATCTTTCTATTTGCCACTCTGTCGTGCTTGACGAAGCAGATAGAATGCTGGATATGGGTTTCCGGGACGACATGGTTTTTATCATCGGCAAAACTGCAAAAGAAAAGCAGACGCTTTTCTTTTCGGCGACGCTTTCCCCAGAAATTAGAAAATTAACGCAACTGTATCTAAAAGACCCAGTTTTTATTTCCGTAATTTCTGGTGAGACGTTAAAAAATATTGATCAAGATGTCGTTCGTACTAGAAGCAAAGAAGAAAAATTAAACAAACTGCACGAAGTTTTGAAAAAAGATGGTTCCGATAAAGTGCTTATTTTTCGCGAGATGAAGCACAGCGTGGATTCTCTGGCGAAAGAATTGTCCCATTTTGGTTTTAAAGTAGGCGCTATTCACGGCGACAAAAGAAGCCGTGAACGTATCCGCATACTGGATTCATTTAAAAAAGACAAGATTAATATTTTAATTGCCACCGACGTGGCCGCGCGCGGGCTTGATATTCCAGACGTAACGCACGTCATCAACTACGACGTGCCTCAAACCTACGATACCTACGTGCACCGTATCGGCCGCACCGGCCGTTCTGGCAAAAAAGGTACAGCCCTGACTTTCGTACCAGTATAGATGTTATAATTAAAATACATATGCTTGAAGGAAATTTAGTTAAAACTATCACTTCCGATGGCTTGGAGTTAGTCGGTTTTTGGGCCAACGCTAAAAGTGATATTGCTGTATTTCACTCTCACGGAACAGCCGGGGATTTCTACACCCATAAATTTATAGAAGAAGAAGGAGAGAGATTGTCCCAAAAAGGTATTTCTTTTTTAACTGCCAACAATCGGGGGCATGATGTATATGCAGATATTAGAAAGCACAAAAACGGAAAGGTGAAATGGACCCAAATCGGTGGCGGGTTTGAAAAATTTGAAGATTGCCTTTTGGATATCGATGCTTGGGTTAAATTTTTAATAAAAAATGGTGTCAAAAAAATTATTCTGCAAGGGCATAGTTTATCCCAAAAGATTTTATATTATCAGTATGCTAAGAAGAATCCAAAAGTAGTTGGACAAATTCATTTATCACCGCAAAACGACGATGGCCTAATGTTCTTTTCTTTGGGTGCAAAGAAGTATAAAGAAATAAATAAAAAGATTAGAAAAATGATTAAAAACGGTAAGGCAAATGAGATACTTTCCAAAGATCTTTCTCCAGTCAGTTACACCACTTCGGCTCAGATGTACTCTGGTTATTTAACTGATTACGGAGTTGGAACTTTAACCCCTTATCATAATCCTAAATCAAAAAACTGGCAGATATTAGAGAAAACGAGAAACCCTCTTTTGGTTATTTTTGGTGGCAAAGATGCTTACATTAAACCATCTCCAAAAATTGCGGCCAAACTTATAAGAGAAAAAGCAAAATTAGCCAAATCACTCGAGGTTAAAGTTATTAAAAGTGCTACCCATAGTTATATTGGCTATGAAAAAGAGTTGGTAAAAATTATTACCAATTGGATTAAAGAAAATTTTCTTTAGAGTTTTTATGCTTTTATCAAGCCAGCCTTAAGTAGAGTGGCATAGGCGCCCCGCTTTTTCATTGTGCGCATGCCTTGGACGGAGACTTCTATATTTACAAATTTGTTGATTTCAGGAATAAAAACCCTCTTCTTTTGAAGATTTAAGTATTTTCGGACTTTGCCGGTTGGATTGAATTTAGTGGCACGAGTCCTGTTGGAATACCCGCCACCTACAAGTGAACCCTTTTTTGTTATCGCGCATGTTTTCGCCATAGTTTTTTCATGCTATCATAGAATTTATATGGACGCAATGGATGCAGTTTTTTATATAGCCATACTAGTGATGTCTATAGTCATGCACGAAGTTTCGCACGGCTTTATGGCGGAATATTTCGGCGACAAGACGGCGCGCTATGCCGGCCGTCTGACACTCAACCCGCTCAAGCACTTGGATTTATTCGGTTCGGTGCTTTTACCTGTACTTCTGGTTATATCAAATGCTCCTTTTTTGTTTGGTTGGGCGAAGCCGGTGCCGTATAATCCAGACAACTTAAGCAATAGGAAGTGGGGGACGATATGGGTTGCGGCGGCCGGAGTGCTCGCCAACTTTTCTATCGCATTTTTATTCGGGGTCATTATCCGTCTTAGTTCCGGGATGATCTTACCTGATGCTTTTTACTTTATAACATCCGTGATTGTTGTTATAAATCTTGCTCTAGGGATATTCAACTTAGTACCGATTCCGCCCTTAGATGGTTCCAAAATACTTTTTTCCTTTTTACCCTTCTCTTTTTCCAAAGCAGTAATGTTTTTTGAGCAATACTCACTTGCTCTACTTCTTCTTTTTATTGTTTTCTTTGCTGATTATTTATCTCCGATACTGGCTTATCTTTTTACTCTTATCACCGGCCTTGCATTTTAGCCTGTCCCGTATCAAGCTTACTTTGGTTCGGGGTTTGCAATTTCCTCTATGTTATAGTATATTTTCACCTGAGTCTTCGGACTCTTTTGTTTTCAATAGTCAAATTTGATGCCAACAATTAATCAATTAATAAAGAAAAACAGGGTTAAAGTCCACGCCAAGCACAAGACGGTGGCTTTGGCCAAGGGTTTCAATGTCTTGAAAAACAGGCCGGTCTTTTTTCCGGCGCCCTTCAAGCGCGGCGTCTGCGTGAAAGTTTCAACCACGACTCCCAAAAAGCCGAACTCTGCGTTGCGTAAAATCGCCAGAGTGCGCTTGACCAACGGCATGGAAGTCACAGCCTATATTCCGGGCGAAGGACACAACTTACAAGAACACTCAGTGGTTATGCTCCGAGGAGGACGTGTGAAGGACTTGATCGGAGTACGGTATCACATTGTGCGTGGAGTGCTTGATACACAGGGTGTTGAAAAGAGGCGTCAAGCACGTTCTCTTTATGGAAATAAGAAGCCTAAAGAAACAAAAGCAAAATAATTTATGCGAAGAAAAGTAAAAAATAGAAATATAGTTTCTCCTGACTTCGTTTACAACTCGGAGAAGTTGGAGAAATTTATCAATTACATTATGTGGTCCGGCAAAAAGGAAACTGCCCGGAAAGTGATGTATGCCACCTTTGATACAATAAAAGAAAAAACAGGTAATCCGAATCCACTGGAAGTTTTTGATCTGGCTTTGCGTAATGCCGGTCCTTCCACTGAAGTGCGCTCCAAGCGCATCGGAGGCGCGAACTATCAAGTACCGATAGAGGTGCGGGCGGAGAGAAAACTCGCTCTTGCTATGCGCTGGATCCGCGATGCTGCCCGGGGTGGCAAAGGCAGGCCGATGCATTTGAAACTCGCCGATGAATTAATTTCCGCTTCCAAGAACGAAGGCTCGGCCATCAAAAAGAAAGAAGATACACACAAAATGGCCGAAGCCAACAAGGCTTTCGCTCATTTCGCCTGGTAATCAAAATATATGGAACGGGATTATCCTCTGGAAAAAGTCAGGAATATTGGAATTATTGCGCACATTGATGCGGGTAAGACGACCACGACCGAGCGCGTGCTTTTTTATACCGGTGTGTCGCATAAAATCGGCGAAGTGCATGAAGGGGATACCACTACTGACTGGATGGAGCAGGAGCGGGAGCGCGGTATTACCATTACCTCTGCCGCGGTCACTTGTTTTTGGACTCCGACTTACGCAGGGACTGATAAAACTAAAAAACACCGCTTCAACATTATTGATACTCCTGGGCACATTGATTTTACCGTAGAAGTGAAGCGATCTCTTCGTGTTTTAGACGGTGCTGTCGTCGTCTTTGACGGTGTGGCTGGAGTAGAGCCTCAGTCTGAAACAAATTGGCGTTATGCGGATGAAGCAAAGGTTCCCCGTATTTGTTTTATAAACAAACTGGACCGAACAGGCGCTTCTTTTGAGCATTCATATGAGACTATTTTAGACAGATTAAGTAAAAAAGCTGTGCGTGTGCAGATTCCTATCGGGCTCGAAGAAAAGTTTGAGGGGGTTGTTGATATTCTTCGTATGAAGGCCTATTACTTTGAAGGAGAAATGGGTAATCAGGTAAGGGAAGCAGAAATTCCGGAAAATTTAAAAGCTGATGCGGAAAAATATCATAGTGAACTGGTTGAGAAAATAGTTGAGACCGATGAAGTTATGATGACGGAATATCTGGAAGGAATGATTCCTAATTTTGACACGCTGAAAAAAACTCTTCGCAAGGCGGTTATTGGGAATAATATTTTCCCGGTATTTGCTGGGAGCGCATTAAAGAATAAAGGTATCCAGCTGGTCTTGGACGCCGTGGTGGACTATTTGCCCTCACCGCTTGATATTCCGCCTGTCTCCGGTATTGACCCAAATACGGAAGAGGTTATTACAAGAGGCGCTTCCGACGAAGAGCCTTTTTCCGCGCTTGCTTTCAAAGTCGCGACTGACCCTTTCGTCGGCCAGCTTATTTTCTTCCGCGTTTACGCCGGAACTTTATCCGCTGGTAGCTATGTCTACAATCCGCGCACGCGCAATAAAGAGCGCATTGGCCGAATTTTACGGATGCATGCCAATGACAGGGAAGAAGTAAAAAAAGTTTTTGCCGGAGAAATAGCGGCTGCGGTAGGACTCAAGGATACCATCACGTCAGACACTATTTGTGATGAGGATAAGCCTATCATTCTGGATCGCATTGTATTTCCTGAACCGGTTATTTCGCTTCGTATTGAGCCCAAGACAAAAGCCGACCAAGAAAAAATGGGCATGGCCCTTAATCGCCTGGCACAGGAGGACCCAACTTTTAAAGTTTCAACCGACCAAGAGACAGGCGAGACCATCATTGCCGGCATGGGAGAATTGCACTTGGAAATTATCGTAGATAGAATGAAGCGTGAGTTTACTGTGGAAGCGAATGTCGGCAAACCGCAAGTGGCTTATCGAGAAACAATCAATGGCACTAGTGAAGCTGAAGGAAAATATATCAAGCAGTCGGGCGGACGCGGAAACTACGGACATGTGAAGATAAAAGTGAAGCCGATGGAGGCGCTTAGCAAAGAAGAATTAGAAGATTTGCCGAAGAATACCAAGCGCTCTCCGGGTTTTGAATTTATAAATAGCATCAAAGGAGGAGTGATTCCGCAGGAATACATCGCGCCTTGCGAGAAAGGATTTAAAGAAGGGTTGGAACGCGGAATCGTGGCTGGGTTTAAAATGGTTAATGTTTCAGTAGAGCTTTGGGACGGGTCTTACCATGAAGTTGACTCTAATGAAATGGCTTTTAAAATCGCCGCGAGTATGGCAGTGCAGGATGCGTGCAAAAGGGCGAATCCAGTAATCCTAGAGCCGATGATGAAAGTGGAAGTTGTTACTCCGGATAAATTCATGGGTGATGTAACGGGCAATCTCTCTTCCAAGCGGGCTCTGATTGAAGGGATGGAAGACCGCGGAATGAATAAAGTTATCCGCGCTATTGTGCCTCTTTCGGAGATGTTCGGCTACATGACCGGCTTGCGTTCCATGACCGAAGGCCGCGCCAGCTTTACTATGGAATTCTTCCGCTACGACATCGTGCCGAACAATGTGGCTGAGACCATTATTGCAACTAGGAAATAGATTTATGGGGGAAAATATGTGGTAGAATGGTTGAGTGACTACTCAATTTAAAAAATTTCTCATTGGGCTGTTTTCTTTAGTACTTGGAATCGCAACTTTCGTTGTCCTACTTTACTTTACTATACCTCGTAATGCGGGATTGGAGGGTATTGTTATTGCAATGAGTGATATAGGGTTATCTCTTGGTAGCATTTTTATTTATTACATTCTACTTATCCGAGTGTTCAGACAATTTGTCTTTGAGGATTTTATGGGTGCAGCTAACCAAAATACACAAAGCTCTAATATACTTTTAGAAAATAAATTTAGTGTCCTGACGCTACTAGCCATTCTCTCGGTTTTTGTAAGCGGTCAATACGGTGTGATTTTTTACGGGCTGGTTCCTGTTTTTGGCATTTTAAGCTTATTTAAGGACAGAAAAGCGGGGAAACTTTTAATTCTTACAATAGGAGCTGTATTTTTGATATTCACGTTTTATGAGCGTCAAACTGGATATCAAAAATGTCTTCAAGAAAAAATAGCTTATGAAAGTGACCCCAAAAATAATGCTGGCAGTTTTACTTGCGTCAATTGACTAACAAGAATCGTTCTTGCTAATTTTATGATATAGTTCCTAATAATGTTGCCGAGACAATTATTGCCGCCAGAAAATAAAAGAATTTTTCTATACCTGGCCTTGCCTTTAATTGTTCTGGCCCTCTATTTCGGCATAATTTATTTGTTTAGATATTTAGGGTTTCCTTCTCCGGAAGAAATAATTGCTTTCACTCAAAGATACTACGAAACCTACGGATACTCTGTGGTTTTAGTCGGCGCTATAGCGGAAGGTGCGCTCTTAATCAATTGGTATTTGCCGGGTTCTATCGTGGTGGCTTTGGGAGTTATCTTTGCCAAGCAAGCGGGACTGAATGTTTTCTTAATGTTAGGCTTGGTGATTCTGGGCTTTTTTCTGACTGCTCTCTTGAACTATGCTTTAGGACGTTTTGGCTGGTATCATGTGTTTTTAAAATTAGGATTACAAATGCCGCTTGAAAAAATGCAGTCAAAAGTGGCGGACAAAGGTTTGAAGATATTATTTACCACTTATGTTCACCCTAACTTTGGAGCTTTAGCTGCTACTGCGGCCGGTATTTTACGCCTGCCTTTTTTTAAATTTTTTCTTTATTCTTTAATTTCAATAACCATTTGGAATAGCTTATGGACTATTTTGTTTTATTATTTTGGTTCATTTCTTGTCCACTATGTAAACCTTCTCGTTATAGCAGGAGGGATATTCGTCTATTTTGTGCTGATGAAAAGCTTTAAAGAATCAAAAGTTAACATCCCCTAAGAGGTTTCTGTTTTCTGTTTTTTTTGATAGTATACTAGCAATGCTTCAGACCCCATTTTACAACCCGGAGAAATCTTATGAGGAAAATTTTCAAAAAGGCCCTTTTGGTGCCTTCGCGCAAGGCTTCGGCAACCCAAAGGGGGCTGATTCGGAAGTCATAAAAGATGAAGGCGAGCCCAAATATGATTTTCTTGGCTTCAAAGTAAACTCGCCTTTCGGTATTGCTGCCGGACCGCTTATAAATGGGAATTTTGTGCAGGCGGCACTCGATAAAGGTTTTGATATTGTCACTTATAAAACTGTCCGCACTAGAGAGTATCCATGTCATCCATGGCCGAATGTTTTGTCAGTGGAAGTGCCTGGAGACTTAACTTTAGAGAAGGCTGAAGAGGGAGTTGTGGCGAACGAAAATTATTCTGAACCGCTTTCCATTACCAATTCTTTCGGCGTGCCCTCCTTTCCGCCTGAATTCTGGCAGGAAGATATAAAAAAAGTGGTAAAAAATTTACGCAAGGGGCAGATTCTCGTCGGCGCTTTCCAGAGAACAAAAAAAGAAATACCGGATGTGGAAGAATATATAAAAGATTTTGCCAGAGCAGCCAGACTAATGAAGGAAACTGGGGTGAATGTGATGGAAGTAAATTTCTCTTGTCCCAATGAAGGCACTGCAGAGCTTCTTTGTTATGACGTAGAGCGCAGCGCCGAAGTTTTGAAAGCGATCAAAGATGAAATTAAAAATATTCCTTTGATTGTAAAAATTTCTTATTTTAAAGACGAAGAATTGCTTCGCCATTTTGTAAAAAAGGTTGGTTCTTTAGTGCAAGGTGTTTCTGCTATTAATACTATTTTTTCAAAAATAGTGGACGAGAAGGGAGGCGAAGCGCTTCCCGGACGGACGCATAGCGGAGTTTGCGGTCATGCCATAAAATGGGCAGGACTGGATATGGTGAAAAGATTAAAAAAGTTGCGTGAAGAGTTAGGATATTCATATACTATCATCGGCGTCGGGGGAGTGATGAATGCGAATGATTTTTTGGAGTACCGAAATGCCGGTGCAGACGTCGTGATGTCGGCGACCGGCGCGATGTGGAACCCGTATCTTGCAAGAGACATAAAAGAAAGGTTAAGATAAAATTATATGAATGAATCGAACCAAGAAGTTGTGGATATACTTAAGAAAACAAATGCAGTAGTTACCAATAGTCATTTCGTTTATGTTTCTGGGAAGCATGCTCCGGAATATGTTAACAAGGATTATGTTTATCCGCACACCGCACAAATTTCCCGGATTGCGGAAATAATTGCGGAAAAATACAAAGACCTACCAGTTGATGTCATAGTTGGACCATCTATCGGTGGTATTATACTTTCTCAATGGACGGCGCATCATCTATCGCTTTTGAAAGGTAAAGAAATTTTAAGTGTTTTTACAGAAAAGCAACCCAATAAAGATCAAATTTTTATGAGATATTACGGGCAATACGTAAAAGGCAGAAATGTTTTAGTTGTTGAAGATGTAGTAACTACAGGGGGCTCTGTGAAAAAAGTTATAAATAGTGTTCTGAAAGAAGGCGGTAAAGTTTTAGCCGCCTGCGCGATAGTAAACAAAGACCCCAAAAATATAAATCCGGATTTTATCGGTGTGCCTTTTGACTATTTGGCAATTATTGGTATGGATGTTTGGGATGAAAAAGATTGTCCGTTATGTAAAGAGGGTGTGCCAATAAATCTTCAGTTGGGATATGGTAACCAATTTTTGGAGCAACATAAAGATTATCCAAGATGATAATTGATAAATACAACAAAAGAGCAAAAAAAATAAATTCGCTTCTTTGTGTAGGTTTGGATACTGACTTTTCTAAAATTCCCAAGCGTTTTTTGAGAAAAAAATTTCCTCAATTTGAATTTAATAAATGGATTATAGAAGAGACGCACGAATTTGTCGTGGCTTATAAGCCAAATAGCGCATTTTATGAAGCGCGGGGTGATAAGGGAATGAAAGAATTAAAAATGACAATGGATTATTTGATTAAAAATTATCCGGATGTTTTTACAATATTAGATGCCAAACGCGCAGACATTGGTAATACGAATAATGGCTATGTGTCGGCTATTTTTGACTGGCTTAATTTTGATGCTGTAACTCTTCATCCATATTTAGGGAAAGAAGCATTAAAGCCGTTTCTAGACAGGAAAAATAAAGGTTGCATTATTCTTTGCCGGACTTCAAACAAAGGAGCCGAAGAGTTTCAGGATTTAGAGTTTTCGCAAGGACGGTCCTTGCGAAAACTTTGGCAGATTGTGGCGGAGAGAGTGAGTAAAAATTGGGATAAAAATAAAAATTGCATGCTTGTCGTCGGTGCGACTTATCCAAAAGAAATGAAAAAAATCCGCGCGCTGGTCGGCGACATGACTTTTCTTGTGCCCGGTATCGGTGCGCAGGGTGGAGATTTGAAAGCTGTAATAAAAGCCGGCTTAAACAAAAAAGGCCTCGGTCTCATTATTAATTCTTCTCGGGGAATTATTTTTGCCAAAAATCCCAAAGAAGGGGCACAAAAACTTAGGGATGAAATTAGGACATATAAGAATATTTCCTAATTTGACAACATTTTTTAATCTGCTAATATAACAATAACTGCACTTTTGGCAGTTTTTGTTTGCCCAATTATTAATAATATCGTTAGTAATTAAGCCTTAGCAGCTATTCCTGTATGTTAAGTCTTAACTATTAGCACAATAAATATATGGCAGAAGAATTTAAAAGAGACAGGCCGCACATAAATGTCGGCACCATTGGTCACGTTGACCATGGTAAGACTACCTTAACAGCTTCCATCCTGCATGTTTTGAATATGGCCGGAAAGCAGGTTAGGCTTCGAGGTGTTGATCAGATCGACAATGCTCCGGAAGAAAAAGCTCGAGGAATTACTATTAATATTTCTCACAACGAGTATTCAACCGATGCCCGCCACTATGCGCACATCGATGCTCCAGGACACGCGGACTATATTAAAAACATGATTACCGGCGCAGCTCAGATGGACGGCGCTATCCTTGTGGTTGCGGCTACTGACGGCGCGATGCCTCAAACTCGCGAACACGTTTTGCTTGCTAAGCAAGTCGGCGTGCCTAAAATGATTGTTTTCTTAAACAAGTGCGACATGGTTGACGATAAAGACATGATTGACCTGGTGGAAGAAGAAATTCGCGAGCTCCTAACCAAACAAGGTTTTGACGGCGCTGGCGCTCCGGTTATTCGCGGTTCAGCCCTTAAAGCTCTTGAATCAAAGTCCGTTGACGATGAATGGGCGAAAAAAATTCTTGAACTCGTCAATGCTCTAGATACCTATATTCCAATCCCAGAGAGAGACATTTCCAAGCCTTTTCTTATGCCGGTTGAAGACATCTTCTCTATTGAAGGACGAGGAACAGTTGTGACCGGAAAAATTGAAAGAGGGGTAGTGAAAGTCGGCGAAGATGTGGAAATTGTCTGAATTAAACCTACCCAAAAATCAACGGTTACCGGTATTGAAATGTTCAATAAAAATCTACAAGAAGGTATGGCTGGAGACAACGCCGGTATTCTGCTTCGGGGCTTAAAGAAAGAAGACATTACCCGTGGGCAAGTTCTTTGCAAACCGGGCACAACTACTCCACACGACAACTTTACCGCTGAAATATATGTTTTAAAAAAAGAAGAAGGCGGACGTCACACTCCTTTCTTTAAAGGCTATAAGCCCCAGTTTTATATCCGAACGACGGATGTCACAGGTGATGTAGCTCTTGCTGAAGGGACAGAAATGGTTATGCCTGGAGATACGGTAAAGATTACAGTTAAATTAGTCACTCCGGTTGCATTAGAGGAAGCGCAGAGATTTGCTATTCGTGAAGGAGGCAAGACTGTCGGCGCAGGGGTGGTTACAAAGATTCTTGGTTAAAATCAAGAACGGTCCTTAGGGAAGTTGAGACCGTCCTTTAAAAGCACAATGACAACAACAGAGACAAAAACAAAAAAGCCTAAAATGCTCAAAACTCCGGCAGTTAAAGTTGCCAAAATACCTAAATTAAAAGTCTCTAAAATTAGTCTTAAAAAAGGTAAATCTTCGCCTTCTCTACGGGCAGGTCGTCCAACTTCCGGGGATGGCAAAGTAGTGCTTCGCATACGTGTGCGAGCGTATGAAAATAAAATTCTTGATAGCTCAGTCAAGCAGATTATGGATACTGCTGTCCGTTACGATGCAGTCATCGTCGGGCCGGTGCCTCTGCCTACTGAAATTAAGAAATACACGGTTAATCGTTCCCCTTTTATTTACAAAAATACGCGGGAGCAATTTGAGATTCGAGTGCATAAAAGATTAATTGATATTGTAAATCCAAACGCAAAAACCATCGAGGCTCTGACTAATTTATCGCTTCCTTCGGGGGTAGATATTGACGTCAAGATGTTATGAAATTTATTTTAGGAACAAAAGAAAACATGACGGAGTATTTCGAGGAAGATGGAAAAGTAATTCCAGTTACTTCGCTCTATGCTGGTCCGGTGACAGTAAGTCGGATTTTTCGGAAAGAAAAAGATGGCTATAATGCCGTCCAAGTAGATTTTGCTTCAAAGAAAAAAGAATTTAGGCTTAAGCCAGAAGATACGATAGACCTCAAAGAGGGAGACACTATTGACGTTTCAGTTTTTGCTCCGGGCGACAATCTTATTGTTTCAAGCGTATCCAAAGGTAAAGGTTTCCAAGGCGTGGTCAAGCGCCATGGGTTCTCTGGCGGCCCGCGCACCCACGGTCAGAAACATTCGGAAAGAGAGGCAGGCTCAATCGGCGGAGGACTTCGAACTCATGTTCCTCGCGGCATGAGAATGGCGGGCAGGATGGGGGGAGATAGAATAACCCAGAAAAATTTAAAAGTTGTTTTTGTAGATAAAGAAAATAATATAATGCTGGTGAAGGGAGCGATAGCCGGAAAGCGCGGGAGCTTGGTTGAGATTGTAAGCAGATAGTAGTAAATAGTTAGTAAGAATTATGGAAGCAAAAATACAAGCAAAAATTTATGACCAAAAAGGTGTCTCGGCGGGGGCAGTATTTCTTCCAGCGAAAGTTTTTGCCGCTAAGTGGAGGAGCGACCTAGTGCATCAAGTTGTGGAAGGAATGCGCAGCAATAAGCGCGCAGGCACAGCTGATACTAAGGACAGGGGAGAAGTCCGCGGTGGAGGCAGAAAGCCCTGGAAACAAAAGGGGACAGGGCGGGCACGTCACGGGTCTTCCAGGAGCCCTATCTGGGTGGGCGGAGGCGTAACCCACGGCCCGCTGGCGGAGAAAAATTATAAAAGAAAAATCTCAAAAAAAATGCGGGCGCAGGCGCTTTTCTCCGTTTTGTCTAGAAAATTAAAAGACGGGGAGATTATTTTTATAGATTCTCTTGTAATGTCTGGGATCAGCACTAAAAACGGAGTAGAAGTGATAAAAAATTTAGCCAAAGCTATAGGAGCCAAAAATATTACAACTGCAAAGAAACCCAAAATGCTCATGGCTCTGTATGAACGTAATGTTAAAACAGAAAAGAGCTTCAGAAATATATCGGCACTTGAGATAGTTTTTCTAAAAAATCTAAATCCTCTTGATGTATTAAATTACCAATACCTTTTAATAGAAAATCCGGTCGAGAGCGTAAAATTTTTAGAATCTCGTGGCTAGTGAAACTTTTTAAAATATGCTTTTTCCGGTACGGATTTTCCGAAGCTTGAAAAATCCTGAAATTCTCGGCTCGTCAGCCTCGAAACCCCTCCAAAAGCATATTTTAAAAAGTTTCACTAAAACAAAATGACAAAAATAATTAAAAACCCAAGAGTGACCGAAAAAGCCTCATTTGCGCAAGAGCAAAATGTTTACTCTTTTGATGTTGTTTCAGGGGCGAATAAGACAGAAATAAAAAAGGCTATTTTTGCGCTCTATAAAGTGCATCCGGTAAAAGTGAATGTTTTACCTATACCAAGGAAAAATATTATGTCCAAAGGACGTTTGGGAGTCAAAGGCGGAGGCCGAAAGGCGTTGGTGTATTTAAAGGTAGGTGATAAAATAGAATTTATTTAAAATGAAAAGCTACAAACCGACAAGTAAATCAAGACGTCAGATGACTAATGTATCATACAGGGGTGTTTTGACAGCGACCGCTCCCACTAAGTCTTTGACTTATGGTTTCAAGAGATCAGTAGGGCGTAACAGCCAAGGCAGGATTACCATGAGACATAAAGGCGGAGGGCATAAGCGTCTTTTCCGGGATGTTGACTTTGTTTATAATAAAAAAGAAATTCCCGCGAAGATTAAATCTGTGGAATACGACCCGAACCGTTCGGCCTTCATTGGCTTAGCTGTCTATAAAGATGGAGAAAAAAGATATGTCGTATTGCCGAAAGGAGTAAAAATGGGGGATTCTTTTATCGTATCCGAAAAGGCGCCCCTCTCGGCGGGAAATCGTTTGCCACTTCGTAATATTCCGGTTGGAACTTTTGTTTACAATATTGAAATCAAACCTAGGGGCGGTGCTAAGATCGGTCGCTCAGCGGGAATTTTTGCCCAAGTGGTGGCGAATGCCGACGGATATACGAACATCAAAATGCCTTCAACGGAAATCAGAAAAATAAATGAAGAGTGTTGGGCCTCTATAGGCGCGGTTTCAAACGAAGAGCATCATCTGGAGAATTACGGTAAAGCGGGGCGTAGCCGTTGGAAAGGAATACGCCCGACGGTTCGCGGCACAGCAATGAACCCAGTAGACCATCCATACGGAGGCGGAGAGGGCAGACAAGGGCGCGGAACCAAACGCCCGAAAACAATGTGGGGCAAGGTTACCGGCGGGCGCAAAACCCGCGGTCCGAAGAAATACTCAAATGTGTTTATCGTGTCTAGGCGCAAGACTGGGAAGAATAAATAAAAAAATCCTCCACTATGGAGGATTTTTTTATTAACAACCATAACTTGCGTTATTTTGTGTAGATTATAGACTTTATAATGGAATCATACATAAACTTTGTTCTCTCACCCCAGATATTTTGGGGTAAATCGTAACGTTGTCGTTTCGGAGGGGGTCAATGCACCACGTGTCAAGGCGTCGTCGTCGCCAGGCGAGGAGAGTTATCATCGCCGTGGCTATGTTGTTCATTGTACGTCGGGCGAAGGAGGCCCGTGTTACGCGTCGCAAACGACGCTAGTCTGGTGCATCCACCCTCTAGCTGGCTCCCCGCCGGCCCCTCAACATCGCTGGCTCCCGCCAGTCCCACCCCGCCCCGGCCTTCGACGCCTGTCGAATGCTGGGGCACTCTTATTTTTACCCCCAACGGCTCAAATACCAGTATTTGAGCCGTTCGCTGACTTTCATTTGACATTTTAGCCATATTTGTTAGTATGTTTTTAAGGCTCAATTGAGAGCCGTTTTGTTTGCTTAAGAGAAAACATAAGAATGACAAGATCAATCAAAAAAGGCATATATGTGGATGAAAAACTCTTAAAAAAGATTGAGGGCAAAAACCCGCTTTCCACTCCGGTCGTCAAGACCTGGAAAAGGGCCTGCGTTATATCCCCAGAGATGCTTGGTTTTACCTTCGGCGTGCATAATGGTAAGACGCACATAGATGTTTTAGTTACGGAAGACATGGTTGGGCACCGATTGGGAGAATTTTCTCCGACTAAGAAATTTATTAAGCACGGAGGAAAGATGCAGAAAGAGCTTGAGCAAAAGAAAAAAGAAGCCGAGATAACAGCCGCTAAAGGAGCGACTGCCGCCACAGCTGATGCGAAGAAAACATAATTATGAAAGCATTTTTAAAAAATTACAGACAGTCTCCGAGGAAAGTTCGTCTAGTTGCCGGACTGATCAGGGGGAAAAGTGTAGGACAGGCCGTAGCGGAGCTTGATTTTTTAGCGAAGCGCGCCGGATTACCGATAAAAAAGCTTTTACTTTCTGCGGTTTCTAATGCGAAACAAAACGGAATAGAAATGGCTAATTTATATATCAAAGAACTGCGAGTAGACAAAGGCATAACCATGAAAAGGATGATGCCCGCGGCCATGGGTACCGGACACAGGATAAATAAGCGCACCAGCCATCTGAATATCCTTTTAGGAGAAAAAGTTGTTAAAGTTGCAAAGTCTAATAAAAGAACGGTCTCGAGTTCTAAAAAAAGGACCGTCCCTGAGAAAAAATAATATGAGCAAAATAGTCCATCCATATGCGCATAGGTTGATAATACTCCGAGACTGGAAGTCCCGCTGGTTTGCCGATCCGAAGAAATACGTTTCTTACCTGAAGGGAGATGTTCTGATACGCCAATATTTAGAAAAAAAACTGCGCGGAATGTATATTTCCACCATTGAAATCGAAAGAAGCAGAAAAGCAACTCGGTTCATCATCCGAACTTCCCGTCCCGGCCTTATCATAGGCAGGAGTGGTGAGGGAGCCACTAAGCTGAAGGCTGATATTTTGAAGAAAATGGATAATTTGAAACTTCCAAGACCGGAAGATTTTAAATTGGAAATTGTTGAAGTAGGGAATCCGGAAGCTGATGCCGCTATCGTCGCTTATATGATTGCCGAAGGGTTGGAGAAAAGATTGCCTTATCGCCGGGTTATTAAAACGATTATTGAAAAAGTCATGACGACACGCGGAGTAGAAGGCGCCAGAGTGGTTCTCTCCGGCCGTCTTGGCGGAGCTGATATTGCCCGCACAGAAGAGCTCAAGCGGGGCAGTATTCCGCTGCAGAGTTTCCGCGCGGATATAGATTTCAAGCGTGAGCGCGCGACCTTGTCTTACGGCGTGGTCGGGATAAAAGTCTGGATTTACCGCGGTAAAATTTTTGCTGATAAAAGACCTGCCCGTAGTGGTTTTAGTACATCTGATGCAGGCGGAAGAGAAAATAAGATAAAAACTGATTAATTTTATGTTAGTACCAAAAAAAGTAAAATTTAGAAAATGGCAAACCAAGCGCACCAATCCAAAGATGGTGTCGCCAGACACCCGGGGTACGAAGTTGTCTTTTGGTTCCTACGGTCTTAAGTCTGAGACTCAAGCGCGTGTCAAATCAACCCAAATCGAATCCGCCCGCAAGGTAATATCCCGCACTCTCACTAAAGCCGGAAAATACTGGATTCGTATTTTCCCCGACCGCCCCTATACTTCCAAACCCCCAGAAATGGGCATGGGAAAAGGGAAAGGCGACCCACAGGGATATTGTTTTGATGTTTTTCCGGGACGCATTATTTTTGAAGTGGACGGCGTGGATGAGGCTATTGCCCATGAAGCATTACGAAAAGCGGGCACCAAGCTTCCGCTTAAAGTAAGAATTATTGGGAGAACTCATAAGCAATAATACAAGGACCGTCCTTAAAAAACATGAAAACAAAGAAAGACAATTTAAAAGGAATGAAAAAGGATGAGCTCAAGAAAAAGCTTGTTGTCCTGGAAGAGAATGTGCGAGTTATTAGATTTAAGGCGGAAGGTTCAAAATCAAAGAATGTAAAAGAGTCGGCAACTTTAAGAAAAGAAATTGCTCGAATATTAACAGAGATAAATAACAAAAAGAAATGAATAAAGGTAATATCTTAAAAGGAGTGGTTGTTTCGGACAAGATGGATAAGACCGTGATTGTAACAGTGTCGCGATTTATCAAGCATCCGCTTTACGGCAAATTTTATAAAGTAAATAAGAAATACAAAGCGCATGACCAGGAAAATAAATATAAAATCGGAGATAAGGTAGAAATAGTTGAAACCAGGCCGATTTCAAAAGACAAAAGATTTAAAGTGGTATAATTATACTTGTCCCGTTGCAAATTCAACGAATGGGACATAAAGGATAAAAATTATTAATTAAAATTTGCAACTGGGATGATACAAAACGAAAGTTTAGTTAAAATAACAGATAACGCTGGAGGCACCGTGGGTAAAGTGTTCAAGATTTTAGGCTCTTCAAAAAAAAGATACGCGACTTTGGGCGAATTGGTTATTATTTCTGTGAAAGTAGCTTCTCCACGAAAAGGGGTAAAGAAGAAAGACGTGCATCAGGCAGTCGTCGTACGCACCAGAAGCGCCTACAGAAGGAAGGATGGATCTTATATTCGTTTTGACGATAATGCTGTAGTGCTCTTGGAAAAAGGCAAGCTTGACCCGAAAGCCGGGCGCGTCTTCGGTCCGATACCGAGAGAGCTTGCTGAAAAGGGATTTCAAAAAATAATTTCGCTGGCGCAGGAAGTAATTTAAAAAAGTTTCTTAAAATATATGAAATTAAAAAAGGGAGACAACATAATAATCATAACAGGCAAGGATAAAGGTAAAAAAGGCAAGATTGTCCGTGTTTTGGTGCGAGAGAATAAAGTTATTGTTGAAGGGGCAAATATGAGCAAAAAGCATCAGCGTCCCAGAAAGTCTGGCGAAAAGGGGAGGATGATAGATATGGCTATGCCGATACACGCTTCAAATGTTAAAAAAGCAGAATAAATAGTTAATATGAAACATTTAACCGTAAAAGAAAAAGAAGTGCAAGCCTTTGAGAAAATGAAAAACTCTACTGTGGCGTTAAGCTCGGAGTTTCATTATAAAAATGCCATGGCTTCGCCGAAGATGGAGAAGATTGTTTTGAACACAGGCACTGGGACAGCCATCAAGAAAGATAAAAATAAAAATGATGCTATCGGAGAACGTTTAGCCAAAATTACCGGGCAGAGGCCGGTTCTAAAAGGCGCCAAGCAGTCCATTGCGTCTTTTAAAGTCCGCCAGGGCGACCCTATCGGCATCGTTGTGACATTGAGGGGCAAGAGGATGTATGCTTTCCTAGAAAAACTTATAAATGTCGCCATCCCCCGCACCAAAGATTTCCGTGGTATTGCCCGCACGGCAGTGGATACTATCGGCAACCTCACCATTGGCATCAAAGAACACACTATTTTTCCGGAAACAGCTGATGAAGATATCCGCGACGTTTTCGGCATGTCTATTACTCTGGTTTCCACAGCTAAAAATAAAAAAGAAGGTACAGCTTTCTTTGAACTCCTGGGTGTCCCTTTCAAGAAGGAAGAAGAGAAAAAGAAATAAACCCGAACACTTATATGTATAACGCAACTTCGTTGCGCACTTTTGGCGCATTATGCAAATAAGTGTGTGGGTAAAGTTATCCACAGTTTTTATTGATATATGAATATATAGGTCTACTATTAAGGATGGAGTCTGTACATCAGTGTGAGTAGATTCCCGTGCACTGCCCACGTATCGGCAGAAGAAAGCAAAGAGGATCCTCACATGACGAATCGTCTGGCGCCCAACTGGGCGCAGATCAGCGGCAAGCAGATCTTCTTCAAGCATCCGTTCGGCGTCGGCAACACCAACAAGGAGGCGCAGGGCGGCACGTAGGCGAAGAAGCCAAGCGCGCCGCGGCATCAGGGGTTTCATCGCAAGGTGAGTAGGTCTTCGGGACCATGGCTCACTAGGGACGGGAAGGGACGGCGCACACAACATCGTGCTCCTTCCCCCCGTCCTTCTCTATTTCTACCTTGACTATTCCGCGCTTATTTGCTAGGCTCAAGGGGCCTAGCAATAGATCGATCTGTATTTCTCCTTAAGGTCTTTAGTAGTTTTTTGAAGAACTTTAAGAAAAAATATACGATATCATCTATAAAAATAGGCGATATTTACTAGTTAATTTTTTTTGATGGCAAAAACATCAGTAAAAGCGAGAGCTTCAAAGAAACCCAAATTCAGCACCCGGGCCAAGAACCGATGTTTTCGCTGTGGCCGAGGCAATGCTTTTATGAGAGATTTCGGCATTTGCCGTATTTGTTTCAGAGAGTTGGCAAATGAAGGAATGTTACCGGGTGTTCGTAAATCAAGCTGGTAGTTAACAGGTGTTGGACACCCGAATTCGGGTGTCCAACACCTGAAGCACCTGAAGCATAAAAAATGGATTCAATTGCAAACATGTTAATAGTAATGAAGAATGGAGGTGAAGCCGGCAAAGAGTCCGTACTCTTACCGTATTCTAAAATGAAGAATGCTATTTTGGAATGTCTGCAGAAGGAAGGTTATGTAAATTCTGTCTCCAAGAAAGTCAAAAAAGATCAGCCGGTACTGGAAGTAGGTCTGATTTATATGGAAGAAAAGCCAAAAATCGCAGAAGTTGAAAGGATTTCCAAACAGTCCAGGCGTGTCTATTTTAAAATGAAAGATATTCATAGAGTTAGAAACGGAGCAGGACTGCTCGTGCTTTCCACACCGAAAGGCATTTTATCCGGTAAAGAAGCGCGCAAAGAACAAGTCGGAGGTGAAGCGTTATTCAGAATTTGGTAAATTTATGAGTAGAATAGGCAAACAAGAAATAGTTATACCAGGGGGAGTGAAAGTCACACAGAGTGGTCCTACTCTTACTGTTGTCGGTCCTAAAGGTACACTAACTAAAAATTTCAGAGATGATATTACTATCACTATTGCCGGCAATGCCATAAATTTAAATATCAAGAGAAATGACAAATTCTCCAAATCTCTCTGGGGCACTTATGCTTCACATATCAAGAATATGATTGCCGGAGTACAAACGCCGTATCAGAAGAAATTAATCCTAGAAGGCGTGGGGTTCAAGTCCGAAGTCAAGGGCAAAACTCTTAATTTTGCCCTAGGGTTTTCCCATCCGGTCATTGTGGAAATTCCGGACACCATTACCGCTACTGCCGATAAAAATAATATTACGATTACCGGGATTGATAAGGAATTAGTTGGAAGTTTTACCGCTGCCATCCGTGCCTTAAAGAAACCGGAGCCTTACAAGGGCAAAGGGATGCGTTATGAGGGCGAGGTTATCAGGCGCAAGCAAGGCAAGAAGACAGTTTAAATACAGGTGTTAAATACAGGTGTTGGACACCCGGGTTCAGGTGTCCAACACCTAGAGAATAAAAATCATGCAAAAGAAAAACAACAAAAGAATAAGGCTGAAGAAGAGAATCAGAGTAAAAATCAAAGGTACTGAAACGCGCCCGCGTCTGACTGTTTTTCGTTCAAATAAATTTATCTATGCGCAAATTATCAATGACTTGGCGGGGAAAACTTTAGTGCAGGCAAGTGACGTGAAAGTGACCAAAGGAACGAAGACAGAGAGAGCCAAGGAAGTAGGCCGCCTGATAGGCGCTCTTTGTCTGAAAATAAAAATTAGCAAAGTTGTTTTTGATCGCAACGGATTTAAGTATACCGGAAGGATAAAGACAGTAGCAGATGAAGCCAGGGCTTCAGGTCTTCAATTTTAATAGCGTCGCGCTTTAATGGACGATTGCGCGACATGATTTCGTAAAATCATATGGAAAAGACAAAAGAAAAAAAGAATAATAATCGCAGAGGATCCTCTTTCGGACGAGCAAAGCCGGAGTTTGACCAGAAGATTTTAAATATTCGCCGCGTGACCAGGGTTGTCGCTGGCGGACGCCGGTTTTCCTTTAGCGTCGCTTTGGTGGCCGGGGATAAAAAGGGGTCTGTTGGTTTAGGCTTGGGAAAAGCGGGAGATACGGCACTCGCGATAAATAAAGCAGTACGCAATGCCAAGAAAAATATGATAAGGTTAAAGTTGACAAAGACAATGTCTATTCCCCACGAGCTTTCTGCTAAGTTTTCAAGCTCACGAATTATTCTTTTGCCGAACAAGGGTCGCGGGCTGGTAGCTGGCTCGGTTATTCGCGATATAATAAAACTCTCCGGGATGAAGGATATTACTGGGAAAATCGTGTCTAATAGCAAGAATAAATTAAACAATGCCAAAGCAGTCATGGAGGCTCTCTCTGTTATTTCTTCAAAATATGCAAAACCAGTAGTGGAAAACATTACCATAGTCCCGGTAGAAGTTCCTATCCCCGCAACATTTATTAAAGATGTAAAAGAGGAACCCCAGCAGTAGAGCGAAGCTCACTACGGGGCAAGAAAAAATAAATAAATAAAATTTCTGTAAAAAATATATGCAAATACATAATTTAAAAAGAACTCATAAAAATAAAAAAGATCGGCTGGTGGGCCGTGGTGGGAAGCACGCCAAGACTTCTGGCCGCGGAGGCAAGGGCCAAACGGCTCGCGCCGGTAACAAGCGCCGTCCGGAACTTCGTGATATCATTAAGAAATTGCCGAAGAATCGCGGGTACAGATTTAAGTCTGTTCGCAGGGCATTGGTTCTTTCAAAAGAGAAGCTTGCCTCTCCAGGTGAAAAGTTTTCGGATATTCGCAAGCGCCTCGGAATAAAGGGCAAGAAGATAAAGATTAGATAAAATGTTGAATTTTTGGAACAAAATGAAATTAGTCTGGACGGATACTTCACTACGAAAAAGGGTATTCTTCGTGCTTTTTATATTGATATTGTTCAGACTGCTTTCGGCTATTCCTATTCCCGGCATCGATACATTGCAACTCAATCGATTTCTCTCTAACAATCAATTTTTCGGTATTTTAAATATATTCTCCGGAGGCGGGCTTTCCAACCTTTCCATTATAATGCTCGGTGTCGGTCCGTATATTACTAGCTCGATTATTATGCAGCTTTTGACCATTATGGTTCCGGCTTTAAAGAAAATTTACCACGAAGAAGGTGAGGCTGGCAGAAAGAGGTTTACCCAATACTCCAGACTGCTTACTGTGCCTTTGGCCGGTCTTCAAGGCTTCGCTCTTTTGGCTATTTTAGAAAGCCAGAATATTTTAGTTAATCTGACGGCTTTTGACAGAGTGACGAATTTAATTATTGTGGTTGCTGGGTCAATCTTGCTAATGTGGCTGGGCGAGCTTGTGTCCGAATTCGGCATCGGGAACGGCGTGTCGCTCATAATTTTTGCCGGTATTGTGGCGACTTTGCCTTCACAGGTCAGCCAGCTTGCCTTCACTTTTGATGTTTCTCAAGTTCCGCTTTATTTGATGTTTATGGTCGTGGGCGTCTTGGTCATTGCCGGCATTGTCCTTGTGACTGAAGCCGAACGCCCGATTCCCGTCACTTATGCCAAGCGTGTCAGGGGGATGAAAATGTACGGCGGCGGTTCCACTTATCTGCCGCTCCGGGTCAACCAAGCCGGAGTGATTCCGATAATTTTCGCTCTTTCCATCCTGCTTTTCCCGCAAATGATCGGCACTTTTTTGTCGCGCTTTGATAATGTGATAATTGCGAAAATTTCCAGCCTGCTTATTTCATTTACACAAACCTCAGTGCTTTATGCAATACTCTACTTTATTTTGGTATTTCTTTTTACTTATTTTTATACGGCAGTCACTTTTGACCCCGAGGCGCTCTCCACCAACTTGCAAAAAAACGGTGCTTTTATTCCCGGTATCCGCCCGGGCGCGTCAACTTCCGACTATATTTCTAAAGTCTTGAGCCGTATCACGCTTCTCGGCGCTGTCTTTCTGGGCTTTATCGCTGTATTGCCTCTCATTATGCAATTTGCCACCGGGATAGCTGCTTTGGCGCTCGGTGGCACTTCAATCTTGATCGTCGTCTCTGTCGTCTTAGACCTGATGAAAAAAGTGGATTCGCAAATCTCCATGCGAGAGTATTAAAACTACTAGGCAAGACCTAGTCGAAAAAGATTATGTCAAAAAAAGAAAAAATAGAAATAATAATGACAGGGGGAACAATAGATTCCTCGTGGAATGGTATTAAAGATACAGCCATTGTAAATGCTCATTCCATAATCCCTGGTTATTTCAAGAAATTAATTATTTATCCGGAAATTAAATTTACTGAAATTTGTATGAAGGATAGCAGGGAAATAAACCAGGAAGATATTAAAAATATCTTGAAAAAAATTGAAAAAAGTAAAGCAAATAAAGTTCTTATAACGCATGGTACATATACTATGCCTGATACAGCAAAATTTCTTGAAGCCAATTTAAAAAGAAAAGATCAAACTATTGTTTTCACAGGTTCCATGGTTCCCCTAGAAGGTGTTTATCCCACTGACGCAGGTTTTAATCTTGGTTTTGCCATTTCTAAAGTTCAAGAGCTTAAACCAGGGTTTTATATATGTATGAATGGTGAAACTTTTAGTCCTCAAGAAGTAGTAAAGAATTTAGGCGAAGGGAAGTTCTATTCCATATTTAGATAAGTTAGGAAATTATTTCCCAAGGAAAGATGAAAACCCCGGAATATCCAATTAAGAGAATAGAAAAATCTCCTCTTAAAAAAGTTGAACAAGCGCCTAATGTGCCTATTATTGATATTATTCGTCACGGGGACACAGATTATAAACAAGGGCGGGGTGATGAC
Organism: Candidatus Nomurabacteria bacterium RIFCSPLOWO2_01_FULL_41_12; assembly: GCA_001787035.1. Lineage (GTDB taxonomy): Bacteria > Patescibacteriota > Minisyncoccia > Phycocordibacterales > UBA9973 > UBA9973. The sequence goes on from MFUY01000002.1 coordinate 41,583, forward strand.
TATAAAAGGGCGCAACTCAATACTAGTTTTCCTGGTTTCAAGTTAGATAGCGAGCATTTGGATTTAACGCGTGGGGGGATAATAACGATGAAGGAAGCGGCCCTTCAGCTAGTAAATATAATAGATAGAGCAAATGAAGTAGTTTTGATAATTAGTTCACCATCTCAGCGTGCGCATTCATCGGCATTAGTTGTGGAAAAGGAATTAAGAGATAACGGCATAAATATTTTAAATGGCACAGGGGAATTTAAATTCGCCGGGGCGTTAGATGAAGCCAGTTCACGATTAGATAAATTGCGTGATAAATATTATAGCAAAGAAGGCAATCCTAAAACTGACGAGGGCCACGTTGATATTAGAGACAAACGTCATGAGGTTGAAGCCTTAGCTTTCCAACGATTTTTACGACATATGAATAATATTTATAAATGGCTGAAACCAGAAACCCTAGAAAAGATAAAAGGAAAAAGGTTAAGAATTGTATGTTTCACTCACGGCGAAATTACAGGTCATTTTATCCCTGAAGCTTTTCATTTCACAGCTGAAGGAGGCCATCAAAAAAGAAGTCAAATTTTAGAAATTTTGCCTAAGTCTCAACTTATAGCAGGCAAAAAGATTACCACTAATGTAAAATTATATCCAACTAGAGAAAGGGACTCTGGAAAAGATGGACAAATAACAAGAGGTTTTAAGCCGAAGAATAGCTAGGTGTATTTTTGTACCCCTCAATTGCTTTTAAGATATCTTTGGTAACTTTCGAGATAGATTGATTGCCGTTGATTGTTTTGAGCTTTTTTAGGCTTTTAAAATACTTTACGGTTTTGCCGACTTGGTCTTTATGCCATTTTATGCGAGTAACAATAAGCTTTTTTGTATCAAATACTTTATAGATTGCTTTCATATTTCCGACTTTGCGCAAGAGAGAGCGTTTATACACTTCTTTGTCTGAGAGAGTAATGTATAAAGCTAAAAAATCCTGATTTTGTGAGTAAAGAATTTTTTTTACAAGCTGGCCTTCCGGCTTGAGCCTAGGAGTACCCAGAAAGAGCAGGTCTTTGTTTTTTGGCTTGTTTTTTATTTCTCTAATTAAGAATCTTTGTAGCAAAACAGTCGGTAAAGGTTTGCCTTTTCCCGTGGTTCTCCTAGCCCAGTCGCCATTTTTACTTTTTTCTTTTAGGAGCTTGCGTGAATATACACCGGACTCAACAAATTTTAACGCATATTTCTTTTTTAGAATGTTGGCTTGGGTTTCTTTGCCGGAAGCTATCATTCCGAGAAGCACTATGTTAAATCCAAGTTTTTTCATAATAAAGCCATTCTATTACAAAATCCTTGATTATTCAAGCTAAATTTTGTATTGTTTAGATATATGCCAAATGAAAATAGTCAGACTTTCGTATTTTTTGGAATAGTGGGCTCCGGCAAAGGGACACAGGTGAAATTGCTGATGGATTTTTTAAAGACTCGTGACGGACGGGAGATAGTTTATGCTTACCCAGGTAATGAGTACAGGAAACTTATAGAGTCCGGTAGCTATACTGGTTCTTTGGTAAAAGGTCCTGTTTCTCGTGGTGAACTTCTTCCCGGTTTTTTAACTGACGCTATTGTTACAAATATTCTCATTTTATCTTTGACTCCAGAGAAACATTTGATTGCCGATGGATACCCTCGCGCAGTAGCCCAATCTATGAGCTTTGAAAAAATGATGGAGTTTTATAAACGGAAAGACATAAAGATTATTTATATTGAAGTAAAAAAAGAGGAAGGAATAAAGAGAAATCTTTTACGTGGTCGGCATGATGATACAGGAGAAGGTCTTGCCAAAAGATTTGATGAATATGTAAACAATGTAGTGCCAGCGATGAATTATTTTAAAGATAAAGAAAATTATAAGATTTATCCTATCAATGGCGAGCAATCAGTAGAAAATGTGCATAAAGATATTATCGAAGCTCTGGGGTTTTAGCCACTTGTCCCGTACTAAATTTTTGATTAAGATAAATGACCACTCTTAGTAACAATTTAAAATTTTAGTACTGGGATGATAATTATTAAAACACCAGAAGAAATAGAAATACTGCGAAAAGGGGGCAGGCATCTGGCGGCTGTGCTTCATAAAGTAAAAGAGAAAATAAAACCAGGAATTTCCACGAAAGATTTGGATGATTATGCATTTAAGTTAATTAATGAAATGGGCGACTCTCCCGCATTTTTGAATTATCGTCCAGCCGGCGCGAAAGTTCCTTTTCCTGCAAGTCTTTGTGTGTCTGTCAATGATGAAGTAGTGCACGGCATTCCAAACAAGGAAAGAATATTAAAAGAGGGTGACATTGTCGCGCTTGATTTAGGACTTAAGCATAAAGGGCTTTTTACCGACATGGCATTTACGGTACCAGTAGGGAAAGTGAGTTCTAGCGCTCTTAAATTAATGGAGGTGACAGAGAAGGCACTGCAAGTGGGCATCAATGCGGCGCAAGCCGGCAATACGGTAGGGGACATCGGCCATGCCGTTGAGAGTTTTGTGCGTGCCCAAAAAAACAGCCAGCAGTACGGTATTGTAGAAGTTCTCTCGGGGCACGGAGTCGGACGCGCAATACATGAAGACCCCTATATACCCAACTTTGGGAAAAAAGGGAAAGGAGAAAAGTTAGTTCCGGGCATGGTCATTGCGCTCGAGCCGATGATAAATAACGGCACAAAAAATGTGACTTTGGACGATGACGGCTACACTTTCCGCACAGCTGACAGCAAAAACAGCGCGCATTTTGAGCATACAATTTTGATTACCGAAAATGGGCCGGAAATTTTGACCAAAACTTTTTAAAAAAATTTTAGCTTTTGTTTGTTTTGTTATATACTTATATCCATGGAACAGCCATTTTTTAAGGAAATGCCGAAGTTTAAGACTCCAGAAGAGGAGCTTGATTATTTGCGTGCTCATGTGGCTCGTCGCGAAGAGGAGCTTATTAAGATTGGGCATATTGAACATGCGGGAGACAATGCGGCGCGGGACGTGGTGGGAGCATATAAGGAAGTGCCCGCGGAGGAGATATTGCACGAAAGTCATCTTTTAAATAAAAAGGAAACGGAAGGCATAGTTTTGGCGCTTAAGCCGGAATCCCACGATAATACAATGGAAGAACTTTTAGGTATTGTCATAACCAAAGGAGTTAAAAATGCGCTCTCGGTGGTAGAGGCTATGAATAACCCGCATATTGAAGATGATTTCCATAGGATTTTAATTCAGTACTTAAAAGCAGGCCAAGCGAACATCCCCTTCAAAGAAGGTACTCCCATGCACAAGTCTCTCAATATGACGCTCTTTGAGATAACTCTTCCACCGCCCACCGATGAGGCTGATAAATCAAAGGGTTTCAAGGAATTTATCGGAGCGATGGAGCAGTTTTATGCCGGCATGCAATCCATTTCTTCGGATAAAAAAAATACAAAAGAAATTTATTTCACATTAGAAGTGGCTCTTGGTAATCAAAATGATGAGGTGGTTGTCTATGCGGGAGTTCCCAATAAGCATATTTCTCTTTTTGAGAAACAGATTTTGGCATTTTATCATAATGCGAAAATCCGCGAGGTGACGGATGATTATAATATTTTTAATATGGACGGAGGGTCCACCGGAGCTTATGCGGTGCTCTCCGAGCGCGGAGTAATGCCAATCAAGACTTATGACAATATCGAGCATGATCCAATGAATACGATTCTCAATGTATTTTCCAAACTGCAGACTAAGGGTGAGGGCGCAGCGATCCAGCTCGTGGTAGCGCCCGCCGGCGAAAAATTTATCAATGAATTTCACATGATCTTGGATGATGTGAAAGACGGTATGTCTGTCAAACATGCGGCGGATAATTTTTATAAATTTAACCGCGCATTTTTAGACGCAGGCAAGGAATTAATTTTTGGCAAAAAGAAAAAGGAGCCGGAGGGAAAAAATCCTGAAAAATACATGAAAGGCAGACGCGCGGTGGATGAAGGAGCAGCGGAAAAAATAGGCAATAAAATAAAAAGTAGTATTATGAAAGCCAATATCCGTGTTATTACATCAGGCGCGACGAAAGAGCGCGCAGAGGCTATTCTAAAAGAAATAGAATCTTCTTTCAACCAATTTTCCGAAGCGGCCAGCAACTCTTTTGTCTTTGAAGAAGCTCACGGAAGCTCTCTGAAGCAGCTTTTTCATGATTTTTCTTATCGTGCTTTTTCAACTGACAGGATTATACCGCTTAATTTAAAGGAGCTTGCTTCAGTCTTTCACTTTCCGGTCGGCATCGGCAGTCAGCCACAGTTGAAGGAGGCTAAAGCCGGTATTGCTCCAGCACCACTTGAGATGGGGCAAGAGGGGATAATCTTAGGAGTAAATAGTTACCGGGGCAAAGATACTGAAATCCACATGGCGCGTGAAGACCGCATGAGGCATTTCTATGTGATAGGTCAGACGGGAACAGGCAAAACAAATATCATGCTCAATATGATTACGCAGGATATAATCTCCGGCGACGGTTGTTGTTATATAGACCCTCACGGCACTGATATACAGACCATCTTATCCCGTATTCCAAAAGAACGTATTGATGACGTTATTTATTTTGATCCAGCCTACACATCTCGCCCAATGGGGTTAAACATGCTTGAGTATGACACTAAATATCCGGAGCAGAAAACTTTCGTGGTAAACGAGATGATGGGAATTTTTAATAAACTTTTTGATATGAAAGTGGGAGGCGGGGCGATGTTTGAACAATACTTCAGGAATAGCGCATTTCTGGTGATGGAAGATCCGGAGTCCGGCTCCACCTTGCTTGAGATTACCAGGGTCTTGGGCGACAAAGAATTTCGAGACATGAAACTTGCCAAGTGTAAGAACCCTATCATTAAACAATTTTGGGTTTCTGCCGAGCAGACGACGGGGGATCAGTCTCTAGCGAACTTCGTGCCATATATTTCTTCTAAATTTGATAATTTTATCAGCAACGACATTATGCGTCCGGTAGTGCTCCAGCAGAATTCTGTCTTTAACTTCCGAAAGATTATGGACGAGAAGAAAATTCTCTTGGTCAATCTTTCCAAGGGCCGGCTGGGAGATATCAACGCGAACTTAATCGGTCTCGTCTTGGTGGGTAAAATCCAAATGGCGGCGCTTTCCCGAGTGGATATGTTTGGCAAGCCGATGAATGATTTTTATCTTTACATTGATGAGTTTCAAAATGTCACTACCGACTCCATCGCTTCTATTTTATCAGAGGCTAGAAAATACAGATTATCGCTCAACATCGCGCATCAATACATCACTCAATTGGAGGAGAATATTAAAAATGCTGTCTTTGGAAATGTCGGATCAATGGCGGTCTTTCGCGTCGGCACTGAAGACGCGACATTTCTTGAACCAAAATTTAAAGAAAAATTTACAGCGCATGATATTACAAAACTAGATAATTACAATGCCTATGTGAGCATGCTTGTAAAAGGCCAGCCAACTAAACCTTTTAATCTGCATACTTTGGCTCCGGAGAAAGGCAATCCTGACATTGTGGATAGTCTAAAAGAACTTTCTTATGTCAAATACGGCCGCGACCGAGAAGAAGTGGAAGCTGAAATCATGGCGAGGTATACGTCTATGGAATAAATTTTGGTTATCCCCACTTATTTTCCTTTAAAGAAAAGGCTATTTTTGATATAATTAAGGTGTCCTAAAATACAAAATGATACCAAAAAATTTTAGGAAAAAATTTCTTACAAGGACGGTCCTTGGGGAAACTTCTTTAAGGACCGTCCTTAGACTACTTGGACTTTTAGTCTTAGCTTTTTTGGTTTTTTCTCCGGTAGCGGTAGGGGCGGTTTCGGATGTGCAGTTCAGCATTCCCTTCTCCAAATTCAATCCCTACCTCTCTAAACTAAAAGATATAAAGAATGAAATAGTTTCCTCTATTACTTCCGCCACCTCCCAAACAGCCAACATCTTAGACACCTTCACCGACAATCTCCGAGATGCCTGGAGAGCTTATGTTAATCCTCTGCCTCCTCTCCCGACCAAAGTCCCGACCCGGGTCGGGGCCATCATCACCGTCTCTGCCCCTCCCCCAGTCATCTCTGACCAGGCTCTACTGAACGCTCTCTCTATTCTCTTCAATAACAAAGAGATAGCTTCCAGATTCAGAGGCTCTCCTGGATTACCAGGTCCGGAAGGTAAAGAAGGTCCTCCTGGACCCAAGGGAGAGACAGGCTCCTCCCTCGGCCGTAGCCCTATGGGCGAGGCCTCCGTCACCTACATACCCTCCAATCCTTCCACTAACTTCGGAGGAGCTTCCATCTTCTCTGTTACAGACTTATCTTCCAATAAATTAATCACCGAGACAGCTA
>MFUY01000003.1:0-3173 GCA_001787035.1 Candidatus Nomurabacteria bacterium RIFCSPLOWO2_01_FULL_41_12
AACGGAAGAAGTTGAAGAAATCCGCAAAATTACTGAAAAAGAAAATTTTTTCAAATCAGAGACACAAGGTGTGGTGCAAAAACTTGAAGGAGATGAACGTGAGCAGTTTATTGAAAAATATGCTAACGATGTTTTGAAACGAGTGAAAATAAAAAGAAAATTCAAAGTTGTTGTTGACGCTGGCATGGGAACAACCGGTTTGTTTAATCCTAAAATATTTGAAGCAGCTGGTTGTGAAGTTGTCGGCAAAAACCTCGAAGTTGATGGGCATTTCTCCATAGGTACGCCGGACCCCACTTCTTCAGTCGTTATGAAGCGGGTTAGTGATACAGTAATACAAGAAAATGCGGATTTTGGAGTAGCATTTGACGGTGATGGAGACAGAATCGGAACAGTAGATGAAAAAGGAAATGTCCTTTGGAATGATGTATTGGTAGCAATATTCGCCAAAGAAATCTTGGAAAGATTTCCGAATTCAAAAATTGTGCACAATGCACTTTGTTCTCAATTAACAACCAAAGTAATTGAACGAAGCGGCGGAACACCTATTATGTGGCGCACCGGACACACATTTATAAAAGCTAAGATCGCGGAGGAAAATGCAGTATTTGGCGGAGAACTTTCCGGACATTTCTTTTTTGCAGACAATGCATACGGTCACGATGACGGAACTTATGCGGTTCTCCGCGTATTGGAATATCTTTCAGATAAAAATATGTCTTTAAGCCAACTCTACGAAGGATTTCCGAAATATATCTCTTCTCCTGAAATTAAGATTGGTTGTCCGGACGATAAGAAAGTGCAGGTTATAAAAGATCTGTCAATAAAATTTAAAAATGATTTTCCAGAAGCAAAAATTACCGATTCCGCCATTATTCCGGGTGACGACGGTACTCGCGCAGATTTTGAAGACGGGATGATAATTTTCCGATATTCTCAAAATGGTCCCTACATCACGATAAAGTTTGAGGCTCAAGATCAAAGAACCTATGATGAGAGAAAATATTATGTAAAGAAAATGCTCTTAAATTACCCCGATATGATTTGGGAAGATGAACTTTGCGTCAATCTTGAATCTTTGGACTAAAAACGAAATTATAATAATGAAAAATGGACAAAATGGATAAGAAAAAAATAATTGGATTCACTTGCGGAGCTTTGGATTTGTTACATCCCGGCCATGTCTTGATGCTGAAAGAGTGCAAAGAGCAATGCGACTATTTAATAGTTGGCCTTCAAGTAGATCCGTCTGTTGACCGGCCCGATAAAAATAAGCCGATAGAAACCCTGGAGGAAAGGATGATACGCTTGGAGGGCTGCAAGTATGTGGATGAGATAGTGACATACAATACCGAAATTGACCTTTATAATTTGCTGAAAGAATTAAACCCGGATATCCGTTTTATGGGAGTGGACTGGAAAGATAAGCCAAATTATTCAAGAGACCTGCTTCCCCAGATGAAAGTGATTTACAACAGCCGCGGTCATAATTATTCAAGCAGTAATCTGCGAGAGAGGATTATAAATTCTGAATTATAATTTTATGTATGAAGCAATAAAAAATTTTAACAAGCAATTGTCTTATCAGCCTGAAATTGAAAATCAGGAAAATTTAATAAAAAAATCCGGTTTGGTCATTGTTGGGATGGGCGGGTCCAACCTGGCCCCGGGACTTCTGCAAATATGGAAACCAAACCTTAATATCACAATTTGGCGAGATTACGGCCTGCCGGACTGGACGCCAGAAAAACTAAAAGATAAACTCATCGTACTAAGCTCTTACTCCGGCAATACCGAAGAGACGATAGACGCTTTTAAGACAGCCAGAGAGAGAAATCTTCCCATGGCGGTAATCTCAACCGGCGGCAAGCTATTGTCACTCGCGATAGAAAACTCCGTTCCATACATAAAATTACCGGACACGGGAATCCAGCCCCGCTCGGCTTTAGGATTGTCAGTCAAAGCATTTCTGAAACTTATGGGGGAAGAGGGCGAGCTTGAAAAGATAAATGAGCTGGCGGAGAGCTTGAAGCCGAAAGACTATGAAAAAGACGGCAAGATGCTGGCGGAAAAAGTCAAAAATCATATTCCGGTAATTTATGCCTCAAAATGCAACTCCTCTCTCGCCTATGGCTGGAAAATAAAATTCAATGAAACCGGAAAAATTCCCGCTTTCTATAATGTTTTCCCCGAATTAAATCATAATGAAATGAACGGTTTCGACGTTAAAAATGCCAATAAAGCATTATGTAATAAATTTTATTTTATTTTTCTGAAAGACAAAGAAGATGACCCCAGAATTTTAAAGAGAATGGAGGTGCTAGAAAAATTATATGAGCAACGCGGACTCCGGATAGAAAAATTGGAGCTTGGGGAGGGAAATGTCTGGCGGAAGATTTTTTCTTCTTTGGTTTTAGCTGATTGGACCGCGTATTATACGGCTCTGGAATACGGACTGGAGTCGGAGCAAGTGTCGATGGTGGAAGAATTTAAAAAACTTATTTTATAAACTAACCCAAGCTTGTCACCGCCTTGATGAACTCCGCGGACCAGCGGAAAATATTGTAATTTTTGACGGATTCTCGCATTTTTTTCATTCGCTTGCGCTGTTCCACCAGCGACATGTTTAGCGCTGTATGAATAGCCTCGGAAGTTTCTTCGGCACTGTACGGGTTGACGATTAAGGCTCCTTTCAAATCACGGACCGCGCCGGCAAACTGGCTTAATATGAGAACGCCATTCTCATTATCTCTGGCTGAGATATATTCCTTAGCCACCAAGTTCATACCGTCGTGAAGCGATGTTACCATGCACACATCGGCAACCCTAAAGAAAGGCTCCAGCTCTTCATGAGAATGGTGCTGTTTTAAGAGGACGATCGGCTTCCATGCTTTTGTTTTGAACTTATCGTTGACACGTTGCGCTTCTTTTGACACTTCTTCGCTGAACTCTTGATATTTTGGAACATTCTCGCGACTAGGAGAAGCTATTTGCAGAAAGGTAAATTTTTCTCTGTATTCGGAATATGTGTCCAGAAAAAATTCCACCGCCTTGAATCTTTCGAGCAGTCCTTTAGTGTACTCCATTCTATCCACCCCCAGACCGAGATACTTGGTATTTATGCCCAGTTTATCCAAAAACTTTCTGTCTTCAGCCGCATCGCGCGGCTTACC
>MFUY01000003.1:3179-11941 GCA_001787035.1 Candidatus Nomurabacteria bacterium RIFCSPLOWO2_01_FULL_41_12
GCCTCCCGTGAAAGCGATACTAATAGGGAAAGCTTTAACATAGCTTATGCGGTCTTGGTAAGTTACGGCAAATTGTTCAAGGTCGCACAAGGATTCCAGCTCTTTAGCTACCGTATCCATGAAATTGTTGCAGTACTGCTGGATATGAAAACCGATAATGTCGGCGCCCAGCATCCCTTGTAGAATATTTTTACGCCAAGGACAGACGCTGAAAGTTTCCGGAGAGGGCCAGGGTATATGCCAAAACAATCCGATTTGCGCGTCCGGCCGGCTTGCTTTTATCATCTGCGGCAGTAAGGCCAAGTGATAGTCTTGAACCAATATAAAAGGATTTTGAATATCTTTAATTTCCGCAAGTATGCTTTTGGCGAATATACCGTTGACCTTCTTATACTCATGCCAGTCTTCTTTTCTAAAAAGCGGACGGGTATGCGCCATATGGCAAAGCGGCCAAAGAGCTTCGCTTGAAAACCCTTTGTTGTAGCCGTTCGCTTCCTTGTCCGACAGCCAAACCCTTTTTAGAGTATATTTTGGTTCTTGAGGAGGAACCTTAATCTTATTATCTTTATCAACAACCATTTTGTCGGCATTGCCGCTGCCCCAGGCTATCCAGGTTCCGCCGCACGCCTCCATCACCGGTTCAAGAGCGGTGATGACTCCGCCAGCCGGCACCCGGTAATTTATTTCACCTTTAGAATCATTGTAATGTTCATAAGGTTCACGATTAGATATAACAAAAATCGGACGGTCTTTTAGGGTTGCTTTTATAAACTCCGACAGACGTTCGGCTGTCCACGGACTATCAAGTTTTTCCAGACGCATTCGGGCTTCCTCTCGAGCCGACAAGCGCGCTTGCGATAAACTTTTTGTGATGTGAGTAATTTCTTTTGCAAGTGGGGTAAAAAAGGAATATTTACCCTCGTCTTTAAAACTTTCTTTACCTTCACCCATTCTAATTTTTTTCACGGACTCTACTAGGCGAATAACTTGGCGAAAAACAAAAAATCTCAAAATTATGAAAATAGTTATTGAAAATATTATTATCTGAATAACCAATCGTAATAAATTACCTTTCCAAATTTCTCTTATGCTGGTATTTATATAACCTGCATTTTGCACGACCATAAGTGCCCCCACAATACTTTCGTCGTTATGTAATGGATCAACATGCACATAACGATTTTCTCCTTCAGTATCAAAAAAATCATTGTTTGATGTATTGCTATCCATGGCATCAGTCACAATTTTTGTATTTTCAATTATTGTTTTTGGCAATCCGGAAGAAGTAGCTATAAGAATACCTTTGTTGTCATAGAGAGCAATTCCGGCCAAGCGTTCACGATTGGCAAATTTATCAACAACTTTTTGAAGAGAAGTTCGAAATGAAGATTGTGAAGAATTAGCGTAATAAGGCTCAACAGATTCTTTTAGACTGTCTGCGAGTAAAGAGGCTCGTTGTTCTAAGTTGGTCGTTAAAGTAGCTCTTTCTTTATCCACTTGCCTGATGTTAAATCCAAGAGCGACTAAACTCACAGCTACAACAACACTACCAATAATGGCAAAAATATATTTCATAAAATAGAAATTATTTCTTAATTTCCTTATGCTTCGTCTTTTTGCGGCACCATTTGCAGAATTTATTGAGCTCGATTTTTTCGGTGACCAGTTTTTTGTTCTTGCTGGACCAGTAATTTATACGTTTGCAGACACTACAGGCAAGTTTTATAAGTCTATCTTGTGACATATGCACACATTACTATAAAACCCTTTAAATTGCAACCTTTTTAGCTCTCACTTTAATTTTTAGCAATTTACTCGCAACCTTTGAAAATTTTACAGAGTTTCCGGTACTAAAATAGAGAGTTTTTCCCTTAGCTCTCTGGTTATTTTTCATAAGATGAGCAAGAAGTAAGGACTTCGTTTGTTTAGCAATACCCTTATTTCCATCTATAACTCTAATGCGAGGACCGAGAAAATTTTCAATCGTTTTTTTAAGAAACACATAATGAGTACATCCTAAGACAAGCTGGTCAGTATTGGAATCTTTAACTTCCGTCAAATATTTTAAAAGCAGTCTTTTAACTTCTGCATTATTTAATTTGCCTTTTTCCACGACATTTTCAAGATTCTTACAGCTGATGTTCAAGACATTTATATTCTGGCAATTATCTTTAATTAGTTTTTTTAATACTTGGCTTTTAGAAGTTGAAGGGGTAGAGATGATTGCCACTGTCGCACTTTTTGAATTTTCTGCGGCTAGTTTTATGGCTGGAACGGTACCGACGATCAAAAATGAATATTTTTTTCGCAGTTCGCCAATCGAATTACAGGTGGAAGTATTGCAAGCCACGACCATCATTTTTATATTGTGATAATTTACAAAATAATCAGTTATTTTATAGGCAAGCTTAATAAGTTCTTTTTTTGTTTTCTCTCCATAAGGTACATACTTTTGATCAGCTAAAAATACAAAATTCTCCCGGGGAAGCAGATGCTGAAGCTCTCTTAACACCGAAAGACCACCGACACCGGAGTCAAAGACACCAATTACCTGGTTATTTTTACGGTTCTTTTTAATTTTTTTATTAATATTTGGCATTTTTAATAATTTTCTCTAACAATTGAAGCGAGTAAATCGGTGGATTCTCAGCTAGAGCCTGATGATAAAGTACAGTGGAAGGCGTAAGCCCCGGCAAAGTATTTACCTCGATCACGATAATATTCCCTGTTTTCACATGAGCGAATATATCTATTCTAGCATAGCTATGTATACCAACACATTTGGCGACTTTTTCAACTAAACTTTTTATCTTATTGAGATTTTTATTTGAAACAATTTCTTTTGGTGGAGGCGTAATGTTCACACCTGTCCCTCCTTGGAATTTTTCCTCAACAGAAAGTATGGCCGTTTCCGCCACAGTAATTGAAGGCGAAAATGCTCTTATATGTCCCTTTTCTTCTAACACCCCCACAGTCATTTCTACGTATCCGCTACGCGGAATATGTGTAATTTTGCCTCCATGAACTTTTAATTTATCAGTTTCAATAAATGATTCAAAAATAATATCCGGGATTTCTCCTTCAGGCATATCAATACTATTGGTCTGATTAGTAAAAGTATGTGACTTGGCGACAAGGACTCTGTTTTTAATAAGAGAAATATAAGTAACTAAATCCTTTTGATTAAAAAGACGCACCACGCCTGCCGAACAGCCATCGCCTTTGGGCTTGGCAATAACTGTTTTCGTCTGAAAGTTATTTTTGAGATTTTTCAAAAGCATATCCCAATATATATCTGCAAATTTATTATTAATAATTTGAGGAATATCTTTTATTTTTAACAAAATATGCGGGGGAACACTAACGCCTGGAATATGAGCATTTTGAATGGTCTCATTTGTCAACCATTTATCCATACATAATTTAGATGAAACACTCCCCGGCCCATTAAATTTTATTTTCTTCTCTTCCAGTATTTTTTGAATTCGGCCGTCTTCTCCGGCTCCCCCGTGAAGAGCTAAAAAGATAAATGGATGTTTCTTGAGTATTTGATTCAAATGATATTTCTTTGGTAAAAAGAAATCTTCGGTAATGTCGGACGGATGCAGAAATAATCTGATTTTTACTTTTTCAATCAGAAAAAATAACCTGTCAATGTCTCTTGGGGCATTTGCCGCATTTTCTATTATCTCCTCTACGGTGTGATTAAGAATATAAGAATAAGGCAATTCCCAAACAATGTCATTTTTACCCAATAAATAAGGGTATGGTTTATAGGTTTCTGAACCGCGCAACTTAAGCCAGACATTTGTCCCGCTCATGAGCGAGACTTGTTTTTCTGCTGTTTCTCCACCGAAGAGGACCGCAACAGGTTTACGCACTTTTGCAATAAGTTTATTTTCAATTGAAATTGGGATATGTCGGCGCAAACACGCATTATTTAAAATAAAACGAAAGAGATCCTGGTGCGAAAAACCAATTCTGGAAGCCTGTTGAAAAAGAAAGCTGTTTTGCTCCATGCCGGAAATAGGATTAAAATCACAAAACCAAATATTTCCGTCGGGCATCAGGAAACCGTCAAAACGGGCAAAGTCCGTCATGCCAAAAACAGAAAATAATTGCTCGGCCTCTATTTGAATCTTCTCTATTATTTCATTACTAAATCTCGGCGGACAATGATAAGTGACTTGCCGTGTGGGCAGATATTTCTTGCGAAAATCAAAAAACTGATGTTTGTCATAATCCATCTCCATTTCCGTGGGAATAATGGCGACAGGCATATTAAATCTGTTTTGAAGTATGATAACGGTAAATTCCTGACCTTTAGCAAAAGGTTCCACTACTATGCGGGTATCCATACGCTTGCTGAACAAATGATTGATACTTTTAATTGCATCATCTGTATTTTCCACAGAAAAGACGCCAATACTGGACCCTCCGGAGGCTGGTTTTACCACGGCACGAGTTATCTTTTCACTTTGCCAAAATTGTTTTACTTTCTTTTTAATTTCTTTTTTTGTGTTAGTGATTTTTATGACGATAGAATTAGGAGCAAAAAATCCAAGCGAGCGTATGTACTCATTGGCCTTGTATTTATCAAAAGCCATTTTACAAGAATTGGATGAAGAGCCTATAAATGGGATATCACATTTTTCAAGAAGACTTTGAATTTCTCCATCTTCACCAAAACTTCCATGGATACACGGAAAAACAATATCAACATTTTTTAAAATATGCACAAGCGACGAGATAGAAAGTTCTTTACTGGTTTTGCCTAATTTAAAATCAAAGTCGCTTGGAGTATTTGAATAAAGTTGAGCATTTGATATTTTGTAAGGTTTTTTCTGTTCATTGAAATAAATAGGAATAATCTCCACACCCTGGCTACCTAAGTGGTCAAGAATACTGCGAGCAGAATTGAGCGATATGCCACGCTCAAGCGATGGCCCACCGCATAATACAGCTATTTTTACCGTATTTTTTTTTGTTTTTTGCAAAAATTGCTTTCTATTCATCCCTTACAAGATAACACTTTTTAGATTTTTAGCAACTTTTGTGAGATTTTTAGCTCCTTTTTTGGTAATTAAAACCATATCCTCTATGCGTACACCACCAAAACCCTTTAAGTATATCCCCGGCTCAACCGTCATCACACATCCAACCGGTAAGATATCTTCGCTTTTGGGCTTGAAATTTGGCCATTCATGAATAACTGTGCCCACTCCGTGCCCAAGCCCATGCTTGAAATTATTTTTATACTTTTTGCTCAAAAAACTTCGCGCCACTTTATCTATAATCTTTGCGCTATGTTCACCTTTTTTTATTTTATCTATGGCTAAATCCATCGCCTGTAGCACATCTTTATAAACTTTCTTTTGCTTCTTACTCAGCTCGCCCCAAAAATATGTTCGGGTCATATCCGAGCAATAATGATTTACAGTACAGCCAAAATCAAACATTATTATATCCCCTCTTTTTAACTTTGTTTTGCCGGGAACATGGTGGATATTTGCAGTATTTTTGCCAAAAGAAACAATGGGCGAAAAAGATAAAATCGGCGCGCCGAGCTTTATAAAAGATTTTTTTATAAAGGCTTCAACTGCAAGCTCAGTAATTCCGGTTTTTAGCTTCAATAAAGTAGCTTTCAAAACACGCTCACTTATTCTCTGCGCCTTGATTATATTGGCGAGTTCACGCCTATTTTTTACAGCCCGTACTTCATGAATTAATTTTATTTTCTGCATTTTTTATTTTATAAAATATTTGTTATATCGCGATAAGTAATAAAAACCATTAAAAGTATTAAAACAATAAAACCAACCATATTGGCAGTAGTGGCAACTTTTGGATTAATGCGCGAACCTTTTATTTTTTCAATCAACAGAAAGAAGAGCCGCCCTCCGTCCAGCGCTGGGAATGGAAGTAAATTTATAATCGCCAGATTAATAGAAATAAGAGCGGAAAAGGAAAGAAGGTAAACAAAGTCGAATTGGTAGGCATCACCCACAATACCCACCATGCCGACAGGTCCGATAACGGACGCAAGGCTCCCCTTGCCTTGTAAACCTTCTATAATAAGCGTATAAAGCCCCAAGGCAGTACCTTTGGTGACGGAGAGAGTCAAGCTCATTCCCTCCCAAAGAGCGGTAAAAAAGGGCAATTTAGCTATGCCTATCTGATCTATAGCCACGCCTATTCTCGCTTCACCATCCTCTATGCTCACGATTGGAATGACTTTTATATAATTTATTTTCTCTTCTAATCCGCGCATATATCCGATTTGAATTTCTTTATTTCCATGAGAAGTTATAAAAGATTTAAAAGAATCCAGACTGGTAGGACTGACATTTGCATTATCGTTTCTTAGAGATATTATTTTATCGCCTGATTTGAGTCCCGCTGACCAAGCAGGAGATTTTTCTAAAACGGAGACAATTGTTAAATTAACATCTGTAAGCGCGTACCCTTTTGGCTCGCTGCCGACCGAAGAGGGAAACCCGGACATAAATCCGATAGAGAATAGAACCCATGCCAATAAGAAATTCATCAAAACTCCGGCAAAAAGGACTATTGCTTGCTGATACTTGGGTTTATTTGCAAGACTTCTATCCTGGTCTTCATCGGGACCTGCCCCGTAGCGAGCCTGCTCTGCTTCGGGGTTCTCGCCGAAAATCTTCACAAAGCCGCCCAAGGGTAATAAATTAAAAGTATATTCTGTTTCTCCTTTTTTAAAACCAAACAATTTCGGCGGAAAACCAAAGCCGAATTCGTCCACCCGGACACCGAAACGCTTAGCGGTAAAAAAATGCCCAAATTCATGAACTAGGACCAAAACCAAAAGGATAACAAAGAAGATAATCAGGTTCATATAATTCAGCCCATTACTTCTTTTTGCTTTTTCTCAAAACTAGTTTCTAAATTTCTATTCGCCTCGTCAATAATTTTTTGCAGTTCGTCCTTAGCGCGGAATTTTTCATCTTCTGTTATCTTTCCTTCCTTCTCTTAAGCTTCTACGTCTTTCCATATAACTTCGCGTTCGCGACGGACAGTGATTCTGGACTCTTCTAATTTCTCTTTCAGTACTTTTACTAACGTCTGCCTCGTCTCAGTAGTTAATTGGGGAAAAATGACTCTGATACCAAGATCATCGGTAGCCACGGAAAGTCCTAAATTGGCGCTATTTATCGCTTTCTCAATATCCTTTATCTGGCTCTTATCCCAAGGCGTGATACGCAAAGTCTTAGGATCCTCAATAGAAATATTGGCCACATTTTTAAGCGGAACATGTGAGCCATAAGATTCTATAGAAACGCCGTCTAAGACCATCGGTGACGCCCGCCCAATATTTAGTTGATTGTATTCCTTGCCTAAAAAATCTTGTACTTTCTTGAGCTCTATCTTAAAATTAGAAAAGTTGTATTGCATCGCTCTATTATATCATAAATGGGGAGTTGCCAACGCCACAGATTCCATTAAGATTTTAGCGGAACTGCCGGGCATACGGAGGAATTCTCGGACTTTGGAAAAATGTTCAAAAGCGTCAAGGACGGCCCTTGACATATTCTTGTCAAAGACAGTCTTTGACACAGTCACTGATTCAAGCGCATTTAGGAATTTAAGGGCTTTGGAACGAGTGGAATCCAAAATAACAATCCCATTTCCCTCTTCATCTTCCTCTTCAGACTCAGCCAATAATTCTTTAATAAAATCAATTCTGTTTCTTAAAGACATTAATAAAAACTTTTCTGCATCTTGCGTTCCCTCCGCCAAGTCAGATTTACTAGAAATAAAATAAAATCTGGAAACAAGAGTTTTTAAGAGAGAATTAACGTCCGGTACAATAAGAAAAAAAATAGTATTCTCTATCGGCTCTTCAAACATTTTAAGTAGAACATTTTGAGCATCAAGAGACATACTATTGGTACAAACTATGTATATCTTTTTTCCGGGAGAAAAACTCTTGTCAGTAGACATGGCTCGCAAACTAAATGCCTCGTCAATTTTAAAATTATCGATTGAAATGTGGCAGAAGTCAGGATTACCGGAAGTTTTAATATCTATATTTTCACAAAAACTCAAAACCTCTCCCACTACTTCATCTCGTGCACCTTCCACTAAATACGCATGATGTAAGTTATCTTTGTCTAAATGTCTAGAAATATTCATAAATTTTTAAGGACGGTCCTTAAGAAAGTTTCCCAAGGACCGTCCTTGTAAAACCTTATTTTTTGCTCAATACAGTCTTCTTATATACATCTAAATGCTCCAAGGCTATGCCTGTGCCTTTAGCTACGCAGAAAAGAGCATCTTCGGCTAAAGTTGCTTTGACTCCAGTCCTCCGATAAACCAATTCTGGAAAATTGCGTAGCATTGAAGAACCTCCGGTCATGATAATGCCCTGGTCTATAATATCGGAAGCAAGTTCAGGTGGAGTTTCTTGCAAAACATCTTTTATTGCTTTAATTATTTGTTTTAATTCGGCGTCTATTGCTTTGACTATTTCATTAGTAGAGACTCGCGCCGACCTGGGTAAGCCCTGGATAAAATCCCTGCCTTTTATCGTCACGGAAAGCTCTTCCTCCAGGGGCACGGCTGCGCCAATTTTTATTTTTACTTCCTCGGCTGTCCTGTCGCCGATCGCTAAATTAAAAGTCTTTTTGATGTAGTCTGCTATTGCGGCATCTATTTTATTTCCAGCGCATTTTACCGAAGTGGAAGCCACAATACCGCCGAGCGATATAACCGCCACATCCGTCGTACCT
>MFUY01000003.1:11983-13951 GCA_001787035.1 Candidatus Nomurabacteria bacterium RIFCSPLOWO2_01_FULL_41_12
CGCCGGCGCGTATGGCTGCCTCCACCACCGCGCGCCTCTCCGTACTGGTGACACCTGCCGGCACGGAAACCATCACATCAGGCTTAAAAAAATTAAATCGCCCCATAGCTTTATTTATAAAATAGTGAAGCATCGCCTCGGTCACACGGTAGTCCGCAATCACTCCGTCTTTCATCGGACAATAGGTAATGATGGATTCAGGTGTTTTCCCAATCATGTCTTTCGCCTCAAAACCAATAGCTAAAATCTTATTACCTTGTTCCGTTACCGCCACCACCGAAGGCTCGTTTAAGATTATCCCTTTGCCGGGCAAGAATACCAGGGTGTTGGCTGTCCCTAAATCTATGCCTAGCTTTTTTGAAAAAATACCCATTCCGTCAATATATCATATCTATGCTAAAATGAAAGAATGCCAGCCCGAGGCTGGTCCGCCTTGGGCGGAAAAAATATATAATAAAAACAAACATGAAAGATGGCTTAAAAAATCCATTTAAGGGATATTTGGCAAAACTGCAAAAACACAAACAAGCTGTCAACCCGGTCCATGAAATCGTAAATTGCTACTATAAAATGAACGGCTGGGAGAAAATGCCGAAAGAATTTTATACCGGCCGGTATGCTTACAATAAACTAGCAAAAGAGGCAAAGATGCTTTATGTTGCCTGCAACGAAGTCTTAGACGACGCTATTTGGGCTCTCGATAAAATGAAATACTTAGCATCCAAAGGGGGTTTTGATTGGTCTATCATTACTTGCTTGAAACATAAACTAGCATGACACAATTATCGTAAACTCCCCTCTTTGGTGCTCCAGATTATTTTTAAAATATTCTAAAACTTCAGTAGGTGTACCATTTTTAAATTCTTCATAAATTTTTGTCAGTTCACGGGCAACGCAAATTTTTTTATTAGGACAAAATTTAGTCAATGATTCTAAAGTTTTTAAAATCCTATGCGGAGATTCATAAAAGGCCATTGTGCGTTTCGCTACCGCGATTTCTTTAAACAACGTCTCTCTTCCTTTTTTATGCGGTAAAAAACCAAGAAAAGTGAATTCATGCGTCGGTAATCCTGAGGCAGAAAGTGCCGCAATTACTGCGGAAGCTCCCGGTATCGGAATGACTTGCACGCCACTCAATTCTTCTTTTATTTTAGATACAAGTATTGCTCCCGGGTCAGAAATACCCGGCGTACCAGCGTCTGAAACAAGAGCCAAATCTTTCCCGTCTTTTAATAATTCAAAAATTTTGTCTGTTTTCGCTAATTTACTTTGCGCATGGTAGCTCATTGTCGGTTTATTGATACCATATTTATCCAAAAGTTTTTTAGTCTGTCTGGTGTCTTCGCATAAAATCAAATCAACATTTTTCAATGTCTCAATAGCCCGAAAACTAATGTCTCCCATATTCCCTATCGGCGTCGCCACAACATAGAATTTAGACATGTTATTTCCTATACTTCTTTGTTCTCCACTTGTCTGCTATTTTTACACGGGTGAGCGAGCGTTCAAGCTCGGCTTCAAAATGTTCAAAATCTACGAGTTCTTTATTTTCCATTTGCTTATGGAGTTCCTCTGCGCGGGCTTTTGCTTTCTCTATGGCATCTTCTGTAATTTCAAAAACATGTTCAGCAAAATCTGCCAGAACTGCAACTTCGGTATCCCCTTCTTCGTTTTTTTTAACTTCCAAAAACCCACCAGAGACGGCCATGGGCACGTACTCGCCCTTAGACATTGCAACCACATCTCCGGAGTTAAGCCCCACGATAAGCGGTATATGCCCCGGCAAGATGGTAATTTCGCCCTCTGTGGTCGGTATGGTCACTTGCTCTACCATCTCTTCTAAAACAAGTCTTTCTGGGGTGACTATCTTTAATTTTAATTGTTTATTTATCATATATTTTTTGAAATTAAATAGTTCTTGAAAAAAGCCTTGCGCAGAAGCTTAGAAAATAAAAATGGTATTCCATT
>MFUY01000004.1:0-7101 GCA_001787035.1 Candidatus Nomurabacteria bacterium RIFCSPLOWO2_01_FULL_41_12
CAGGAACCGGAAGCTATGAGTTTCATGTCGTGGCCTGCAACGGTAGCAATTGTTCCGGTATGTCTAATGTTGCAAATGTGACTACGGGTGGTAGCGGTAGTGAAACAGCTCCTGCAGCTCCCACTAATCTTGCCGCCACTGTCAGTGGTAACAATGTTACTTTGACCTGGACTGATAATTCCTCAAATGAAGCCGGATTTAAGATTTATCGCGGTCCGACTTGGACGGATATCGGCAATGTTGGCGCCAATGTCACAACTTTTACTGATTCTGGTCGTTCGGCTGGCACTTATACTTATCATATCAACGCTTTTGGTTCAAGCAACATTTACTCTTCTGTTTCCAACGATGTTTCGGCCACTATTACCTCTAGTACAGGGACAGGTACAATCACCACTCCTTCCGCTCCAAGCAATCTGCGTTTACCAGGTCCTATTACAGCTACGACTGTTCCCTTGGCCTGGAATGACAATTCATCCAACGAAGATAAATTTACCCTGGAACGAAAACTAACCACAGAAGCTAGTTGGACAGGAGCT
Organism: Candidatus Nomurabacteria bacterium RIFCSPLOWO2_01_FULL_41_12; assembly: GCA_001787035.1. Classification (GTDB taxonomy): domain Bacteria; phylum Patescibacteriota; class Minisyncoccia; order Phycocordibacterales; family UBA9973; genus UBA9973. The sequence continues at coordinate 540 of MFUY01000004.1, forward strand.
TGGTCTACTCAAATTACAACCGCAAATACTACAACCTATACTGACACATCAGTAACATCCGGCATAACCTATGACTACCGCGTCCAAGCCTGTTTATCGGGAACTGGTTGTTCCACGTATACTTACTTAACTGGAATTCTAGTTTCAACTACAACTACTAGCGAAGGTAATAGTACCATCACTCCTACTTTTACACCTACCACAGCAACTTCTGTTCCTTTTGCACCAACTAATCTATCGTTAAATCGTATTTCAACCCCAACATTTATTTCACTTTACTGGATAGACAATTCTGACAACGAAGATAAATTTAATCTTGAACGAAAATTAAGTGGCACCACAGCCTGGTCTGCTCTTGTTCAAACGGGTTCAAACATCTTTTATTATATTGACACCACGGCTATTTCAGGCATGGCTTATGACTATCGTGTTCAAGCATGTCTTTCAGGCACCGGGTGCTCTGATTATGCTAATTTAACAAGAGTTTCGGTGTCGACTAGTGATACTACAACGACATCCACAACTTCAACAACACAAGAACCCACAGAAGATTCAACAACATTCACCACTACTACAACTTCAACAACATTTCCATCGCCAACTACGCAAACTACCACAGATACCATCAATACACCAAACATTCAAGGCAACATTGCTATATGGGAGCAAATTGATGTTTTGCAGAATAAATTGAACAATACCACTAACTCTGCAACACGAGCTTCTTTAAGGGCGCAAATTTCCGCATTACAAGCACAAGTACAAACATTTCAGAGCAATCAGACCGCTTTTCGGACAGATACCACTACAACTACGACAACTGCACCGGCTCCTATGGTCACAACCAATCAATTTTCTTTCAAAATTCAGGATTTAGGGCTTGCTGTCGAAGGGTTTAAAACAGCAATAAATGATTCAAAGGAACAACTAACAAAAACAATTAACGAAAACGTTGCAGATATTATTAAAAATGCCGAAGAATCAGGTCAAAAAATTGATATAGAAAAAATCTATCTCCTTCGTGACGAGCTTTTAAAGAATATTGATAGAAAGTTATTAACACTGACGTCCATTGTTCCCGTAAATATCAATAATTTGAAGATAGAGATACAAAAAGGAATTACCAATATCAAATCAACAGCGAAAGATACCACCAAAACACAAATAGAAAATGTAAATACTTCTGAAATTACCAATACCTTAAATGAATTAACTCAAATTGCAAGCAGCCAAAACGAAGTGTTGAAAGAGCAAGGCGGCAACCTTCTCTACGAAGACAGCAATAAAGACGGCATTTCCGACTATGATTCAATTCATGTATATAATATAGATCCAAATACGCCATCTCCAGTTTCCACCTATGAAGGTAAAACGATAAATGCTTCGGAAAAGATTTTATTGGGCTTCGATCCTACTCAATCCGGACTGGTTAAAGTAGACAAAGAAGAACCTGTGGAATCTACGATTGCGCCTGTCCCTACATATCAGGTGAAAGAAGTAGCCTTAACAGAAAAGAAAGAGGTTGTTTTAAAGGGCCAGGCTTTGCCTAATAGCTATATAACCATCTACATTTACAGTACGCCCATTATCGTAACTGTTAAAACAGACAGCAAAGGGGAGTGGCAATATGTATTGGATAAAGAACTGGAAAATGGCGACCATACTGTCTATACCGCCACAGTTAATAATTCTGGAAATATTATCGCTAAAAGTAATGGATATTTGTTTACTAAGACAGCCGAAGCTGCAACCCTCAAAGATGTTCCTACATTCGCAGCCTCTGCAGACATCAATAGGCCCGGATTATTGGAAGGCAATAATCTTTATATAATCATAATGATTATCGCTCTAGCTATGATAATGGCGTTAGTTCTAATTGGCCGAAGTAGTAGAAAGATGAATAAGTAAAAGAATGCTATTTGCTATTTTAAAGGGGTAGTATTAAAATATAGGTATGAAGAAAGATAACTTTGTTTTGCTTGCTTCCTGGATATTTTTAATAGTAGGTGTTGCGCATATTGTGCGATTGCTTTATGGCTGGCAAGTCCAAATGGGCGATGTTATGGTTCCGATGTGGATTTATTGGGCTGAAGCACTTGCTTCCCTTTATCTCGCTTATCTGGGTTTTCAATTTAGTAAAAAGGCATAGAGTCTTAAAATTGTACTTAATAAAGACTATCTTTACTAATTAAGAAATCCCTCGGTTCGCTGCGGCGCTCCGAGGGATCAAGCCGTCTTGCTGGCTTCAGTGGCCTTCAAGACGGGGAAAGAAATTCTCCTTCTCTTCTCTAGGCGTGAGTCTAGAGCGTAGAGGAAGGGGAATTTCAATGTGTGGCCCGAGAACTTCGTTTCCGCCTGGTGAGAGCGGACGCGGAAGCATCTCGGGTCGAGACCGACGGCCCGGAAGACATCTTCCGAACTGTGGCGCAACTTCTCAAAGAAGCGCCAGCCGATCTCAAGCGAGGGGAAAAGCCCGTTGCCGTGACGGACCCATCCGGTCGCGCCGAGCTTGTGTCGCAGAGCATCGACGATTTTGATATCGACGACGTAGACACCCTTTAGATGGCGTCCGAGAAAGTCCGGAACCTCACTTTCTTCCTGAACTGTCTCCTGGAATAAGCGTAGGTTTCTCCCGTCTTCTCGCCGTTTCCGATTGCGGTACTTCACGAAAACATACCAGCAATGAGAATACGGGAAACCCTGGCATTGGACGAGATGCGTGTCAAGCTGACTCTCACGGATACTGACATGGTCAGTATTACCGCCCGTTTTCACCTGAATGGCGGCATTGAGTCGCTTGTGCCAGAGATCGCCCTCACTGCTATTGTGCTCCAGCTTGACGACCCCCAGCATCGGCTGAACCGCATCTTCACCGGAGTCGCCCAACGCAATGATCAGGTTCTCCATGCCGCGTTTCCAGCCGTTGCCTCTCTTGCCTCCCTGGTTATGGAGGCGCCTTTGTTTTGTCATAAGACGACCCCCTCCCAAGGGTTACATTCTATTTGCAATTATGTCAAAATACGGAATTTTAGCAACCATAAAAATTGGTTTTTCTGCTTGTTCTCAAAGTTTTAAGATTATGCTAAAATAAGTACACAATAACTTGTGTAATCGTTTACTTAAATATGACTACTCGTAAAATAATATTTTTAATAGTGCTTGGATTAGCGTTAATTTCAATTATTAAAATGAACAATAGAGAAGATAAAGTAAGTGTCGCAAATGCAGTAAGCGTTGATCCTGTTTCTCACGCCAGCATGATTTTAAATTGGGATGGGAAAGCAATCTATACTGACCCAGTTGGATCAGGAGAGAATTTTTTTAAAACACCAACCCCTGACCTAATACTTCTAACTGACATTCACGGAGATCATTTAGATCTGGAAAGATTACAAGATTTGTCTACGGATAATACCATTATAGTTGCTCCCGAGACAGTAGCTGATAAATTAAATTCGGTTCAAGCCGGTATTTTGGTGGTTCTTAAAAATGGCGAGACGGCAAATCATATCGGATTTAAAATAGAAGCAATTCCAATGTATAACTTACCCGAAACAGAAAAAAGTTATCACACTAAAGGCCGGGGCAATGGCTATGTGATTGAAAAAGGGGATACGCGTGTTTATGTTTCCGGAGACACGTCAGGCATTCCGGAAATGAGAAATCTGCGGGATATTGATATAGCTTTCGTGGCGATGAACTTGCCTTATACGATGAGCGTGGAAGAAGCAGCTGATGCGGTACTGGAGTTTAAACCCAAGCAAGTATATCCATATCACTTTAGAACACCTGAAGGTTTTAGTGATGTCGCAAAATTCAAAGAAATAGTGAACAGCCAGAATCCTAAAATAGAAGTCATCCAGCTCGAATGGTATTCAAAGTCTTAAATGTATTTGTATTATTAATAATCAAAAAATTTATGGCAAAAAGAGGTACAACACTTAGTCCGAAGAAAAAATCAAGACGTTCTCACAAGACCCAGAAAAGGCTTGCAATAAAGCGTGCGATGCTCGCAAAAAAGGCTACTCACAGAAAGAAGTAAAATCCCAAGGACGGTCCTTTAGGAGTTATGGACAGAGAGTGGAGGCGGAAGTTATGGCGTTATATTGCGCCTCCGTTACGCCTTGTGATTTTGCAGTGGAATCAGTGCACCAGTGCGTGGAGGTGTTTTCCGGCAATTGCAAAGTAGCCTTTACCACCCAGGTTTCCAAAGCATCAAAACATTCCGCCGGCACTCCTCCCACGGTGCCCGCGTGAGTCAAACCTTGCACAAAGACAGGATCAGTGCAGACATTCTCATAACTATTTGGAGAAATGGCACTATATACAAGTGTCGCTTGCGTTCTTAGATTGGAGAGCGTGGATTTCACGGCCGCATTGGCGGCCTGAGCTCTTGCTCTAGTAAGCTGCCCAAGCACAACCGTAGCCAGAATGCTGATAATGGCGACTACAACCAGCATTTCAATCAGAGTAAACCCCCGCTTGCTTCGCAAGCTCACACCAAAGATTTTTGATGTGGGGATAAACCCTTTTGATATACTTTTCATAAATTAGTGCTATTATATCAATGAATGTCAAAAAAGTCCAAGAAATTAGTCATGGTTAGTGGGGGATTCGACCCGGTTCACATCGGCCATGTGCGCTTGTTTGAAGAAGCAAAAAAATTAGGGGATGAATTGGTGGTGGTTGTAAACAATAATAATTGGAAGAAACTAAAGAGACGACATGTTTTTATGCCCGATAAAGAACGTAAAGAAATTATAGAAGCATTTGCTTGCGTAGATAGAGTAGTTATAACAGGACACACTAAAAATACAACAGACATGAGTGTCAGCAGAGAGTTGCTGAAAATCAGACCGCATATTTTTGCCAACGGGGGAGATAGAAATGAAAAAGATGCCGCAAATCCCAAGTCGTCTCTTTATACAGAAATGGCAATGTGTAAAAAGTTAGGTATTAAAACAGTGTTTAATGTTGGCCGTGGGGGGAAAATCAGGAGTTCGTCAAAATTACTAAAGGAGTATAGTAAGAAGCATAGGAAGAGAAAGAAGTAAAATGAAACCCTTAGAACAAATTTCCAAAAAAGAGCTAGATAAAATCAAGATGATTGTTTTTGATGTTGACGGCGTGCTCGTTCCACGAGGTACTCGTATAAAACAAGTGGGACACACTACCACTTTAGAAACAAAAGTCATAAAAAAGCGCCAGATAGCGCAAATAAAAGAATTGCATATGAAAAGATTCTTAATAAATATCAGTTCTAGCCGAGGGCTCTATATGATGCAGGAGATGTTTCGCGAAGTTTTACCTTTTGTCAGCCTTACCTATGAGTGCGGCAGCGCCACTTGGCATAAAGGGAAAATTTATCAGCATGTTAATAGTTTTGAGCGCCTGCGGAGCGTTTTTTCGAAACTTGAAAAAGCGGCAGAAAAAAATAAAAATGTGAAAGGTTTTGAGCCTAAAGAATTTATTATAACTATTCATTGTAAAAGAAAAGATAAAAGATTTGAAGAAATAGTAAATAAAGAGAAAGGTCTTTGCACTCATTGGAATGGCGAGGCCTACGATGTTTTAATTAAGAAATACCAGACCAAGGCTGTCGGCTTGAAACACGTAATGAAAATTTTTAAATTAAAGAGAGAGAATGTCATGGCTATCGGGGATAATTATAATGATCATGAATTATTGCAAGCCAGCGGAATGCCTATTTCAGCCGATAAAAGCAGAATAAAAGGAAAGTTCCATATTCCATTAAAAGGGCATTTTCTCCCGGCAGATATACTGATGCAGAAAATTTTGTCATTAAAAAGAGGTGGGGTATAATCAAATGATGGCAGAATTTAAACCATTTGAAGTAGAGCGTCCATGGGGAACTTTTCGACAGTTGACTCACAATAGTCTTTCGACTGTAAAAATTCATAGAATCAAGCCGGGAGGAGAAACCAGCCTACAAAGCCATAAAAAGCGCTCCGAATTTTGGCATATTATAAGCGGTAGTGGTATAATACGCGTCGAAGACAAGGAATACAATGTTGTTCCGGGTGATGAGTATGATGCTCCAGTTGGCGTTAAACATCGCTGGAAAGCCGGAGATTCCGGCATGATATTAGCTGAAGTAGCTGTCGGAGATTTTGATGAAGAAGATATCATTCGCTTTGAAGACAAATATGGCCGCGCTTAAAAAGCCCCGACGCCCTAAGGGGTCGGGGTCCCGACCTAAAGCGTCGGGAAAAAAAATAATAAAAGTAAAAAAAACTTCTCACAAAAAGAAGTTACCAATTGAGCTAAAGAGAGCTCCGCACAATCCTATTATTGAACCAAGGCGCTACCCTTGGGAATCAAAAGCCACATTTAACCCGGCCGCCTTTTTAGCCAACGGCAAAGTCCACCTTATTTACCGGGCAATCGGAGATAATGATTTCTCCGCGCTCGGTTATGCCGCGAGTTCTGACGGAATTAATATAGACGAGCGCCTTCCTTATTTTATTTATCAAAGGTCTAATAACTTTACCAAACCTGACCTATCTCTTCTGCCTATTGACTATATTTCCGGCGGAGGATG
>MFUY01000004.1:7128-9968 GCA_001787035.1 Candidatus Nomurabacteria bacterium RIFCSPLOWO2_01_FULL_41_12
GGTGACGCTTTTAGGCGATACTGTTTATATGCTTTATACCGCTTTTGACGGCTGGGGTTCCCTGCGGATCGCTCTTACTTCAATATCACTTGCCGATTTTGAAAATAAAAGATGGAATTGGAAAAAGCCGGTTTTAATTTCCCCGCCTGGCGAGGTGCATAAGAATTGGGTTCTTTTTCCGGAAAAAATAAACGGTAAATTTGCTATACTCCATAGCATTTCTCCTCTAATTATGATTGATTACTTTGAGTCTTTGGACGAATTAGATGGCAAAAAATTTATACATAGTGTTTACGATGGTGACCCCCGCTGGCAATTGCGTGAAAAGGGTATGCGCGGAGTAGGACCATCTCCGATAAAGACAGAATTGGGTTGGCTTATTTTATACCATGCCATAGAAGAACACGACCCAAATCGTTATAAACTTTTTGCCATGATTTTAGATACCAAAGACCCCACCAAGATTCTTTACCGCTGCCACCATCCTATTTTGGAACCCGAAGAATACTATGAAAATAACGGATATAAATGGGGTGTGGTTTACTCGTGCGGGGCAGTGGTAAAAGACGGTACGCTTTTTGTCTATTACGGCGGGGCGGACAAAGTTATAGGAGTCGCTTCCATAAAACTTTCCACTTTACTTTTTGATCTTAAAAAGCACAAAGCCGTAAAATTGCAAAAACAGGCCACCCGAATCTAAAACATTTATGTTTGTTGTAAAAAGATCACCCCATAATCCAATTCTTATACCCGAAAAAAACCATTATTGGGAGGCATATGCCTCTTTTAATATGAGTGTCATTAAAAAGGGCACAACGTTTTATGGCGTATACCGGGCTATTTCTGCAACAGACAGACTGCGTACACTGCAACAGATTTCAACCATAGGTATTGGAAAGTCCAAAGATGGCACGCACTTTGAAGAACGCGTACCTTTTATCACGCCGATGGAAGAATGGGAAAAATACGGCTGTGAAGATCCGCGCATCACCTATTTTGAAGGCAATTATTATATTTTTTATACTGCGCTCTCCAAATATCCGTTTGAAGCGAGTGGGATCAAGGTCGCCGTCGCTATTTCTAAAGATTTGAAAAAAGTCAAGGAAAGGCATTTAGTGACGCCATTTAATGCGAAAGCCATGGCGCTTTTTTCCGAGCGTATCTTGGGTAAAATTACAGTAATTGTAGCAGTCAATACGGATATGCCTCCCGTTAAAATTGCCATAGCGCAAGTGGATAAGATGGAAGAATTATGGAATCCCGCATTTTGGGAAAAATGGCATGCAAAAATAGATGAATACACGATTGATTTAAAAAGATTTCCTTACGACCATGTCGAGGTGGGCGCTCCACCTATCAAAACTCCGCATGGGTGGCTCATGATATATTCGCATATTCAAAATTATTTTCCAGCACCAGGCAACCTTGACCGTATCTTTGGTGTTGAGGCAGTAATTTTAGATTTTGATAATCCACTTAAAATTCTCGGGCGCACAAAGGGCCCCCTATTGGCCCCCCGGGAACCATACGAGCTTTCAGGTTATGTTCCAAATGTAATTTTTCCTTCTGGGGCAATCTTGAAGAAGGATACACTTTTTATATACTATGGAGCTTCTGATACGACAGCTTGCGTTACTCATGTAAATTTGACCGACCTGACAGGAACCATGCTTCCAGAAACTAGTTCACGTTGGCATTTTAAGCGTGCTTCAAATAATCCCGTAATCCAACCTAACAAAACGCATCCATGGGAAGCGAAAGCGACATTCAATCCGGCAGCAATAAGAATAAAAAACACAACCCATATATTATATCGCGCATTTTCGGAAGATAATACATCTTCTATAGGCTATGCTTCATCAAAAGACGGGGTAAAAATAGACGAGAGATTATCGGAACCTGTATACACTCCGAGAGAGAATTTCGAAATAAAAAAAGTGGCTGGAGGAAATTCAGGATGCGAGGATCCGCGTTTAACTAAAATCGGATCAATAATTTATATGTGCTACACGGCATTTACTGGCATTAGCCCTTGGCGTGTCGCGATTACGTCCATTACGGAGAAAAACTTTCTACAAAAAAATTGGAAATGGGAAAAACCTATTTTAATTACCCCGGAAGGATTTGAGGATAAAGACACTTGTATTTTTCCTGAAAAAACTCAAGGCAAGTATTTTATCCTGCATCGGGTAGGGGAAGAAATATGCGGAGATTATTTCAAGTCGCTCAATTTTTCTAAAGAGACTGTAAGAAAATGCATTAGAATTATAGGACCCCGGACAAATAGCTGGGATAGTTCAAAAGTTGGAATAACTGCGCCGCCGATAAAGACAAAAAATGGCTGGCTGCTTCTTTATCATGGTGTTTCCAAAAGCCATAATACTTATCGCATAGGAGCTGTTTTGCTTGATCTCAAAGATCCGGCTCTGGTTCTAGCGCGCACCACTGACCCTATATTTGAACCGGAAGAATCATATGAAAAAATTGGAGTGGTGAATAATGTTGTTTTCCCATGCGGTATAACTCTCCAAAATGGCTTGCTTTACATATATTACGGGGCCGCAGATACTGTTGTCGGAGTTGCAACCATGGAACTGGATATTATATTAAAAGCGCTTACTAGAAATATAAAAAAAAGAAAATAACTTTATGCATAAAAATGAATTAACAGCTGAAGAAAAGAGAGTAATAATCAACAAAGGTACTGAAATGCGCTTTACGGGGGAGTATGTTGATAATAAAAGGAATGGAATGTATGTTTGCCGTCAATGTGATGCTCCTTTATATACCTCGGAGCAAAAATTTGAATCAACTTGTGGCTGGCCTTCTTTTGAGGATGA
>MFUY01000004.1:10001-15206 GCA_001787035.1 Candidatus Nomurabacteria bacterium RIFCSPLOWO2_01_FULL_41_12
ATGGACGCCGACGGGATGCGTACCGAGATAACTTGCGCCAAATGTGGCGGGCATCTGGGGCATTTATTTAAAGGAGAACATTTAACTCCGAAAAACGTCAGACATTGTGTAAATTCAATATCGATGAAATTTATTCCAGAAAAATAATATGACGAAAAAAATAACATTAGCAGGAGGGTGTTTCTGGGGTCTGGAGGATTTGATACGCAAGCAACCAGGTGTGGTTGATACAACTGTCGGGTATACGGGAGCAAAAGAAACAGCCAGCGTGGAAAATCCAACATATAAAAACCATGAGGGCCATGCGGAAGCGGTGGAGATAGAATATGATACGGATAAAACATCTTATAAAAAGTTGTTGGATTTTTTCTTTCAAATACACAATCCGACCACTTTAAATCAACAGGGGAATGATATGGGGGCATCTTATCGGTCGGCGATCTTTTACGGCAACCAGGAAGAAAAAAAGGAAGCGGAAAATTTTATAGATATTGTAAACAAATCAAAGCGTTGGGAAAACAAAGTGGTCACAAGCTTGGAACCTTTAATAAAATTTTATCCTGCGGAAGATTATCACCAGGACTATCTAGTCAAGAACCCTGGAGGCTATACTTGCCATGCCATATATTTTGATAGTTATTTATAGTAGAATATATTTATATGGTTGAATCAATAGAGTGGCTGCGTTTGCTTATCGTCGATCACAGGTCGCTCGAATACATTATTATTTTTTTTGGAGCGGCTTTCGGGGGAGAGGTAGCGATGATTGCTTTCGGTTTTCTTGCCGCTCAGGGCGTATTTCCCCTACACTTGCTTTTCGTTGTCAGTTTTTTCGGAACCCTATCTTCTGACCTTTTATATTTTTCCATAGGACGGACGAAAATTGCAGGCAAATTTTTTTCGCATCGCTTTACAAACAGCACCATAAATCTGATTACTGAAGCTGTGCGCAAAGTAAGTAGGGGGAGCCATTTTGTGGCGCTTCTTTTGGCCAATTTCATGATAGCCAGCCGTATTATATTGATTATGTATGTGAGCAAAACAGATATAAAATTCGGGCGTTTTATTTATTATGAATCAATTTCGCTTATTCTCTGGCTTTTGGTCATTACAGCTATCGGTTTTTTCTCTGGAATTGGTTTTACTTATTATTCTAATATTTTGGAAAATATTTATGCGGGGATAGGATACATACTTCTTATGTTTATTCTTATCATTATTTTCCAGCTCTGGATTAAGAGAATTTTTACCAAAGAAGGTAAGGAAATTATAGAGGGAAAAAATATGGTATAATGCGAATATGCAAATAAATTTACAGGGGAAGAATATGGAGTTGACCGAAGCTATTAAAGATTATATTTTGAAGAGAGTTACCAACCTGGAAAAACTGCTTTCCGGGATTGAAGCAAAACAGGGTAAAGTTATGGTGAACTTTGAAGTTAGTAAATCCACCAATCACCACAGATCAGGGCGTTTTTTTCACGCAGATTGTTTGATTAAGATAGATGGTAGAGAATTTTATTCCGGTGTTGACGCTGATGACCTATATGTGGCAATTGACGAGGTAAAAGAAACTCTTTTTAATGATATAAGAAAGAACAAGGACCGCCGGCAAACGCTCTTTAAAAGGGGCGCAGCCAGCATCAAAAAAATGATGAAAGGCCTCTCCAAAAGAAATCCATTTACGTCTAAATACTAAAGTTGCTATGTGCTAACATTCTATAGAACATTGGAATGAAAACAGAAACAAAAAATTGCCAAAATTGTAAAAAAGATTTTATAATAGAACCGGATGACTTAGATTTTTATCAGAAAATCAAAGTCCCACTGCCGACTTTTTGTTCGGAGTGCCGTTTGCAGCGGCGTCTTATGGTTCGAAATGAACGTAATATGTATCATCGAGAATGCGGACTGTGTAAAAAATCCATTATTTCAATGTATTCGGCTGATAAACCTTTCCCTGTATATTGCTCGCCGTGTTGGTGGAGCGATAAATGGGATGCCATGCGATATAGCATGGACTACGACTGGGGACAATCATTCTTTTCACAATTTCAAACACTTTTAAATAAATTGCCAAGACCAGCTCTTATTGTTTCAAATACAAAAAATTGCGACTACTGTAATTATTTCGCCGACGGCAAAGAGTGTTATCTGTGTTTCGGGTCAATTAATGTGGAAAATTGTTTATATGGTTCGCCCTATGAGTCAAAATATTGTGTCGATACTTATCTTGCCAGAGAGTGCGAATATTGTTACGAGTGTATTGATTGTGAGAAACTTTCAAATTGTTTATTTGCTCAAGATTGCTCAAGTTCTTTTAACCTAATTTACTGTTTTGATTGCAAAAATTGTCAAGACTGCATTGGCTGCGTGGGGCTTCGTGGTCAGAAATATAATATTTTTAATAAACCGTATACAAAAGAAAAATATATTGTAGAGCGAGATAAAATGCTCTCTAACGGCCGTTCTGCATTTGAGGAAATCAATAAAAAATTCAAAGGGCTGAAGTTAAGCACCCCTCATATTTACAGTACTTTTATCCAAAGCGTTGATTTTAGCGGTGACCACATAATGCATTCAAAAAATGTGAAGCATTGTTTTGACATTAAGCGCTGTAAAGATGCAAGCTATTGTATCCGCATGATTGACGGGAAAGATGTGCACGATGCAAATTACTGCGAATTTATGGAGCTTTGTTATGAATACATTGGCTTTTGGAAAACGAGCCAGACAGTATTTTCAAATACATGCGGGGACTCTAATAACCTAGTATACTCAGACTTTTGTTCAGGATCTTCCAATTTATTTGGCTGTATCGGTCTGCGTTCCAAGCACTATTGTATTTTAAATAAGCAATATACTAAAGAAGAATATCAAGAAATGATTTCCAAAATTATAAAACAAATGAATGATCTGCCCTACATAGACAAAAAGGGCAGAATTTACAAATATGGTGAATTTTTTCCAAGCGAGCTTTCACCCTTTTCTTACAATGAAACCGTGGCTCAAGAGTATTTTCCACTAAGCAAAGAAGATGCATTAAAGCGGGGTTATAAATGGAAAGATAAAGAAGAAAGGAATTATAAGATAGACATTAAAAAAGAAGACATCCCTAGTGATGCCAAAGATATAAGGGAAGAGATAATAAGTAAAGTTATAGAGTGTTCTCACAAAGGAAAATGCAATGAGCAATGCACAGAAGCATTTAAAATTATTCCAGAAGAGTTTTCTTTTTATAAAAGGATGGGCTTGCCTCTGCCCCTGTTTTGTCCTAACTGTAGGCACTATCAACGCCTTTCGCAAAGAAATCCTTTCAAACTTTGGCGCCGTAAATGTATGTGTGGTAAAGAAGGCCACAATAATCATTCCGGGGAATGTAATGTTGATTTTGAAACATCCTACGCCCTTCATCGATCGGAGGTGATTTACTGCGAAAAATGCTATCAGCAGGAAGTTTACTAAAACAACATTCCAATATTCTCAAGAATGTGAGAATGTCAGGCTACGACCTGTAATCCATTTTCTTACTAAAGCTTCTTTTGCAGCTCGCGAACTCCTGGGAGATATTTTTTTATCCAATGCATTGGAAAATCTGGATGAACCCGGCCAAATGGGACATGGTACATATCCACATAGATCATCGCATAGGTTATAAAAATAAGAGAATGTTTCAGCCATTTTCTTTCTGCCTGGGTTAATTTGCGATACTTGGAATATCCCCGTAAAAAGCTGTTGTATAAATTCTGATTCAGCCTTCCCTTTTTGTTGCAATTAATAATAATGGCTCTCGCGATGTCTAATATAAAAGGCCCGGGGTATGAAATGCCAAAATCTAAAATTCCTGTAAGTCTATCGCCAATAAATAGTTCATTATCAGGTTTTATGTCTACGTGAATGTGGCCTTGGGGGAGCTTTCGAGGAAGAGAAAATTTATCTATCCCTTTACGGACTTCAGTATAAAAAGATTTTACTTCAGAGTTTTTTTGCTGGCGTACAAATGGATCCATTTCTTTTTTTACTTTCGGGGTTAAGAGATAGAATTTTCGCCGCTTTGTGGAATTAATTTTAAGCTTAGAGCTTTGAGCATGAAACCGGCCTAAAAATTCACCCAAGTTTTTAGCCTTCAATGAATTGATCGATTGAGGATGCTCACCACGAAGAAATCGGTAGACAGTCACATAGTGCTTTGAAAAAATTTCGATAAAGTTTTTATTTCGGGAAGCTACGTAGTCCGGAATTGGTAATGCCTTCAGTTTCTTGATGAGATTTATTTCATATCGGAGAGATTCCCGGGACTTGGTTATCAAACTTTTCTTTTTGGAAATAGGATATGCCGAAACGACATATTTGCCGGAGGCTGCAACAATAGTGACTTTGTTGGCTTCAAAGCCCATAGGCAACTTACGGATTGCCTGCATTTTCCCCAAACAGAACAGTTGAGAAATCCGCTCGTAATTTTTTTTCGAAAAGTATTTCTTGCGTACTAAATACTTATTCATTGGTTTTAGAAAGCTGCTCCTTGCCGCCTTCAGGGATTATTTTTTCTATTATAAATTTATTGTTTTCCAGTTTAGCTTTGGTAATTATTATTCTTTTGCCGTTTTTAAAAAAGAAAGTTCTGGGCCAGTAGGCGTAAGCGCGGAATTTATTGTAATTTTTTATGACATCACCATTTAAGTCTATCAGTCCGTCTTCTTTTTTGATTTTTTTGGTATAAGTTGCTTCTTTTTCATCTTGGGGGACAGGCGTAATTTTATTTTCAACATATTCTAGCAGAATTTTTACCAAAAGCTCTCCGCCAAGCTGTATCAATCTTTTTCTTAACTCCGGTGCTGTCTCGTCCGGCATGATATTTATTTTTTCTTGCGCTATTATATCACCAGCGTCCATTTTATACGCCATTTTTTGGATGGTTACTCCTGTATAGCTGTCTCCGTTTAATATGGCGGACTCTACCGGCGAAGCGCCTCTATACTTAGGAAGTAAAGAATAATGAACATTTATGGAGCCTAATTTTGGCAAATTCAATATATTTTCCGGAATTATTTTCCCATAAGCGACGACGATAAATAAGCAATTAGGCTCTAGGCAGCTAGGCTTTAGCTCACTATAAAATTTTTCATCAAGTTTTTCGGGTTTCAGGCAAGGTATATTGTTTTTTTCCGCAAAGATAGCAACAGAAGAGGCCTCTATATGCAAGCC
>MFUY01000004.1:15247-30672 GCA_001787035.1 Candidatus Nomurabacteria bacterium RIFCSPLOWO2_01_FULL_41_12
GGTGTGCCCCAAAACACAAAACTTAAGCTTTTCTTTATGTTGTTTTGCATGTACGAATTATTTACTTTATTTTATTTTGAGGTATTTCCGCTTTCACATCTTTAGCGTGGTCAATAAAGAGTATGCCGTTCAAATGGTCTGTTTCATGCTGGAAAATTTGCGCCAAGAGCCTCGATGCGCCTCTGGTAAATTTCTTGCCATTCTCATCATAAGCTACTATCGTCGCCTTTTTAGACCTGAAAGTTCTGCCATAAAGAGGACGGACGGAAAGGCAGCCTTCCGGCATCCATTCTTTTGTGCGGGATAGTTTGGAAATTTTTGGGTTAATAAAAACTAAGTTTTTTACGGCAGGATATCCTTGTGCGGGGTCGCTGTCTGCGAGTGCTCTCGCAGCGCTGCCTCTCGGGCCGTCGCCCTGCGAGACACCCCGCTCAAGAAATCCTGCCTGCAAAACCCTGCCAGACACGATAAAAATTCGGAGCGAATATCCGATTTGCGGCGCGGCCAAGGCCACGCCGTCGTCTTGGCTTTTGAGCGCTTGGGACATTTCTTTCAATATTTTCTTTATTTTAGTAGTTTTAATGTTTTGTACCGGCACCATTTGCGCTATTTGGCGTAAAATCTTCTTATCTTTTTGAAGAATTTTCTTCATTTGAGTTCTTTCAAATATTCTAGAAGCTTGCTTAATTTTACGGTATCTTGGGAACGATTCCCCATATCCCGCACTATTACAGAATTATCCAATGCCTCCTTAACCCCAAAGATTATGGCGTAAGGGATATTCAACTTCTCCGCAATTGCAAGCTGTGAGCCAAGGCTATCTTTAGAGAGCGACTGATTGATAGAAATATGAGCCTTGCGCAATATTTCAATTATATTCAAACTCTTCAATTTTGCTTCAGAACCAAGCTGGATGAAATAAATTTTCGGCTTTTTTAATATTCGGGGGGTAAGCTTCTTGTACCAAGAGGATGCGACTATTCTGTCCACGCCTATTGAGATTCCCACTGCCGGAATATCTTTTTTTGACCCAATCTGGCGGGCTAGATAATCATAACGTCCACCTCCAGCCAAAGTAAGCGGCATGCCGTCTTCGGCTCCTCTAGTCTCTATAATTTCAAAGACAGTACGGGTATAATAGGAAAGTCCGCGCACCAGATTTTTATTTATATTGTATGGTATATTCATTTCTTCCAGATATTCCAATACTTCCTTGAAATGTTTTTTACAGGAAGGGCAAAGGAATGAAACTGAGTCGGGGGCAGAAGCATTTATTATTTTTGTTTTCTCCTCCTTGGAGTCTAATATGCGTAGCGGATTTATTTTCAGACGCTCTCTGTCCACGCTAGGCAGATTACTTATATGTTTTCTGTAATAACTCGTAAGTTCTTTTATATATCCACTGCGGCACTCTTTATCGCCGATTGAATTAATATCAATAGAAAGATTCTCCGCTCCGGCCTCTTCTAAAATGCTCATACAGGCTTTGATCACTACCGCATCCATAATACTCTTGTCCGAGCCTAGGGAGTCCAAATCAAATTGCCAAAACTGCCTATAGCGTCCGCGTTGAGGCTTATCATGCCTGAAAGCCGGACCAGAGTGATAAAGCATCACCGGTTGGGGCATGCTTTGCATTCCATGCTCAATATAAGCGCGCATCAAAGGTGCAGTATGTTCCGGCCGAAGCGCCAGACGGTCTCCGCCTTTGGTTTTGAGTGTATACATTTCTTTATCCACAATGTCTGTACCCTTACCTATGCCCGCGGTAAAGATTTCTTCATGTTCCAGCATCGGGGTTTCGATCGGCTTAAAGCCATAATATACTGCCACCTCCTGCGCTTTTTCAAAAAAACCTTGGAAGAAATAATATTCTTCATTCATTAGATCCCTCATTCCCTTGGGCGAAGATAGGTGCAAGAAGGCATTTGATGTTTTGGTTTTATTGTTTTTATGTATTGTATGTTGTCTTGTTTTTTTCATGCTACTTTTACTTGGCTTGTTTATAGCTACCTGGTAATATGCCTATCTTTTTTATCGGCAATAAGCGCAAAAAAGCTCTTCCAGCAATGAGCTCTTCTTTTACTGCCCCCCAAGACCTTGAATCAGAACTAGCACTTCTATTATCACCCATTACAAAATACTCATTCTCTTTCAATACCAAATGTGTTTCATTTTGCGCCAGATTTTTAACATATGGCTCATCCAGCTGAAATCCTGCAGAATACTCGCTATTAGTTATAGACACAACGCTGCCTTTTATATCTACCGTTTCATTAGGCAGCCCGATTATTCTCTTAATAAAGAATTTTTTATGGTCGCCCGGGTACTGGAAAACAACAACGTCATCTCTTTTTGGGTTATTTAATCTGTAAGATATTTTATCCACTATTAAATAGTTTCCATCTTCAAAGGCGGGAATCATCGAGCTTCCCGAGACGACAAAAGGTTCCGCAATAAAGACACGAACAGGAATGACGATGAGAAGTGCGATAATTGCAAAACGTACGAGCTCCCAAAATGACTGCTTTGTGTCTCTTATTTCTTCCATAGTTCTTACAATATAGCACAAAAAATGCTTGACGTGAATGAACTTTGTATGCCATAATTCAATTATGAAACTTGTTGTTGGCTTGGGAAACCCTGGCAAAGAATATGAAAATACCAGACATAATACCGGGCGGATTGTAGCTGGGATGGTTGAGAAGAAGATAGAAGACAGTAAAATTAAATCTCTTAAATTTCTTTTGCCGGATACTTTCATGAACAACTCGGGCTCATCTGTGGCGCCTCTGATTAAAACAAAAAAAGATTTGAAAGATTTGATTGTGATTTACGACGATATTGACTTACCTTTGGGGAAAATGAAAATTTCTTTCAATCGTTCTTCCGGGGGGCATAACGGTCTCGGCTCTGTTATTAAAAGTTTAAAATCAGAAGAATTTTTACGCATCAGGATTGGCATAGCGCCCGTAACACCATCCGGCAAAATACGAAAACCAAAAGGGGAGAAAGCAGTTATAAATTTTATTCTAGGTGAATTCAAAAAACCAGAACTAGACATTCTTAAAAAACTTTCAAAAAAAGTCACCGAAGCGGTGGAAACTATCTTCTCTGAGAGCAAAGATAAAGCAATGAGTTTGTATAATTAAATTTCCTTATCTCTTCTTGCCCTTTCCCCAATTTCATCCAATTCTCTGGTTATTTCCGCATCAGCGCCAGGGTTTTTCAGACGATTAGAATCCTCCACAAGAGAATCATATCCTTTTTTTAATCTATCAATCTCGAAATCTAAATTAATTTTAACTGCCTCAATTTCATCTTCCGCACGAATTCTTACTCCGCGAATATTTTCTTCAGCATCGTCTTCCATGTTTTCAATATCGTCTTGAGAAATTTTTGTTTTAAGGCGAGAAATAGTATCTTTTAGCTCAGATCTGATTTTTTGCACCTTTTGGTTTCTCAGTTCTTGTATTTTTCTTATTTTTCCACCTGCTTTTTGTACCAGAGCTCTTCTCTTCTCATAAAATCCTTCTCTACCTCCAAATGGTCCAAGTTCCTTCATAAAATGATTAATTAAATTATTAAATTTCTTTGACCGCTTCTATTATAATACTTTTTTCGCCGTTGCGGTTTGACACTTTGCCGGAAAAGGCGATGCATTTTTCAGGCACCAGTATATCAATAGATTCTTTAAAGATGCCCGGGAAAGCCACGGCCTCTATGGAGCCGGTCAAATCTCCTATTTTCAGGAAAGCCATTCTCTCGTTGTTTTTAGTAATCACTTGCCTTGAGCTTTCTATTATTCCGGCAATGGTTATTTGCATCCCATTTCCCATGTCTTTTTTTATTTTTTCTATATTTATATCTCTATTTTCCAATTTCCCGCGGATGCGGTCGAGCGGGTGTCCCGAAATATAAAGCCCTAACAATTCTTTTTCCCAGAGTAATTTTTCCGCCATTGTTGCGACTGGTGCCTCCGCCATCTTGAATTCCGGAGCCTTAACCTCGATCATTCCGCTGAAAAGAGAAACCTGATTTTCGCTCTGTTTAGAATTTTGGTGATTATATAGAAGCATTGATTCCAAATTTGCCAGCATTATTCCGCGGTCGCCCCAGTCGTCCATAGAGCCCGACTTGATCAATGCTTCCATGGATTTTTTGTTTAAATTTTTATGCTTGATGCGGTCCAAAAAATCAGTGATTGATTTGAATTTACCATTTTCTTTCCGCTGCCCTATTACAGCATCTGAAATATCTGTTCCGAGATTTTTAATAGTATAAAATCCAAATCTTATTTTAGCACTTTTATTTTTGTTACTTATTATGCTGTCTGCTATATCAGGCAGACAAGTAAAACCACCGTAACTTTCATTAATATGTGGAGGAAGAACCGGGATATTCATATTTTTGCACTCCTCAATGATGATAGAAATTTTTTCCACATCCCCGGATTCAGCCGTAAGTATCGCGGCCATGTATTCTACCGGGTAATTTGCCTTCATATAAGCCGTTTGGTAGGCGACTTTGCCATAAGACGCCGCATGCGCCTTATTAAAGCCATAAGCCTGAAACGGCTCAAAGAGCTTCCAGAGCTTTTCGGCGAATTCTTGAGTTTGTCCGTTTGCGACAATGCCTTTGGTAAATTTTTCATACTGTGCTGCCATTTCCTTTGGGATTTTTTTACCAACGGCATAACGGAATTTATCCACTTCTTCCCAATTATAGCCGGCAAGCTCTAGTGCGCAGAAAAGAAGGTCATCTTGATAAACAATAAGCCCGTAAGATTCGCCTAAGAATTTTTTCATTCGCGGATCCAAATACTTTACCAGTTTTGGATTATGCTTTCTTTTGATATATTCAGGAATTATTTCCATTGGTCCCGGACGGTAGAGAGCTACCATGGCATTGATATCATGGATAGAAGTCGGCTTTAATTCTTTCAAATATCTAGTCATGCCGGAGCCGTTTAATTGGAAGAGCCCTTCTGTTTTCCCGCTGGAGAGAAGTTCAAAAGTCTTTTTGTCGTCAAGCGGAATATTTTCTATGTCTATATCTATATTATAAAATTTTTTCACTAAATTTACGGCATCTGCCAATATCGCTAAATTTCTAATACCCAAAAAATCAAATTTCAAAAGTCCGGCGTCTTCCGCGCTGTACATGTCGTATTGGGTGATTATTTTACCGCCCTTAGGGTCAAACTGGAGCGGCATGTATTCGGAGAGGGTAGTCGGCGCGATGACCACTCCGGCCGCATGCACTGAGATGTGCCTGACACATCCTTCCAATTTCTTTGCCAAATCTATGATTTCTTTCGTGTCCTTTTCATGTTTATATGCATCTCGCAACTCTGGCACTACTTCCATAGCATAATCAATCGTCATTGGCATACCCTGCGAGCCTATCGGAATCATTTTAGAAATTCTGTCGCCTATTCCATAAGGATGACCGAGCGCTCGGGCGACGTCCCGTACTGCGCCGCGAGCCATCATCGTGCCGAAAGTACCAATTTGCGCCACTTTATCTTCTCCATATTTGGTCTTTACATATTCAATCATCTCGTCCCGCCTGTTGTCGGCGAAATCCATATCTATATCCGGAGCTGAAGGCCTGCGCGAATGTAAGAATCTTTCAAAGGGAAGTTTGTAGGCTATGGGATCGACGTTGGTGATGCCTAGTAGGTACGTAACGATAGAGCCTGCGACAGAGCCCCTAATTGTCGTTAAAATACCGTTTTCTTTCGCATGACGTAATAGGTCTCCGACTACAAGAAAATATGGCTCATAACCTTTATCGGAGATGATTTTTAATTCATATTCCACCCGTTCTTTTATTTCTGGCGTTTCCTTAAGTTCCAATCTTGTAAATCCGGCATAAGCAAGTTCACGTAATTTTTGGGCGTAAGTTTTCCCTTTTTCAATTTTGAAATCAGGGAAAACCCAGCGCCCTAGCTCAAGCTCCAGATTGCACATATCGGCAACTTTCATCGTGTTTTCCACAGCCTCCGGGGTGTCTTTAAAAAGTTCCTTGGCGCGCTCCGGGCTGACAAAAGAGTAATCACCGTCCCCGAACGAGAATTTATTTTCATCTTTGATATCAGAATTTGTTTGGATAGAAAGTAGGGTATCATGCGCCTTGTTGTCTTCTGTGCATGGGTAATGCGAGTCTATGGTAGCCACGAGCGGGATGCCTAGTTTTTTACTTAACCTGACAAGGCCTTTTTTTACTTCTTTTCCGCCTTCTATTTTCCCGTATTCTTGTATCTCTAAAAAATAATTTTCCTTGCCGAAAATTTCCTGATACTCTTTTATTATTGATTCTCCTTTCTCCTCGTCTTTGCTTGAGAGCGCTTTGGCTAGTTCTCCGCCAAGACATCCGGAGAGGGCGATGAGTCCGTCGCTGTACTTTTTCAGTATTTCTTTATCCATCCGGGGCTTGTAGTAAAATCCTTCCAAGTTGGAAATAGTGACAAGTTTCATTAGATTTTTATAACCCTGCAGATTTTTTGCGAGCAAAGTGAGGTGGTATCTTTTATTGTCAATACCTGGGTCTTTATCAAGCCGACTGCGATTTGCCACGTAAGCTTCCACTCCGATGATCGGCTTGATGCTGGCAGCCTTTGCCAATTTATAAAATTCAATCGCGCCATACATATTGCCGTGGTCAGTGATAGCCAATGCAGGCATTTTGAATTCCTTGGCAAGCTTTACCAAATCTTCAAGCTTAGAAAGCCCGTCTAGGAGGGAATAGTGGGAGTGGGTGTGGAGATGTATAAAGTTTGCCATATTTTCATAATAACACGAAAACAAAACTCATTGAAATATAAAACTTTTTTCGGTACGGATTTTTTGAAGCTTAAAAAATCCTAAAGTTTTCGGCTCGTCAGCCTCAAAACCCCTTCAAAAGTTATATTTCAATGAGTTTTGTGATTTTATTTATTTTTGGTACAATAAAGACATGAAAACAATCAAAGTAGGCATTAATGGTTTTGGCAGGATTGGCAGGGCGTTTTTAAAGGTGGCCTGGGATAGGCCGGAAATTGAAATAGTGGCGGTAAATGATTTAGGCGATATTGCGAACATGGCTTATCTCTTGACATACGATACAGTTTATAAAAAATGGGAACATGACATTAAGGTTGAAGGCGACAATTTATTGATTGATGGAAAGAAAGTAAAAGTTCTTGCAGAAAAAGAACCAAGCAAGCTCCCATGGAAAGATTTGGGCGTTGACGTAGTGGTGGAATCCACTGGAATTTTTACCAGTTATGAAAAATCAAAAGTACATCTTGATTCCGGCGCGAAAAAAGTTGTAATTTCTGCTCCAGCCAAAGACGGTGATGGCACGGTACAGGGTGAGACAATTTTACTTGGAGTAAATGAAGAGAAATTCGGCACCTGCGACATTACTTCCAATGCGTCTTGCACTACAAATGCTGCGAGTCCCTTAATTGCAATTTTAGATGAAACACTTGGTATTGAAAAAGCAATACTAAATACAGTACATGGGTATACTGCCTCACAAGCGCTTGTGGATGGTCCTAGTAAAAAAGATTTGCGTGAGGGCCGAGCTGCGGCCCAAAACATCGTGCCTTCTTCAACCGGCGCGGCTATTGCAGTCACAAAAGCTTTTACGAAACTCGAAGGACTCTTTGACGGCATATCCATCCGTGTGCCGGTGCCGGCAGGGTCAATTGTTGATATTACTTTTATTGCCAAGAGAGATACGACAGCGGAAGAGGTAAATAACATACTAAAAAAGGCGGCAAAAGACGTAAGGTGGAAGAATCTTTTTGCTGTTACTGAAGAAGAGCTTGTTTCATCCGATATTTTAGGGAGTCACTATGGTTCTATTGCAGATCTAAAAATGACTCGCGTCGTGGGAGGTAACTTAATAAAAGTTATGGCTTGGTATGACAATGAAATGGGCTATACATATACGCTAGTTGACCATGTGATTAAGACTGGGAATGCTATTAAATAGCATATGGACATCTAAAATTATCTATGGCCGAAATTATACTGACAAATCATGTACAATCTAGACTATTAGAAAGAGGAATTGATGTTCACGAAGCTAAGCAAACTGCAAAAAATGGAAAGATTACAAAAAAAGAAAATAATGGTAAGATTACAAAAGAGAGGATTTTATATGATGGGAGAGTTCTAGTAGTTGTTTTTAAGCAGGAAATGAGTAAGATTATAATTATAACAGCATATTATTATGAAAATTGAAGATGACAAAACAATAGATGCAAGATATGTGCGTATTAAAAAGGGTCAAATAACACATACTAAGAAAGAGCGAGACTGGCTCTTATTTGACTGTGCTGCGAATGGAGATGTATTAGGAGTTGAAATATTGGATTTTTCTAAACATCCAGTTAGCATTTTTACTGTTGGAAAAAATTTTTTTGGTTGTAGTCTGATAAAATCTAAACCACTTGGAAAAGATCAAGAGAGTTTAGGGTTAACGGTTGATTCTCCAGAGCATGAGAAAGACAGTCAATTTGCTTTTGCCTAAATAATGGGAAAGGATTACAAAACAAAAAAGTTTGAAATAGAATATGCTAAATGTGTATGGGGGTTGCTTTGTAGTCTTTCCTCTGTTGATCAAGAAAGGAATAATATATCATTGTTTAATGTAGTAGAGCAGATTAACATTCCTATAGAATTTTTTGTTCAGCAGAAAAAAGAAAATAAGAATTTAGTATTCCCATTCTCGTATGAAGTTGTGTTGTGCTGGAGACGGACATTAGATATTGGAATATCTAATGAAGAAATATTGGCTGATTTTAAAATAAAAGTAGTTGATCCATCTGGTAAAATTTTACAAGAGATACTTAGCCCACTTAAATTTCCTAAAGGGATAAAAAGATTAAGATCTCGACTTGTCATGCAGGGCATGTTAGCTAGTATGGCTGGAGATTATGCTTATCATGTAGAAATTAAATTACCAAATCAGAATGATTTTGAAAAAGTTTTAGAAATTCCTTTAGAGGTTAGGGAAGTATCGAGTCCAAAATAAAATGAAAATTTTTATCGGGGCGGATCATGCGGGTTATGAGTTGAAAGAAAAATTAAAGGTATATTTAAGCGGGCTTGGGCATGAGGTTGAAGATAAAGGTGCTTTTAAATATGACGCAGATGATGATTATCCGGACTTTGTACTCCCCGTGGCGGAAGCCGTGGCTAAAGATAAAGAAAGTCGCGGAATTATACTTAGCGGTACGGGACAGGGCGAAGCGATGTGCGCAAATAGGGTGCCTGGCGCGCGAGCGGCCGTGTTCTACGGGCAGGCCGTGGCTAAAGAGGCAGTTGATATAAAGGGCGTAACAAGCATAGACCCTTTTGAAATTTTAAAACTTTCCCGCTTGCACAATGACGCCAATATTCTGTCTCTGAGTGTTAGATTTTTATCCGACGATGAAATAAAATTTGCCATTGAATTATTTTTAACTACAAAGTTTTCAGGAGACGAAAGGCACATTAGGAGAATAAATAAACTGGGCTAGTTTGTATAAATTTATGGAAAACAAATCCAAAGAATTGGAAGTGGCGATAAAAGCGGCGCTAGAAGCCGGTAAAATTCTGGAAAAACACCAAGAGACAGAAATTGAGAGAATTGTAAAAGAAGATAAGAGTATGGTAACTTTAGCGGATGCGGAGTCAGAAGAATTGATTAAAAAAATAATTACAGAAAATTTTCCCGAGCATTCAATAGTAGGAGAAGAGACAGATGCAATCAGACTAGAGAGTCCGTATACTTGGTACATAGATCCTGTGGATGGGAGCAGAAACTTTGCACATAAAATTCCATTTTTTGCGGTGTCTATAGCGTTATTACACGGTGATGATATCCTCATTGGAGTTGTTTACAACCCCGTTACTAGGTCTCTTTTCTATGCAGAAAAAGGACAAGGAGCTTATTTAAATGGTAAAAGAATCCATGTTTCAAAAGCTAATAAAGATAAATGCATTGTTACTGTTGCTGTAGGCAGAAAGTCTTCGCAATTGCTACGCAGAAATTTACTGCATTATTTGCCTGAAAATGTAGTTTCTTCTGTGCGAGACTTTGGTTGTACTGCTTTAGATCTTGCTTTTGTAGCGAGAGGCAGTACCGAAGCGGATATAAAACTTGGATTCAAGACATATGATGCAGCTTCCGGAATATTGCTCATTATAGAGGCAGGCGGAATTGTTACTGGGATCAATGGAGATAAATGGAGACTATCTGACGAAGGGTCTTTCATCGCTTCCAACGGAGTCTTTCATGACCTGCTGCTCGAGGAGGTCAGGAAGCAGAAAGAAAAATTAAATTTGTAATAAATTTATGGCATCTATAACTCCCGCAATCTTAGAAAAAAGTTTTAGTGAAATAAAAAATAAGCTTACTTTTTTGCGCGAGCAAACTAAAACCGTGCATATAGATTTTTGTGATGGTATTTTTACACCGAGCCAGACTTGGCCTTTCACAACTGGGGGTTTTGAGGATATGGATTTTGAAAAAATTATGAATGAAGAAGAAGGCATGCCGTTTTGGGAAGAATTTGATTTTGAGTTTGACCTGATGGTGGCAAATGCGGTTGAAAATTTTGACTTATATATAAAATTGGGCCCGAAGAGGATAATCTTTCATTTAGGAGCCCTCGGCCATAGCCTTACGGGCGAGGCGCAGAAAAATATTGAAGAATTTGAACATTTTTTAGAAGGATTGGATATGTATATGCGGGATAGTGTAGAGATAGGTCTTGCTTTCAAGCCGAGTGATGATTTATCTGTTGTATCTAAATTGTCACATAAAGTGGATTTCTTACATTGCATGGGGTCAGACAACATCGGTCACCAAGGCGAGGTTTTTTCCGATAAGGCATTAGAAAATATAAAATTTCTTAAAAAAAATCTCCCCGGAGTTGTTATATCGGTGGATATTGGTATTAATCTAGAAAATGCTTCTGCCATACTTGACGCCGGAGCGGATAGGCTCACTGTGGGTTCCAGTCTCTGGAAGAGCCCGGACCCAATCGAGACATTGGAAGCTTTTCAAAATTTGGTATAATTGTATTAATGAATTCTTTAACTGACGAAAACCCCGAAGGAGAGCATAGCTCCCTACGGGGCAAGAATAAAAGAATATAATGTCTTTATTAACCGAGCAAAAAATTTTATATTTAACACAGAAAGCGAATGACATTCGCAAAAGTATTATTGAAATGCTCTTGGAAGCGGGGAGCGGGCATACGGCGGGACCGCTCGGCATGGCGGATGTTTTCACCCTTTTTTATTTTCATATTTTAAAACACGATCCGCAAAATCCGACATGGGAGGAGCGAGATAGGTTGGTGCTTTCAAACGGGCATATCTGTCCGGTACTTTATGCGACAATGGCGCATGCCGGATATTTTCCACTGGAGGAATTGAAAACCTTGCGCAAATTCGGCACCAGACTTCAAGGACATCCTTGGCGAGAATCTTTACCTTATCTTGAAACTTCATCTGGGCCCTTAGGCGCAGGACTTTCACAAGCTGTAGGTATGGCACTGGCTGATAGAATGGACGGGAAAGACAAAGACAGATTTATTTACTGTTTTATATCCGATGGCGAGCATGATGAAGGAAATACTTGGGAGGCCATCATGTTCGCAGGAAAAAATAAATTAAGGAATTTAATTGCTGTTGTTGATAGAAATAATATACAAATAGATGGTTTTACTGAAAATATCATGCCTCTTGAGCCACTTGCTGATAAATGGCGAGCTTTCAATTGGCATGTTGTAGAAGTGGGAGGACATGATTTTAGAGCCGTCAATGAAGCAGTAGAAGAAGCACAGGCGGTGTATGAAAAGCCGACGGTCATAATCGCGCACAATATTCCAGGTAAAGGCGTGCACGAATTTGAGAGAGATTATAAATGGCATGGTTATGACCCAAATCCTAAAGACGAGATAGATTATGCAATGGCGCTAAGAGAGCTAAGAACCCTGGGCGGGAAAATTAAAAGCGAACACGAATGATATGTAAATTTTATGAAATCAAATTTTCTTCGGTACGGATTTTTTGAAGCTTAAAAAATCCTGAAATTCTCGGCCCGTCGGCCTCGAAACCCCTGCGAAAGTTTATTTCATAAAATTTTATTAAATAAAATGTTAAATCCAAAACTAAAATTAAATCCGAAAATTTTTAATGAGGACGTTAAACAAATGCCCATACGTAAAGGTTTCGGGCAGGGATTAGTTTTAGCCGGGGAGGCAGACAGCAATGTTGTCGCGCTTTGCGCGGATTTGACGGAGTCTACCCAGATGATTTTTTTTAAAGAGAAATTTCCGGAGCGTTTTGTGGAAGTTGGTGTGGCCGAGCAAAATTTAGCAACAATTGCTTCCGGCATGGCGGCAATGGGGAAAATTCCTTTCTGTTCTTCTTATGCAATGTTTAATCCCGGGCGCAATTGGGAACAGATAAGAACGACCATAGCTTACAATGATAGACCTGTAAAAATAGTTGGTTCACATGGAGGTGTTTCAGTGGGGCCCGACGGTGGCACACACCAGGCGCTAGAAGATATTGCGCTTATGCGAGTACTTCCCAATATGGACGTACTTAGTCCATGCGATAGCATAGAAGCGAAGAAAATGACGCTGGCTTTAGCTAAAACAAAAAAGCCGGCGTATTTACGCTTAGCCCGGGAAAAAACGCCAGTCATTACTACCGAGGAAACTCCTATGCAAACAGGAAAAGCAGAGATTTATTGGATGCCGGATGTGGGACTAGCGCAAGTGGGGATAATTGCAACCGGTAGCTTAGTCCACCGCGCATTGCTTGCGGCGAAAGAACTTGAAACTGAAGATATAAAAATAAAAGTAATGAATCTGGCTTCTGTCAAGCCGATAGATGTGGAGGCTATAGTTGCTCTCGCCAAAGAATGCAAGGGAATAGTGACAGTAGAAGAGCATCAGGTTGCCGGGGGTATGGGCTCCGCTGTGGCAGAAGTTCTCGCCCATAATTATCCAGTACCAATAGAGTTCATCGGAGTGCAAGACAAATTCGGCCAGTCCGGAAGCCCCGATGAACTGGTGGAGCATTATGGTATGGGGAAAAATTCCATCAAAGATGCGGTAAAAAAAGTGCTTACTAGAAAAATTTAGAAAAGTAATTTTTATAATGCAATCTATCTGGCGAAGCTTCGCCAGCGAACTGCTTGTCGTTCAAGAAAATAATAAACGGAGTACCATTTTCATTTTCTAAACTCCTGCGCAAGGCATTCTAAAAACTCTTTTCTAAATTTTCTTTGCCTTATATTCCGCCGGTGCGTTTTTGAGATATTCTTCCAGTTTGGCGCGGGTGAGGAGACCCTTCTGCGCGCCGATTTGTTGAACGACAGACATGGAGTTAATGGGTCCCCAGGCGAGGGCTTCCGGCATTGTCTTGCCCAAAGCTATAGCCACGGTAAAGGTGGAAGAAAAAGCATCTCCCGCGCCGGTGCGGTCAAGTGGAGAAGCAATGTCGGGATACATGGGAATCACCCAGATATTTTCGCCATCTGATGCGTAAGCGCCATTCGGTCCGTCGCTGATAGATACTATCTTCGGGCCCAAGGCGTGAATACCTTTGATTAGGGTGGGGATATCTTTAGTCTCTATATTCAAAATTTTCTCCGCCTCCTCAACATTACAGAAAAATATTTCCGTGCGCTTATAAATGTCTTTCAATTTTTCCGCGCCAAGTTTTATTTGGAAAGTTCCGGGCTGGAAAGCTAATTTGGTTTCCGGGTGATTTTTTAAATATTCAGCTATTTCTTCTTCATAAGGTAGAGTATTAGATGCAAGGGAAGTGAGATAAATCCAAGAAGCTTTCGGTATATTTGGAAATTTATAATCAAATTCAGTATGTTTTACTAAAATAGTGCGGTCTACATCATACCAGAGAACATAGTGGTAGTTGGTAGGTTTATCTTTTTCCTTCTCTACATATGTAGTAATAATTTCGTCATTTTTTAATGATTCTAGACAATCTGCGCCATGTTTGTCATCTCCAATATGGGTTACGATAGCCGAAGTTAGTCCTAAGCGCCGAGCGGAGACAGCAGCGTTTGGACCATTGCCCACGGCGGGAACCACAGTCACGGA
Organism: Candidatus Nomurabacteria bacterium RIFCSPLOWO2_01_FULL_41_12; assembly: GCA_001787035.1. Classification (GTDB taxonomy): domain Bacteria; phylum Patescibacteriota; class Minisyncoccia; order Phycocordibacterales; family UBA9973; genus UBA9973. The sequence goes on from MFUY01000004.1 coordinate 29,373, forward strand.
TTCGTAGGGCACCTTGTCTCCGAAACGCACGCAAAGCTCGCAGGCATCCGTGTCTATTTTACAATGCACATGGGCGTCTTTTAATTTAATGAATGCGTCTATCACGATATCCCCAACCGCCAAGAAATCAATTTTATTCTCTTTTTCACTCATGGTACCATTATAACATATGTCTATATCTAAAAAAGTAATTTTATTTTTAATAGGGCTCTTGTTCTTCCCTCCATTTCACTTTGCGTTTGCTGGCCTTGTTATAAATGAAATAATGTATGATCTCTCCGGAGCTGATTCTACTAGTAGCAAAAGCCGGGAATGGATTGAAGTTTATAATAATGGCGCAAGCGATGTCGCCATAGACGCCTCTACCTGGAGAGTTTACGACGGGTCTGCCAACAGAACAATCAATGGCGAAGTAGATTTCTCCATTTCTGCCGGGTCTTATGTTATTTTTGCTGGAGACAAGGACACTTTTCTGGCAGACCACTCCGGATTTTCTGGGACGGTTTATGACACGGGAATTACCAGCTTGAACAATACCGGAGCAACTCTAAAAATTTTAGACCAAGACGGGAATGTTGTTGATTCGGTTATTTATGCTTCCTCGCAGGGCGGGGCAGGAGACGGAAACACCTTACAAAAAATTTCAAGTGTTTGGAGCGGAGCGACACCGACACCTGGAGCAACAAATGAGAGCGTTGCTCCGTCTTCTTCCGGCGGGAGTACGGGAGGCGGAAGCGGGGGAGGAAGCTCATCTACTGCTCAAGAGACAACCTCAAAAATTCCGGAATTGAAAAAGATTAAAACACAAGTTATAGGAAATACGCTTGCTTTCGCCGGGCTTCCGTTTTATTTTCAAGCTGTATCTTATGGGCACAATGGCGAACAGCTTTATCATGGAAAGTATTTTTGGAATTTCGGCGATGGGGATTCCCAGGAAGTGAAATCAAATGATGTGGGGAAATTCACCCATACTTATTTTTATCCGGGGGAATACATCGTATCTCTGGAATACTTCATCAATCAGTATTCCACCATCCCAGACGCAGTAGATAAAATGACTATCAAAGTTGTGGAAATGGAATTTTTAATATCCGGCGTCGGGGATGAAAAAGACTTTTTTGTAGAATTAACCAATAATACAAATTATGACGCTGATATTTCCAAATGGATTCTGGCAGGCAGTAGTCAAAGCTTTGTTTTTCCGAAAAATACGGTTCTGGCGTCAAAAAAGAAAATAATTTTCTCTCCCAAGATTACCGGTCTTTCCATTGCCGACCGTGATAGCCTGAAACTGCTCAAT
>MFUY01000004.1:30712-32014 GCA_001787035.1 Candidatus Nomurabacteria bacterium RIFCSPLOWO2_01_FULL_41_12
ATTTTTGACTATCCGTCTTCATTTCCTCCGCCCGTTTTAGCAAAAGTCGAAAAATCAAGGATATCCGCAAGCCAAGATTCTGCCACAGCTAAACCATTAGAAGGAATGTTTCTTCCGGAGACGCAAACACCTGTATCAAATTTGTCCGCCTCGGTAATACAAAATGATATTGCGAAAGATAACCCGGACAATATGTACATGATAATCATTTCTTTAATTTCGATTATTTTTATCGGGATTTCCGCCGGCCTAGTCTATTTCGTCCGCCAGAGAAAAGCTGTTCCCGGCGCGGGAGACGACTTTAATATACTGGATGAGTAATTTGTGTTATAATAGGCGTGTACTATAGAAGTCTTTATTTATGACCCCAGGACAAAATATTAAAGAAGAAAAATTGCAGGTTTTTGTCATAGAGGACGATGTTCTCTTAAACAGGGCTTATAATGCGAAATTTGAGCATGAGAATATAAAGGCGGTATTTGCTACCGACGGCGATGAGGCACTTGAGATGCTCTCCCACGAAGAAAACCACCCAAAACTCATCATACTTGACCTGATGCTTCCAAAAAGAAGCGGCTTTGAAGTGCTTGAAATCATCAAGAAAGATCCGAAGTTGAAAGATATTCCGGTTATTATTCTCTCTAATCTATCATTAGGCTCGGATTCAAAGCGCGGTCTTGAAGCCGGAGCTGTTGAATATATAACAAAAGCTGATATAAAAATTGCCGATATCGTCGCCAAAGTCAAAAAGTATTTGTAATAAATAAGATAGTCTATATGGCCGAGAATACTAAACAAATTTCTGAAGATTATTACAAGACTCTTTTTGAGAATTTGATTGACGGACTAGCGTATTGCCAGATGCTCTTTGATGAACAAAAACACCCCATTGATTTTATTTATTTAGATGTTAACAAAAATTTTGAGAAATTGACTGGTTTAAAAAATGTCATAGGTAAAAAAGTAACAGAAGTGATACCTGGAATTAAAGAATCTAATCCGGAACTTTTGGAAACTTATGGCAGAGTTGCTCTTGGTGGACAGTCAGAAAAATTTGAGGTTTATATTTTGGAATTGAAAACTTGGTTTCTGGTTTCAGTCTATAGCCCAAAAGAAGAATATTTTGTGGTTGTATTTCAAAATATTACCGAGCAAAAAAAACATCAAATGGAGTCGGAAGAAGTAAATAAAAATTTAGAAAGGATAAATAAGCTGATGGTCGATAGGGAGTTAAGGATGGTAGAGCTGAAGAAAGAGATAAAAGAATTAAAAACTAAACAGATATAATAAATATATGAATAA
>MFUY01000005.1:0-30790 GCA_001787035.1 Candidatus Nomurabacteria bacterium RIFCSPLOWO2_01_FULL_41_12
TTCCACTTTACTAAACTAAAGTGGATTGTTTCCTGTTTTTGAAAAATTGAACAATAAAATATATAATTGAAATAATAGAATATAAACCAGCAAAAAATAATGTTAAATCTTTCCCGTCAAAACTTATGATAGCACCATTGCCATCACCAGTTGCGTATGCAATCAAAATAGATATAAGTACATAAATTCCGCTAACTAACATCCACTTCTTATATTTTTTTTGATCTATAGACAAAGCAAATATACTGACTACAAAAAGGGCAACACACCAATAAAACAAATACCCAATAAACTGGGCTATATTGTAATCAAAAGATTCTTTTGTATAAGATGAATATCCTAAAAATACCCCCACCGACAAAACTAGCAACAATAAAGTTATGATTTTTTTCATATTAATTTATATTATCTAATAATTTATTCAACATATCAAGTAAAAGTTGCGCATCGGTTTTTGACAGCTTTTTGGGCTTTGGTTTTTTGGGGTCAGACTTTGCTAATTTCTTTTCTAGGAATTTTTTAAACTTTTCTGCTTTAAGTTCCGCCTTGTCTATTTTCCCCTTCTGTATCGCTTTTATTATACCATCAATACGCTTGTCAAAGGCTTTTATTTGTCCTTTGTTTAAATCAAGAGAATCAATAGTTGCTTTCATGATCTGCAGGTATGTAATGGGGTCAAAATCAGCATTAGGAGTAAGAGTAAAATCAGTTATTCCGTCTCCAGTAACATCAAGTGCAAGCTGTGGTAATCCGGTACCTGAATTTAATGTAATTTCCGCTTGAGTTTGCGTTGTTACGGGAATATCTACAAAGGATGATATATTTGAAGTTCCGTCTGGAAAAACCTTTTCTGATTCATATGTAAATGTTCCAACATCTGTACCTTGAAGTTTAACTTTTGACATTTGGTCTTCCAGAAGATTGATGTATTTTCCTTCTCCAAACTCAAGATATGAACTATTTAATATATTTTCTTCCGTATAACAAAATTCATTATCTAATGGACAAATTTTACCTGTGTGGTTACCGTCTACGTCGTAAGCATCTAATGTAACTGGGGAATGAATAGATAATCTTAAACGATTTGAATCATCTATCGGTTCTGTATTTTTTAAAATGGTGTCTAAAACAATCTCTTCTCCATTTATAATTGATTTGACAAGATTATTTAACCGATCAACTTCTAGTATATCTTTATGTTCTCTATTTAATCTTGTAATGGTATTGTAATTTTTGAAATCCACCCAATACTTCTCCGCATTTCCTAAAAAACTCATATAATGCGCACTCGGGGCGATAACTGTTTTGTCCCCATTTGACGTGAATCGAGGTCTTTCGTCCAACGTAAATGTACAGTTTAGTGATGTAGAACTTTCACATACTGGATAATATTCAAAGCTAGCAATAGTGTCCAGCCCCCATCCGGCAACTTCTATGACTCGTAAGTCAGTCGGGGGTACCCAGTTATCAATATTGTTATGTAAATTTTCTGCGTTGGAAAACAAATTTTGCGACAAATTTATAGGCAAATTTGTTTGGTTTATTGCCGGGTCTGTTCTACCCTCTCCGCCAAAGAGAAAACTTTTATATTCGTCATAAGAATCAACGGCACTGCCAAAAGCTTGAACGAGTTTTGTTGTTGCATTGGAGGGGATAGCAAAATCAATAAATGCAACAGGTGAAACGTTAACTCTATCTATGTATGCCCTGCTCGGCAAAAGCCCAAAAGCGCCGAGCATATTGCGCCCCAATTCCCGAGCATGAGTATTGTCCATCAGCCAGCCGCCTAAAATCTGCTGATTATATCCGTGTAGTATCGCTGGCACAGCGCTGGCTGTGCCTATCTCCGGCACAGCGACTAAAATAAGCACATCAACACTATCAATTAAATTATTTCTCCCGGCAACTTTGTCATCCTGCAGCTTTTTTAATAGAGCTTTTGATAAAAGTCCGCCATTGCTGTGAGCAATAATTGTCACTTTGCCGTTCTTTGATGCTGAACCAGTCAACGATTGCAAAGTACCAACTAGTGATACTGTATCATTCTGATATTTTGTTCCATTGTTTACAATATCTGCAACATCTTTCCGCCAATCATAAGCATAGGATTTCCACTCATTAATTTTTTCACTGGAAACCAAGTCATCCATCATATCGGAAAAACTTTTATAGATATTCTGCCCTGCCGGACCTGTCGGAAATGGTGTATTCGTTTCTTTTATAATATCTCTAGCATAAATATCTGCATTTTTACTAGTCCCATCAGGATTTAAATACAAAGCTTCCACATCATTATTACTATTGGGCTCCCAAAGCTGGTCTTCGGTGCCGTCCAGTCTTTGCTCATATAATCGGCTTGCCTCCAGCCCCGGCAGGAAAAGAACATTGGAAAAACAGTCAGTTACACACCCAACTGGCGGAGGCGGAATAAGCCCGCCGAGATAATCAAAGGAAATATAAAAAACCGTCCCAGTACCATCATTCTTTTGAAGATTATAAGCAAAGGTATGAGGAATAGCCCAATCAACAGGATATTGACTATTCCCAAAATGGTTTATATACCCGTCTATATGAGTAAAATAATATGGGAAGTCAGTAGCAGTGATAAAAGGATTACCACTTGGACAAAGAAAAGTTGTAGTTCCACTAAAAGAATCATTTCTAACGGTAATACCGTCTATATTCCACCAGGGCTCCCAATTAGGAAGATCGCTAGCTGGTATACCAGTAGGGCAGGTATAACCGAAGCTGTTGTTATTAGTAAAAAAACCTGAAGGAATGTTGGTTTGAAAGTTAGAAAAATCAGTCATAACACCTATAGCAAAAGTTTTTGGAGTAAAAGAAAAAACAACAAAAAAAATAGAGAGGACAAACAAAAGGCGCAAATGTTTAGTTTTGGACATTAACCCAAGTATATAACTTCACTTAAAATATTCAAATAATGTGTGGATAATGATTTTTAATAAACCTTTACGCCTACTTTTTCCCGCACTTCATCCATTTTTTTGGAAGCGACTTTTTTGGCTCTTTCGCCGCCTTCTTTTAAGATTTTGAGTGCCTTTGGAATATCTTTTTCAAATTCTTTTCTTTTTTCGCGAAGCGGAGCGATAAATTTCTCCAAATCCTCAATCAAGAGCTCTTTCAGTTCTTTATACTTACCCGCTTTGCTCTCATAAATAGGCAAAAGCTCCGAGGCAGGGCGGAGCAGATTGTGTATCGCGTAGACATTTTTAGGAATTCCTTCTCCGGAGTCTGTGATAATGCTCATCACGCACTTTTTTATTTCTTCATATGGGGCGAACAAGGGAATGGTATTGTTGTAACTCTTAGACATTTTGCGTCCATCGGTTCCTGGGATAACCGGAATTTCCGCAATTTTAGAAATAGGCAATGAAAATGTTTCCCCAAACGTGTTATTAAACTTTAGAGCTGTATCGCGCGCAATTTCTACATGTTGTTCTTGGTCTCTACCTGTCGGCACAAGATTGGTATCGTAAAGTAAAATATCTGCCGCCATCAGCATCGGATAATTAAATAAACCAGCATTTACCTCTTTACCTTTAGCTTTAGCATCTTTGTAGGCATGGGCCCGTTCAAGGTACGGCATTGTCGTAATAGTTTCAAAAATCCATGCAAGCTCGGTGTGTTCTGGTACATCCGACTGTTTAAATATAATAGATTTTTCAGGGTTAAGGCCGATTGCCAGGTAATCAATTACTATTTCAATGATGTTGTTTTTTAATGTTTGTTTGTCCCTAAATGAATTTAACGCATGGTAATCGGCAATAAAAAAATAAGAAGTATATTCATCTTGATAATCAACGATTCTCTTCATCAATCCGAAATAGTTCCCAATATGGGGTTTACCGGAAGGCTGAATGCCGGACAATAATACCTTTTTGGGCATGCTTATATATTATCATAGTTCTCCACATTTTAATAACATTTTACGCACTTTTTGATTTTGACAATTTTTTCATTATGCTAGAATGGCTCTATGGTCCGACCAGAGTCGGACTCCGACAAAGGTCGGAGCAAAAACAACATGCAAAAAAACATTAAAAACAATAGGCAAAACCTCCGCATCCCCCCGCAAAGCATTGAGTCGGAAATGGCCGTCCTGGGCTCCATCATGCTTCGCAAAGACGCGATGCATGAAGTGGAAGATATGGTAAATCCGGAATCTTTTTATGTGGAGAAACATAAGAAAATTTTTCAGGCGATGTTGGACCTGTCTTTAAAAAATGAACCGATAGACATGCTCTCACTCTCTACCAAGCTGGCAGAGAAAAAAACTCTTGAGCAGGTCGGAGGCAACGCTTATCTAGCGGAGATAGTAAATGTCGTCCCGTCCTCTACCAACGTCAAGCACTACGCCGATATTGTGCAAAAAAAATATGTCTTGCGAAGTTTAATTGAAGCGGCAGACTATGTATCAGAGCTCGCTTTTGAAGAAGGCGACGACCATATGGAGGACATTTTGGACATGGCGGAAAAAAAAGTATTTAGTGTCGTCTCCTCGCCGAAGAATCAAAAATATGTGCATTTGAAAGATGCTCTGCCGGAAGCTTACGAGCGCTTGGAAAAACTTCATGAAAATAAAGGAATGCTGCGCGGACTTCCGACCGGTTTCCGGGATTTGGATACCATTCTCTCCGGCTTGCAAAAGGCCGACCTGGTAATACTCGCGGCTAGACCTTCCATGGGTAAGACGACGCTGGCGCTTGATATCGCCCGCATGACATCAGTAGTGCATGAGAAATCAGTGGTGATATTTTCTCTGGAAATGTCTTCACAACAGCTGGTGGACAGGATGCTCTCGGCCGAGAGCCGAGTCAATGCTTGGAATTTGCGCACGGGGCGTTTGTCCTCCGACCGCGAGTTCTCCCAGCTTCGGGATTCGCTGGATAAATTAGCCAAAGCGCAGATTTATATTGATGACCAGCCGGGAAATTCCATTGTTCGGATGAAAGCTCTCTCCCGCAGGCTCAAAGCGGAAAAGGGGCTTGACCTCATCGTCGTGGACTATTTACAACTTATGACAACTTCTAAAAATTACGATTCAATGGTAAATCAAGTAACGGAAATTTCAAGATCGCTGAAGAGTCTGGCAAAAGAACTGAATGTCCCGGTTCTGGCCCTTTCTCAGCTTTCCCGCGCGGTAGAGTCAAGAGGCGGCAAGCCAAGGCTTTCGGATTTGCGCGATTCGGGGTCTATAGAGCAAGACGCGGATGTGGTGATGTTCATTCATCGGGAAGATAAAGGAAAAGATGAATCGGAAAAGACAAACATTGCTGAAATTTTGATTGAAAAGCACCGCAATGGACCGGTGGGAAAAATTGAGCTCTATTTTGATGAAAAAACCACGACCTTCTTAAACCTTGAAAAAAGCAATATCAGCGAATTCGCTCCGTCAAAAGTAAAAGGAGACTTGGATGAATTTTAAAACACAAAGGCATGGATATTATAGATAAGTTAGCTGAAATTTTTAAAGAATTTCCCGGTATTGGAGAGAGGCAAGCCAGACGCTTTGTTTACTTTTTGATGTCTAGAAATGGAAGCTATGCTGATAATTTATCTGGCCTTATTTTAGATTTAAAAAAAGAAACAGCGCAATGTAAAGAATGTTTTAGATTTTTTATTGTAAATAAAGGAAAAGAAAAAATTTGCGACTTGTGCGCAAGCACGAATATAGACTCCTCTACCTTGATGGTCATTGAGAAAGACTCTGATTTAGAAAGCGTAAAAAAGAGCAGAGTTTATAACGGCAAATATTTTATTTTGGGCGGGCTTGTGCCTATTGTGGAAAAAAATACCAAAAACAAAGTCCGGATTGAAGAGTTAAAAGAAAAAATCTCAAACAATAAAGAATTGAAAGAAGTAATACTGGCTTTCTCTTTGAGCCCGCAGGGCGACCATACTGATTCATATGTACGAACGCAAATTAAAGATATTGCCAATAAAAACGATAAGCAACAAAATATCAAAATCTCTTCCCTGGGTAAGGGCCTCTCCACCGGCACCGAATTGGAATATTCCGACAACGACACTCTCAAAAATGCATTAAAAAATAGGCAGTAAAAAAACTTTTTGAAATAAATTTTTAAGGGGTTTGGCGAGCGACGGCGAGCCAATTTCAGGATTTTTTAAGCTTCAAAAAATCCGTACCGGCTAAAATTTCGATTTCAAAAAGTTTAAGCTATTGAGAGTATTTTTACTTTGAAAAACGGCTGGCGGTGGCCGGCTCGGCGCAGGTAGCGAGACTTTTGCTTATATTTTATTACGAGAATTTTTCTGGCACGGCCGATTTCTACAATTTCAGCGTCCACTTTCGCCCCCTTGATATAAGGCGTGCCGATGGTAGTGTTTTTGCCATCATCCACGAGCAAGACTTTATCAAAAAAAAGTTTGTCTCCCTTTTTATATTCCCCTTTTATTTTCTCAACAGAAACAAGACCCCCTTCGGAGACTTTATATTGCTTCCCACCTGTGAATATAACCGCAAATTCTTCTTTGTCCGCCTTATTCATATGGAGCTTATATTATATGATATTTCCCAAAAAGGCAAGCATTTGATATACTATCATTATGCAAACAAAAGTTATTGAAAAGTATTTTTTCTTCGGCCTCTTGCTCGCCACTCTCCTTTTCACTTTCCTGATTTTCCGACCTTTTTGGGTGGTGCTGGTGCTTGGAGTTTCTTTTTCCATTGTGCTCTATCCGATATATGAATGGTTGAACAAAATGCGTTTGCCTAATTGGCTCTCCGCATTTTTTACCGTGTGCCTGTTTATTGTCGTAGTTTGCGGCCCGCTTTTAGGCATCGGCGCGGTAGTTTTTAATCAGAGCCAGGACGTTTATCGCCAGGTGATATACAATGGTAATGCTGAACCGTTCTTGAATTTGATAGAAGATAAAGTGAATAAAGTTTTGCCTGAAGTGATGGCTTTTGATATCAATGAAAAAACAGCAGATTTTATTTCTTATGTATCCCGCAATATAGCAAACATCTTCAGCACTACAGTTTCCGCTTTCTTTTCGTTCATATTGATGCTTTTGATTATTTTTTATTTTTTGAAAGACGGCATAAAATGGAAAAAGGCCATGATGGTATTAAGTCCCCTCGGAGACAAAGATGATGAAAAAATAATCGCTAGGCTGGCATTTTCTGTAAACGCCGTCATCAAAGGGTATCTCTTGATAGCCCTCGTCCAGGGAATACTCATGGGGTTCGGACTTTGGCTCTTTAATATCCCAAATCCGGCACTTTGGGGCGTAGTGGCCGCCGTATGTTCTCTACTCCCGACGTTCGGTACTGCCCTCATTTCTGTTCCCGCTATTGTCTTCCTCTTTCTTACGGGAGACACTACATCTGCCGTAGGCCTTTTAATCTGGGCAGTCGTGGCGGTAGGAATGATTGACAATTTCTTAAGCCCGCTTATCGTCGGCAAAAAAATAAACATACCTTCTCTTTTGATTTTGTTTGCGGTGCTTGGCGGAATCTCGCTTTTGGGTCCAGTCGGCATATTGGTAGGACCGCTCACAGTGAGCCTGCTCTATACCCTCATCTCAATTTACAGAAATGAATTCAAACAAACCATATGACCAGCAGGAAACATGTGAGCAAAATACATTTATATAATACTTTGACGCGCAAAAAAGAAGACTTCTCCCCTATTAGTACAAACGAAGTCCGGATGTACACCTGCGGACCGACGGTCTACAACTATCCCCATATTGGAAATTACCGCGCTTATATTTTTGCCGATGTCTTAAAAAGAGTCTTGGTGTACAATAATTTCAAAGTTGACCACATAATGAACTTGACGGATGTGGACGACAAGACCATCCGTGAAAGCCAAAAAGAAAAAAAGGGGTTGAAAGAATTCACGGAATTTTATACGCAGGAATTTTTAAAAGATGTCAAAGCACTCCATATCTTAAACCCGACCAAATTTACCAAAGCTACCGACTATATAGATAAAATGGTAGAAATTATAAAAAAGCTCCTCTCTAATGGCTTGGCATACAAAAGCGAGGACGGCAGTGTATACTTCAGCATTAAAAAATTTAAAAATTACGGAAAACTGGCGCAAATTGAACTAGAAAACCAAAAAGAAAACGCTTCCGGCAGAATTCAAACTGACGAATACGATAAAGACAACGTGCAAGATTTCGCTCTTTGGAAAGCCTGGGATGAAAAAGATGGAGATGTTTTCTGGAAAACGGATTTAGGCAAAGGGCGCCCCGGCTGGCACATAGAATGCTCAGCGATGAGCATGGCGAATTTAGGAGAAGAAATAGATATACACACCGGCGGAGTGGATAATATTTTCCCCCATCATGAAAATGAGATAGCGCAGTCGGAAGGCGCAACGGGAAAACAATTTGTACGGTATTGGATGCACAATGAATGGGTCCTGGTAGACCAAAAAAAGATGGCGAAGTCTTTTAATAATTTTTACACTTTGCGGGATTTGATAGATAAAGGTATTGACCCTCTGGCGTATCGATTTTGGCTCCTGATGGCCAATTACCGCACTAGAGTAAACTTCGTGTGGGAAGCCATAGAAGCCGCGCAAACAGCTCTAAAACGCTTATATAGCCTGTTTTTAGGGCTGGGCGGGCAAACTGGAAGCGTACACCAAGAATATCAAAATAAATTCACAGAATACCTAAATGATGATTTGAATACTCCTCGCGCCCTGTCGCTCCTTTGGGATGTAATAAAAGATGAAAATATGTCGGATGCTGATAAAAAAGCCACTATTTTAGATTTTGATAAAGTTTTTGGGCTTGGATTTGCGGAATTAAAAGCAGAAAGTATTCCTGAAAATATTAAACTGTTAGTTGAAGAGCGAGAACAAGCGCGACTTGATAAAGATTTCAAAAAATCAGACAAGTTGCGAGAAAAAATAAACTCTCTTGGATATGAAATAAAAGATACTCCGGAAGGGCAAAAAGTTGCTAAACTGTAGTTTTTGTTTGAAAAATCTTTTTGCGATAAATACAAAATATTATAATTATGTTTATAACTATAATATAAATACTAAAAGAATATATAGAAAAAATCCAATTTTTTATAATAAATAAACCTAAAATATTGTTAAATATCCCCGGCAAATAACCGACAGCCAATTCTGTCTCTGGAAACTTCCAAGACTTGATAATAGTCGGTACAGCAGCTAGACCATCACTCAATATGGCAAAAAGAATTGAGACTCCTAAATTATGAGTAAGTATATAAAATACTAAGGCAAGCACCGAAAGTATTCCACAAAATACATCTAACCGAGTTATTTTCCAAAAAACATTTTTTCTAAAGAGAGAAACAATAATCATCACCAGAGGACCAAAACCAACTAAAAATACGGGTAACACAGAAAGTCCAGCTCCTGCCTTCAACTGAAAAAATACTCCCAAAAAAGGACCTAGCATCCAAAGAAACCATGAAACCAAATTGGGTCTGACTTGCCCATAAAATATACCTCTGAAATAAAAGGAGTATCCCACTAAGGTGGTGAAAAGAGAAATATAAATAATATTTTCCGGAAGCATGTTATATCCCCTCTTTTTTTAGTTCTTCTATGAGTTCGCGGGATTTGCGGGATAATTTCCCGGGAAGTTTTATATTGAGCTTAATAAGCAAGTCTCCCCTTTTGCTTTTTGACACGGGCACGCCTTTGCCCCGCACGCGGAGAACTTCATTTATGCTGACACCTTCCGGAATTGTAACTTTAATTTCCCCATCCAGAGTTTGTATGGGATATTCTGTCCCCAAAAGCGCATCGGAGAGTTTCAAATTCAAATTCATTACTAAGTCATGGCCGTCTCGCTTGAAGACTGGATGCGGTACTACATTTATTTTTATATAAAGGTCGCCAGTAACACCTTTTGACACTGCTTCACCCATGCCTGTCATCCGAATCATCTCCCCATCGCGTATGCCAGCGGGAATAACGATGGAAACTTCTTCTTCCCGACGTAATACTCCTTTGCCTTTGCATTTATCGCAAACCTCTTTCGGCACCTCGCCTGCTCCGAAGCACACTTCACAGACTTTTGTGCTGGAAATAGTGCCGAGAAATGACCTTTTGGTTTCGTGGATTTTACCTTGGCCATTGCAGTGCTTGCAAGTTTCCATTTTTGAGCCTGTTTTCGCGCCGGAGCCGTTGCAAGTAAGACAGCTGGAAGTTTTAGTAATTAAAATTTTTCTATTGATGCCAAAAATAGAGTCGGAAAAAGAAATCTGGACTTCGGTTGAAATATCCCGTCCACGCCTGGCTTGAGCTCTGCCTCCCCCGCCTCCGGTGAAGAAATCGCTAAAAATATCATTCAGGTTTCCGAAGTCAAAATCTGCATTGCCATTCTGAAAGCCACCAAAATCAAAGCCTTCAAATCCACTCTGTTGGCCCTGTCTGTAGCCCTGCCCCATATTTTCAAAACTGGAGCCATATTGGTCATACTTTGAGCGCTTGCCGTCATCGGAGAGAATCTGGTAGGCTTCGTTTACCTCTTTGAATTTCGTTTCATTACCGCCTTTTTTATCGGGATGATATTTGTGCGCCAGCTTATAAAAAGCTTTCTTAATTTCCTCTTTGGAGGAAGTTTTATTGACACCTAGTATGTTGTAATAATCTTTAGCCATAATTTTTATAATAGCCTGCCCCGTATGAAGCTCTGCTTTCGTTCGGGGTCTTTTGACATATTTTTATTTATATCATAGGTTCAGCTTCTTGTGAAGCTTTCGATTTCTTATTTTCTCCCCCCGCCTCGCCAGAGCTTTCAGCGTCGGCGGGTTCGCCCGTTTCTTTTGCTTTTCTTTTAGCTTTACTCTCAATAATAGCTTTTTCTTCGGCGCTCCTAATGATGGTAGCTTCTTCTTCGGCAATGAGTTTGGCTGCAGCGTCTTTCGGTATTGAATATTTTCTGCGGGATGCATTAATAATCTCTTCTTTATAAGAAGGATGAGTGGCAGGCAGAACCTTTAAAGTTTCGGCTGAAAATGGGTCATAGGATTCTCCGTCAATCGTCATTTTGATATAAATTTCTCCTACCGCAAGATTGATCATGTCTTTGACGTCAAAAAGGGGTGCGAATTCCGGCTTCATTTTAACCGCGTCTTCCCCACCCACGCGGAAAGTAATGACACTTCCGCAATTACCAAGCACTGCTTGATGAACGCGAGTAATAATCTGGCCGACATATTGATGCGCAACAGTTAAATTTAAAGCGTATTTTCTAGCTTCGGATAAAATGTTTTCAAAAGTCTGCGTCACGACATTTTGAAACTCATCCACATACAGATAAAAGTCCACACGGTCACGCTCGGGGATAGCCGCACGTTCCATTCCTGCCTGCTTTATTTTGGTTAAAAATATAGAGCCTAAAAAAGATGAGTTTTCTTCACCGAGACGTCCTTTAGAGATATTGATAAGAATTATTTTTTGCTCATTCATCAGCGAGCTAATATCTATTTTGTTTTCCTTTTGACCGAAAATATTTCGAAGTAACGGATCTGATAGAAATTGCCCAAGTTTATTGACCAATGGAATAATAGCGTCGGTATCGAATTTCTCCGACCAATCGGCAAATTCTATGGCGAAGAATCTTTTGACCATGTCATCCGTAATATATTCCACTACTTTTTGCCTATAGTTACGGTCAGTCAGCATTGAAATCATTCCGCGCATGGTGGCATGGGGATAATCAAGCAATGCGAGACAGGTAAAACGAAAAACGTGCTCGAGGCGGGGCGTCCAATTGGCCCCGAATTGTTTTTGAAAAACCTCAATCAGCCCTTGAGTTAATTGAAATTTAAAGAAAGGATCAACGTTCGCGAGCGGATTAAAAGACGCCGGAAAATTAATGTCCGTAGGGTCAATAATACATACATCTTCTATTCTTTCTTTTGGAATGTAGTCCAATATGGCTTCTATCACATCACCGTGAGGGTCAATAAGACATACACCATGATTATATGTAATATCTTGACGCATGAGAAGTTCAAGTAGTTTTGTCTTGCCGACGCCGGACTTCCCGATAATATACAAATGCCGGCGCCTGTCCACGCGCTTGATGCCGAAAATAAATTTCTTCTCTTCCAATGCGGCCACATAGTTCGTGCGCCCAATGAAAGACACGTCCTCCGGCTTGACCTTGCCGAAAACAGGCAATTCCGGCGGAGGCGGACCATATTTTATTATTTGCACTCGATTCGGTTTCGGCATATATATTGTTATTTTACTACAAATTTACTGATTTTTCAACACTTTAATACACCTCTTGCTGATAGCACTTTTCGCAATAAATGATCTCCGGTCTTTCGGGGGTATAAGAAGTTTCAAATTCTACTTCACACTTCCCTTCTCCGTGAAAATGATTTTCTTTGTCGCACATACACCCTCGATGCCAGAGCTTCATTGGATTTCTCTTTTTTAAACGCTCAAAATGCCTGCAATTCGGACAGAGACGCGGTAATGCCACATTTATTTTTTTATAAAATTGTAGTTCATCTGACCGTATTTTAAATGCTTCCGTGCATTGTTGATTACATTCCCCTTTGTGCATACATTCAAGAATTTTATCTATAATGGATTCATCAGTATCTTTAACATGATCAGGCAAATCTTCTATTTTAATTTCTATTTTATAATCTCTTTCCTTTGGTTCTTTCCATTTTAAATCATACTCTGTAACTAATTTTTTATCTAAGGGATAATATTCTTGTACTATTGTTTCATTATAGGCAAAAGGTGACAGTTCCATTGGAAAAAATTCTCCATATTTATAAACTCGTCCCTTTTTATCAATATATGGCATGTCATTCATATGCTTAATAATTTTCGGCACCAACTCTTCGTATTCTTCTTTGGAATACTGTTTATTAAGAATACAATACTGCCTAGAACGACAGCTGATGCAACCAAATAGATGCTTGGAGCTGTGGCACATATATGTGTAAATATTGTCCATCCCTCGGTGGTTCCAAACACCAAAGAAGTTACGCGCGGCATCGAGGCCAAAGTCTACACCTTCGTACAAAAGCTCTGCATTATACCCTATGCCGTAGCCATCGTAACTTGTTTTAATGGTAATGGTGTGAACAAGATATTTAGAATCTTCCACGTCGCCGTAAACGTCAAAAATACACTTGCTATTCTTAGAATGCATGATATTGTCGCCAGTTACATTGACCGACTTGTATACAAAAGCATAGCGGCGGAATTGTTTGGATAGAAATTCTGCATATTTTTTTTTAAAAGCTTCTAGATTTTTATAACTACCGAAGTCGTATTGCCGTAATTTTTTTTCATATTCCTCCTTACTATATTGCTCATTAAAAATACAGTAAGTTTTGTGTCGGAGATTTACACAGCCCAGGCAATGCTTGAGACCCAAGCATGAGGTAAGAAACATGGAATCGAGGCACTCATCCGAATCATAACTAAAATGTGTATTATATAGGCTACCGCACAAAGTGTCCTCGTAGCAATTCTGCGACTTCATTAAAGTATAAACATCATAAGAGTCTTTAGTGTTCAGCGCGCCCTGTGCATAAGCAACATTTTCGTTCTCAAGTGAAGCATAAACCAAGTAACAATTTTTACAATCGTAATTGTTATTGCCATATTCACTGCGAACGCAGTTGGTGTTGCACATCGCGCAAAGCGGGACGCTTTCTAAAAGCTCACGCCACTGTTCGAAAAATGGCCTCGAAAAATCATATGCTCTGCCGTAAGCAAGAGGGTCCCAGCGATCACTCCACCAATCGTCCTGGCCGTAAACTTTAAGCCCCGTCTCAGGTGAGAACATAGAAATTATTTTGTTGCCAGAGAGACCACAAGTATTGTGATAAAGCGTACGTTCATTGCGCCAAATTAAACGCCTAATTGCACGGCATCCCGGACAAAAAGTCGGTGGAGGGACTTTAATCTTTTCATAAAAATTAAAATCCTCCGACTCTATAATGAAGTCTTTTTTGCAATTCTGGCAATTTTTGGTTTCACTTTTCTTTTCCATTTCCTTTTCTTATTACTTTAATCCACTAAAGTACTTTAGTTGGCTAAAGTAGCTAAGTTGATTTAATATTTTGGTCTTTTTGTTGGTTCATACGGTAGAATACTGAACCTCTATCATTCATTAATTTATCATAACTTCCATCTTCCGCCACCCGTCCCCCTTCCATTACAGCAATATTGTCGGTATATTTCAAAGTGCCTAGCCGGTGCGCAATGATTAAAAAGGTTTTTTCTCTACCATAATCTCCTAAAAGCTTCCCCATTATTTTTCCTTCCGTTTCCGAATCAAGAGATGATGTAGCTTCATCCAATATCACAATCGGCGCATTTTTGTAAATAGCGCGGGCAATGCCGAGGCGCTGCCGCTCGCCACCGGAGAGCATATAGCCTTTTTCACCTATAAGAGAATCGAGACCGTCCGGTAATTTATTAATTACTTCTCCAAGTTGTGAAATTTCCACCGCCATATTTAAAAGCTCAGTATTTTCTCCACGCATCATGGTAATATTATCCCGCAAGGAAAGATTGAAAAGTTCCGTTTCCTGAAGCACGACGGTAATATTACCCAAGGTTTCATTGTGGGAAATGGAATAGTAATTTTTATTGCCTATCTTAAAGACTCCCTCCTTTAATGCGTATAGTCCCAAGATGATTTTGGCGAGCGTTGATTTGCCAGAGCCGGATAATCCGGCAATACCGGTTTTTGTATTTCTTTTCAACGCCAAATTAAAATCTTTAAGCCCCATTTGTCCCGACCCATAATCCATTACCGCATTTTTTATTTCTATTTTTTGCCAATCTTTCGGAAAACTTTCATTGCCGGTTTTAATAAATTCCGTTTCTTTAAATATCGGCATCATGTGGGCAAGATCTGACTTTAAGTCAATCAACTCCATATGCATGCTAGAAAAATCTCCCAAACATCCTAACAATTTAGAGAAATAAGTAAAAAAGACTACAATCATTCCGATAGAAATGGTATTAGCAACTACCGATTCGCCAATAAAATAGAGGAAAATTATCCAAGCAACTCCAGTAAAAATGTGAACGAGCCGCCATTTTGAAGTTTGGACATAAGCTTTCTTTATGGCTATATCGCGAGAAAATGTCTCTCTTTCTAAAACACGATCTGTGGCACTCTTCTCGTTTCCTAAAGCTTTTATTGCCAGAATATTTGTAGCCGATTCCACATACGTTCCTCCAGCTTTTTGATTAAATCTATTAAATTCATTACTTAAAACTAGAAGTTGGTTTCCAAAATAGTATTCTAGATACAAAAATACTGTCGTATATACTAAAACAATTACAACAAACTTAAAATCAGTAAAAATAAAAAATATAGTAGTACCAACAATATTAGCAAAAATTCTTATTAGATCAGCTCTAAGTATTCTCATCCACCTATTAATTGCATCTGAACCGGTAAAAATTCTCTGAAGTTTATTGCCAGTGTTTTCTTTTTGATGCCATGCCAGTGAAAATTCTGTTAATCTTTGAAATCCCCACACACGAGCCTTCATACGAGCATGTTCGCCAATAACATGTATGTTGGTTCTAACTTGTACTCGGGTAAGGAAAACTAATACCCAGGAAATGCCTACAAAGCCGATATAGAAGTAAAAAAGGTCTAGTGATTGTCCGGTTTTATAAGTAGTGAAAAAATCAACAATTTTTCCGACTATATATACTGGTAAAAGTTCATACAAAAATCCAAAAACTAGTATGGAGAAAGAAACAACAAACTTCTTGCGATCTTCAGCCAAAAAATACCAAATTGCTTTTGGCACATCCAGCCAAGAGAAATCTGCAGTTGCTCTATTTTGTGAATTTATTTTTGCTTCTTTTTTCATAATCTTCTATTTACCTATTCGTACGAATAAGACAATCAGTAAACTTCCTGCTGATAACATTTTTCACAGTAGACTATTTCCGGCCGGTCTGGGGCATATCCGGTTTTGAATACCTCTCCACAAGGAGAATCTTTATGAATATGAGAAATGGTATTTTTATATATATTTGTTTGGTCAGCAGTCCCTGCACACATGCAAGTCCTTTCATATAAAAATAATTTAAGTCTGTCACTTATTCTCCTCTCGTGCCTACACTCATTACATAAGCGAGGAATGGGAAGTTTTTCTTTTTTATAAAATATTAGTTCATTTTCTAAGATACGGTAAGCTTTTTTACAATTTTCACACTCAATAACTTCTTTCAGCATTTCCACTTCAAAATCTTCAATTGATTCAGGAAGTTCTCCGGCTTTTTTGGTAATTTTATATTCCCCTCTTTCAGTTTCTACCCAGCCATAATTTTTTGTTTCTACCTTCTCCTTGGATATCGGAAAATGCTGCATTGCAATTGTATTGTTGTATCCGAATGGTGAAAATTCTATTGGAAAAAACTCTCCGTATTTATAAACTAACCCTTGGGAGTCGGTGTAAGGCATTTCATCCATATGTCTTTTTATTTTCGGCACCAGTGCTTCATATTCTTCTTTCGTGTATTGCTTATTCAAAATGCAATATTGCTTTTTCTTTAGCCCAACACAGCCAAAGCAATCAGTTGAACTGAAAAGATGCACGCAGTATTCTAGATTACTACAAGCTGGCCAGCAATTTCTGGTAAGTTTGTTATTATACGATTGATCCCCACATTCTAACGTTTCATAACATAGCTCTGTATCGTTTCCCCACACACTTACATCATAGTTGTCTTTATTGCCGGGCAGTTGCAGATATTGGCAAAAACGCATATTTTCACTTTCACGGATTAAATAGCTGTCATTCACATTTCTGCAATTTGTTACATAAGAGCCTGTAGAATTTACATTTTTAACCCCCTGAATATTTTTAACAGGCTGCGTATCCCAAAATTCTCTAGCTTGCGCGCGCGCTTTTTCAATACCCGAGACAGTGTCGAGGCTCATCTGAGCAATCTTTTTTTCATATTCTTCTTTGGTGTGCTTTTTATTAAAAATACAATAAGAAGCATTAATTAAATTTGCACAACCAAAGCAATCATTGCATCCTACACATCCCCGACAAAACCATAAATTTCTAGAATCATGAGTTCTTTGGGTGAAGTAACATTGATAACATTTACTCAGCCAAAAACACTCGTAGCATCGCTCAGAATCTTGTATGTGTGAATTATCTACGCAATCTTTACAGTGGTCAACTGCATTTCCATACATGCAATCTTCGGAATAACTTGCGTTGACAACAAGGTAACTATTTTTAAGTTCAGTAGCATTAAAAGCATATGGACTATTAACCATTCTGATGACATTAAAATTATACATCGGCACTTTATTTTCAAGCTCTCTTAATTGTTCAAAAAAAGGTCGTGAAAAATCATAATCTTGTCCGTACTCCATCGCATCCCAATCGTCCCCGAACCATGCTTCTCGAGTAATGATTTTCCTTCCGCTCTCTTTTGGATAGGTAGAAAAAATATCTTGACCAGTAAAAGCATCTTTGACTTTGAAAAGTTTGCGCTCATTTCTAAAAGCAAGTCTCCTTTGTGCCCGGCACTCCGGGCAAAAAGTCGGCGGCGGGACCTTTATTTTTTCATAAAAGTTAAAATCCTCCGGCTCAATCAGGAAATCTTTTTTGCAGTTTTGACAAGCTTGCACTGAGTTCGTCGAATGTGTTTTTGTTTCACTTTGCATAATTTAGTATTCTGGTATTCTCAAGAATACCAGAATAGATACTATTCTAAAATCTTCCGTAGGACGTCTTCCGGCACTTCCCTCGGCTGTCCGCCTATGGGCGAAGCTTTGGCCTTGGGAGACTGCGGTACTGCCTCTTCCTTTTTAGCCTCGGGAGCTTTTTCTAAAATTAAATCCTTTAACTTATTCATATCTTCTGGACTAGCGGCACGGTCTTTAGAATTAGAAAAACCCTTACTGGCTTCCTTGTTTGTGTTTCTTAAAGTGTCAAGAGAAATAGGTGTGGGAACGGGCTTTGGAGCAATTCTAGGCTGATTCGGCTGGGATGTGGCTCCTAAGGTTTTGTTTAAAATCTCTTTTAACGCCGAATTTTCCGTGCCCGCCGAACGGACGGGTTTTACGGGCTTTTTAGAAATATCCATATAAATAGGAGCTTTGTGAACATTTTCTTTTACATGGGACGGGGTAAAAACTTTTTTAATAGCTTCAAAAACCCCAGGTTTGTCCGCCGGAGTAGCAGGCTTGTCCCTCGGCTGGCTCGCCCGTAGGGCTATGCCCGAGGGTAGACCTACGGGCGAAGCTAGATGACGGTCTGCTCTCTCGGGATACCTCTCATCAGCTTCATGTTTCACCCTATCTTTCTGCTCAAATTCTATGCCCAGGTCGGCGAGCGGTTTGAAAAATTTTGTTTCATCATGTTTGATTTGATTCTCTCCGCCTTTCTCTACTTTTATCTCGCCGGATTTTATTCTGGCTATGCAGTCTTTACAATACGCCGGTCTGCCCTTCTCCGGCCTAAAAGGCACTGTTGTTTCTTTCTTGCAAAATGAGCAAATAATTGGGAATTTTTCTAAGCTGCTGCTTCCTACTGGAGCATTATCATCGCCGAGCGACATTCCGCTCCAATCATTTATTTCCCGCTCCACCACTTCCCTCGGCCTGCAATATAATTCACGGGAAGTTTTTATCACCTCTTCTTCGACTTCTCTGTTGCCCGACTTTACCATCGGCGGCAGAGTTTTGGCGGAAAAGGGGCGGGATGTCACGCCGTCTATCATTAATTTCATATAAACTTTATAGTTGGGCAAGTTCACTATATCCTGGGGGGTGAATTCTGGGTCAAATTCTTTTTCCAGAAATTCCGCGTCATCCGCGCCCACCCGGAAGACTATCATCGTGCCGACGTTGCCGAAGACGGCGTCGCGCACCGCCGAATTTTTATCCACCACCAGCTGGGCCGTATATTGATGCGCCACTGTGAGGTTTAATCTATATTTTCTGGCCTCAGATAAAATGCCAGCAAAAGCGTCGGTCACGAAATTTTGGAATTCGTCCACATAAAGATAAAAGTCAGTACGGGATTCTTCCGGAATACGCACCCGCTCCATCGCCGCCAGCTGGATTTTAGTAATAATCATCCCGCCTAAAAGACCGGAATTGTCCTCGCCAATGCGCCCTTTGGAAACATTCACCAGGAAAATCTTCCTCTCATTCATCATGTCAAAGATATTGATCGTACTCTTAGACTGGCCGACGACGTTCCGGATGATGGAAGTGGAGAGAAACTGTCCGACTTTGTTCTGAATCGGGGCAATAGCTTCATTTCGGAATTTGTCCTGCCAGGCTTCGTATTCATGCACCCAGAAAGCCTTGATAACCGGGTCTTTCAAGTTGGAAATTATTTTCTGGCGGTAATCTTTGTCCACCAGCATTCGGGGAATCCCGAGAAGCGTCGTACCTGGCGTATCTAAGAGCGCCAAGATTGCATTATTTAAAATATATTCCATTCGGGCGGACCAAGCGTTCGCCCAGATTTTGGTAAAAATGCCCATCAGCCCGGAGGCCACGAGGTGCTTGTACTGCGGGTCAATGAGCTCTAGCACGTTAAAACCGATATGATAGTCCGCGTCGGCTGGGTTGAAATAAACCACATCCTTCATGCGGTGCGGGGGGATGGCGGAGAGAATTGCTTCCACATTTTCTCCGTGCGGGTCAACCATACAGACTCCGTCGCCATTTTGGATATTCTGGATAATCATGTTAAACATCAGTACTGATTTACCAGTGCCGGACTTTCCAAGCAGATAAATATGTTGACGCCGGTCTTTGCGCTTGATGCCAAAAAGCTGGTTTTTATCCCGATAAGTGGTAATTCCGAGGTATGTAATCTCTTTATTAAAGGGTATTTGCGGTGAGTCCATGTGTAGATTATATCCTTATTTCTGGCTTTTTTCAAATTAGAGATAAGGGTTAAATCTTTTTAACATTGACAAATAGCTAATAATATGCTATTGTTTTTAGGAATTCATTGTCAAAAACGTCCCGGCACCAAAGCCACGGACTCAACCGAGGAGCTGAAATGAACGGAAAAATCGCGTGTCGGGTAATCGGGTTCATCCTGATTACCGCCTCGTTCGCAACCGCCTTCTTGACCACGGGGTCAAGCGGAGTGTACGTCGCCGCCGGGCTCATGGCGGCGGGATCGCTCTTGGCAAGCCTGGCTGCGCGCATCCCAGGCTGGATTAACGGAGCCTTGGATTCGGCGGCTGTCGAGATGCGCTGACGGACGACGGGGTGGGCTCTCACGGGCCCGCCCCCAGCAAGACAAGATATTGTGGGAATCAAAGCACTAGAAAGCACAGCTCTTCTAGTGCTTTCTAATTTATATATCAATAATTATGCTTTTGGTGATTCGCCTTCCCCCTCTTTAGTTTCCTTAAATTCCGCATCTTTGGGTTCAGCTTTTGGCTCTTCTGGAGAAGCTCCAGCAGGCGGCGTCTCTGCGCCAGCTTTTGCCATTGCCTCACCTATCTTAGACATTTCGGCCGAAAGTTCTTCGGTCGCTTTTTTGATGGCTTCCGAGTCGGTGCCGTCTTTAGCAGTTTTTAATGCGGCAATTTTCGCATTGACGCTGTCTTTTAATTCCGCCGGAATTTTCGCTTCATTATCTTTCAATGCTTTCTCGGCCGTGTATATAATCATTTCGGCAGTATTTTTTACATCCACAACTTCTTTTTTCTTTTTATCTTCCTCGGCGTGAAGTTCCGCATCGGCCTGCATTTTCTTAATTTCTTCCTCTTTCAGACCGGAGCTTGCCTCTATTTTGATTGACTGGGTTTTGCCGGAGACCTTATCTTTCGCAGTTACATTGAGTATTCCATTGGCATCCACATCAAAAGCCACCTCAACTTGAGGCATTCCACGAGGAGCCGGCGGCACCCCGTCTAAGATGAACCTGCCCAAAGATTTATTGTCAGACGCCATCGGACGTTCTCCTTGCACAATATGTATTTCCACGGAAGTCTGGTTGTCAGCCGCAGTTGAGAATATTTGAGATTTAGAGGACGGAATCGTCGTATTTCTTTCAATTAATTTCGTAGCCACTCCACCCAATGTTTCAATGCCCAAAGATAATGGTATGACATCAAGAAGAAGAACATCGCGCACATCACCCTGAAGCACGCCTGCCTGCACCGCCGCTCCGAGCGCCACGACTTCATCCGGATTAATGGTAAGGTTAGGAATTTTACCAAAAACTTTTTTCACTTCATCCACAATTTTCGGCATTCTCGTCTGTCCGCCCACCATGATAATCTCATTCATATCTTCTATTTTGAAACCGGAAGCAGCCATTGCCCGTTTGGTGATTTCTATGGAACGGGCAATATATTCGTCTGCAATTGACTCAAGCTGGGCACGGGTCATTTTGAGAAGCAAATGTTGAGGGCCGGCCGCGGTGGAAGTAATGAACGGTATATTAATTTCTGTTTCAACCGCCGTTGAAAGCTCTATCTTGGCTTTTTCAGCCGCTTCGTCCAGGCGCTGGAGCGCAAGCTTGTCTCCACGCACATCCACACCGGAAGTCTTTTTGAATTCTTCCGCAATCCAGGCAATTATTTTATGGTCAATATCTCGGCCTCCGAGGTGGCTGTCTCCATCGGTAGACTTCACTTCTATCACATCATCACCGATTTCTAGTACTGATACGTCGAATGTGCCCCCACCGAAATCGTATACTACTATTTTCTCATTCTTCTTTTTATTAAAACCATAAGCGAGCGCCGCGGCTGTCGGCTCGTTAATAATTCTTTTTACATCCAGTCCCGCGACCACTCCTGCATCCTTGGTCGCTTTTCTTTGCGCATCATTGAAATACGCTGGTACGGTAATGACTGTCTCGGTAATTTTTTCTCCCAATTTTGCTTCCACATCCGCTTTTATTTTCCCTAAAATCATCGCAGACACTTCTTCTGGACGCATCCATTTATCGCCGATTTTTACTTCTACTCCGCCGTTTGCGGATTTTTGGATTTTGAACGATGCATTTTTCAAATCTTTCTGCACTTCCGGGTCGTCAAAATTATGCCCCATGAAACGCTTGATGCCGTAAACTGTATTTTCCGGATTAGTCACTGCTTGTCTCTTGGCGAGCAACCCGACAAGACGATCGCCATTTTTTGCGACAGAAACTACCGAAGGAGTAGTGCGATTGCCCTCCGTATTTTCAATAATTTTCGGCGCGCCGCCTTCAATGACAGCCACAGCCGAATTCGTCGTACCTAAGTCTATTCCTATAATTTTACTCATATTTTATAAGGTTAAATTAATACTAATAATTTTTTGACATTTAATTTGCGACCACTAAAAACTTGTATAATAAGAGTATATATGATAGGCTATAAGCATGTCAAGTCCAAAAGAAAAATACAGTAAGAAAATACTAAAAAAGCTAGCTGAAAGGCCGGCAGTTTCTGTGGAGAAACTAAAAGATAAAGACGTCCTCGGCCATAGCACGGTCACGGGCGAGGCAAAAACCTCTTACGCTTTGGCCCGTGCGCTTAAGAACCTGGTAGAAGGCGGATATGCTGAAATTCATGCAACAGAGCGACAAAATTACGCTAAAATCACGGCTCATGGAAAAACCAAGCTGAACACCATGATATTAGAGAGCGAAGATGCCTTGGTCCCTCAAATATGGGACGGATTTTGGAGAATTATTCTGCTTGATTTGCCGGAGAGTAGAAAAAGTGAGCGGGAGAGTTTGCGCTATCTTTTAAAAAAAGCCGGCTTTGTCTGCCTGAAAAACTCCGCTTGGATCTCCCCCTACCCTTTTGAGCACCTATTTACAAATATAAAAAAAGACTTGGGTTTAACAACTGAAATGATGATAATTGTCACCCAATTCATAGACGAAGAAACAAAAAAGATTTTATTTGAAACTTTCGGGAAAAATTAATCAACTTCCTGTTGATAACACTTCTCGCAATATACGATATCCGGCCGTTCGGGCGCGTAACTTGTCTCAAATTCAACTTCACACTTTTCTATCCTGTGAAAATGTCCTTTTTTATCACACATGCACTGCCTGTGCCATAAATTTAGAGGGTTTTTTTGTTTTAGTCTTTGATAGTGCCGGCAATTAGGGCAGAGCCTAGGTAAAGGCAAATTCATCCTACGGTAAAATTTAAGGTCCTCGGGAAGGATTTTAAAGGCGGTTGTACAATCTTCTTCGCACTTTCCTTGATGTTCGCAGCTGATTATTTCATTTAAGATGTCATCACTTACTTCACTAATCTTGTCGGGAAGATTTTCTGAACCTTTTGTTATCCCATAGTTTCGAGTTTTTGGCTCTTTCCATTTATACCCATTTTCTTTTATTTGCTTTTTGTTTAAAAAGAAATACTCCTGCGCAGTAGTCTCATTATACCCATAAGGCGAAAGCTCAATCGGATAAAATTCCCCGTATCTGTATTCGTTGCCTTTTTTATCAATGTAAGGCATGTCGTTCATGTGTTTTATGATTTTAGGAACTAAAGCTTCGTATTCCTCCTTTGTATACTGTTTGTTTAATAGGCAGTATTGCTTTTTCTTTAGGCCTACGCAGCCGAAAATATTGGAACACCCGGGAACGGTAATGCTATAAGTGGCATTCTCTGTATTCGTCCAATTGCACCAGCCAAATTTAACGTTATAGATTCCATCCCCTGTTTGAATGCTGTCATACACTAGTTCAATATTGTCTCCATAATGCGTAAAATCATATGTGGTTTTGACAGGTCCGTTTGAAACAAAGGAACAGAATTTTGAATCTTCAACATTTGCCACACCAAAGCACCATTTTGCATTTTTAGAATGTTCCATGTAATCCCCGCTAAAATTCACATTTTGAACTCCAAAATAATACTTTTTTGGAAATTTTTTCCAAAACTCATGAGCTTTTCCTTTAAGCGAAGTGATATTCTTGTGGGAATCCAGCCCGAGAGATTTTAATTTTTCTTCGTATGCTTCCTTGGTATATGGTTCATTCCAAATATGGTAACTCTTTTTATGAAGGTTCACGCAACCAAAACAATTATTGCATCCGCGAAGATTGTACGAAAAATATACTTCCACGCAATCTTCGCAATTCTGTGAAAAAAGGGTGCGATAGCAATTTATACAAGTTACTATTTCATAGCAAAGTTCACATTTTCTAACCGTAGTAATATCAAGAGAATCTTTGGTATGAAAAACCCCGCTACCATAGGAAACATTTTCATCAAAAGTACCATCATGCAATAAATAACAGTTCTTCATATTATTCGCCATATTACAATATTGCGAATTAATCATGGTTGTTCCAAAAGCAAAAAGGTTGGGGGCAGGAACTTTATAAAAAAGTTCAAAAAGTTGACTTAAAAAGGGTTTAGAAAAATCAATTTCAGAGGCATAACCTATCGCGTCCCAATGATCACTCCAATAACATTTATCACAAAATACGGTATTTCCTAATTCTTGGTTGAAAACAGAAATTACTTTCTTCTTGCACAAACCACACTCCCGGTTGTGGAGTCCTCTTTCATTTCTCCATGCCAGTCTTCTTTGCAGTCTGCACTCCGGGCAAAAAGTCGGCGGAGGAACTTTTATCTTTTCATAAAATCCAAAATCGTCCGGCTCGATAATGAAATCTTTTTTACAGTTTTGGCAATTTTTAGTTTGGCTGTTCATAATTTTAGTATCTATGCACTAGTACATGAGAGCATTTGTTGCTGTTAATACACTTCTTGCTGATAGCAAGTCTCACAGTAAATTATCGGTGAATATTCTTTAGTATAAACTGTCTCTACTGCAACATTGCATTTGGAGCAATCACGTTTTTGTAATCTAAGCATCGGGCGTTTGTTCAAACGGCGAAGATGGCGTATGTCAAAGCAAACACGAGGGAGTGGCAAATCCATTCTGCGGTAAAAAGAAAGCTCGTTCTCTGTAATTCGAAAAGCACCCACGGAATTTGGGCTATCTTTTTCCCCGCACTCTATAACTTCTTTTAATATAGAATCATCCACCTCGCCAATCGTCTCCGGTAATTCCCCGCTTTTAATCGTCGTCTCATAATTTTTCTTTTCTCTGTCTTTCCATCTATACCCGCGCGATAATACTTCTTTCTTAGTTAAAGGGAAAAAGTCGCCGGCAGCACTCTCATTATAAGCAAAATCAGAGAAAGAATTCGGAAACGCCTCACCATAACGGTATTCCAATTTTCCGTCAAAATATGGCGTTACGCTCATTTGCTTAATAATTTTCTCTTTTAAAATTTCATATTCTTCTTTTGAATATTTCTTGTTTAAAATAGAATACTCCCCTTTTTTAAGACCAACACAGCCGAAACAATTGCGCGCACCCGGACAGGTATTACAATAATATAAGTCCGATGCCCCCATCCAGCATTGAGTACAAAAAGAAAGCCGAGATACATCAATCCCGCAATTCTCTGATTCATATATCAACTCCGCTTTATTGCCCCACTCAAAATAATCCATGCAGTCTTCGGCACCAAAAACACCAAAAAGATATTTGCCATCTTTAACGTTCAAACAATCAAAAGATTTATAGACATTTTTACTGTTAGAAAACCAATTCCCGGAAACATTTTCGGACTTTATGGAAGCAATTGCTTTTTTGGGAAATTTTTTTTTAAACAGGGAAAATTCTTTTTCCATCTTAGATATACCCGAAAAGCTATTTAACTTGAGTTCTTTTAATTTTTCTAAATATTCTTCTTTTGTATACTTTTCATTCCAAATACAATATTCTTGATTCACTAAATTCATACAGCCCACACAATTAGAGCAATTTCTACAAGCATAAAGAAAATATGAATCACGGCAGTATTTACTTTCCTGGCAAAACTTTGTATTATAGCAATATTCACAATTTATACACTCATAGCAAAGCTCGGAATCAGAAGAAAAAATACAATCAGAAGAATTCATCAATTTTGTTACAACATAACTATAAAAAGAGTTCTCGGGATATGTAGCCCGAAAAACCATATAACAATTCTTAGGGCTGGTGAGACGATGTGTATAGGGGCTGTTGACAGACATACCCTGTCTGACTAAAGCCATTCTAGGGACTTTATTCTGTAATTCCAAATATTGCTCAAAAAACGAGTGATTTTCGTTATATTCCATGCCGTAGGAATACGCATCCCAACCGTCAGAATACCAGGCGTCCGTTTCATAAACGGGAAATTTTGCCCCTGCCTCATACATAGAGAAAATGTCTTTGCCAGTCAGGTCACATTTGCGCTTATAAAGCACTCGTTCATTGGTAGATATCATGCGTCTAACCAATCGGCACTCCGGGCAAAAAGTCGGGGGAGGGACTTTTATTTTTTCATAAAACCCAAAATCATCCGGCTCAATAGTGAAGTCTTCTTTACAATTCTGGCATATTTTATTTTCTGATTTATGGGTCACTTTAGTTAAGTAAAGTACTTTAATTTGATAAAGTAACTGGTTGGGTTAGTAAACTTCTTTATTATAACAACTCTCACAATAAACTTTTTCCAGTCGATCAGGAGAATGGGTGGTTTCAAATTCATTATCACATTGGCCTGCGTGACCATGGTCGTTCCTGTCGCACATGCAGGCACGGTGCCAAAGTCTTCTCGGCGGACGCAAATCAAACCTTGTTTTATAACGGCAATTCGGACATCGTCTAGGAAAGGGCAGATTTTCTTTTCGATAAAAAAGAAGCTCGTTGTGGGTAATGTTGTAATTTTTGGAACAAGTAGTGCAAGAAAAAATCTCACTTAAATAGGAATCCGGTACATCCTCTATTTTATCGGGAATCAAAGCGCTTGGAATAGTTTCTTTGCCAAAGGTGCCGGGAACATTCTCTTCCCAATGCCAGCCTTTGGTTAAAACTTCAATTTTACTCATCGGCTCATAGAGAGCGCCTTGTGTTTCATTGTAATAAACCGGCGCATTTTGAGGCGGGAAAAATTCCCCATACTCCCCTGTTTTCTTCATGTGTTCAATAATTTTCTCTTTCAATGCTTCGTAATCTGCTTTGCTATATTTTTTATTAAAAATCATATATTCACCCTTTTTCACGGAAACACAACCGAATAAATTCTGGCTGTTCTGGCAAGTGTCGGAATACATGACATTCATATTGTCATAACAGAGATGGCAAAATTGACAATTGGAAGTACGAGTACACCCTTGAAGCTCATAACAAAGTTCAACATTCATGCCGACATGGTATAAATCCATAGAATCTTTAATTTCTCTACATGAATAGAGATATCTGGCATCCTCTCCATTATATATTTCAAAAGATTGAATTACATTTTTACAATCATAAAGTAGATTACCAATAGAATTAATATTTCTCTCACTAATAACATAACGATGAATGGAGTGCTGCTCCATCAGATCTTTCCATTCTTTATTCAATCCTTCACGAATTACGAAAGAAAGCAATTCATAATCCTTCATTTTTTTAAGATATTCTTCCCGCGTATATTGCTTGTTTTTGAAAACATAACTTTTATTGCGCAAATTGGAAGACATAAAACAATTGTTACATCCCCGGCAATCATAGCAATAAAGACAGTTAGAGCAATCTTTCAGGAAAAGGCCGTATTGGCATTGATAACAAGTCCGGGAGTCAATAATTTCATATAAACGCTCCCCTTTTTCATAAATAAAAGTACAATCTGTACAATCACGAGAATGAAAAACCCAGGTGCTATACATCACATTTTCATCAAAAAAAGAAGAAAATGAAAGATAGACATTCTTATTATCGCCGGAATGGTTCGTATAATCAGAATTTACGCTGTTTTTATTGAGTAATGCCATACGAGGCACATCAAGCTGTAGTTCCGCAAATTGCTCGAAAAACGGCCTTGAAAAATCAAAGTCCCTACCGTATGAAGAAGCATCCCAACCATCTCCCCACCAGCATTCATTGCAATACACTTTATGCGGTTTATTTGAAGAATAAATTGTCACGGTATTTTTCCCGCAAAGGTCGCAATTTCTTCTATAAAGCGTACGTTCATTACGCCAAGCATATCTACGAAGTTGCCGACATTCCGGGCACCACGTCGGTGGTGGCACCCTAATTTTTTCGTAAAAATTAAAATCCTCTCCTTCTGTGGTGAAATCTTTTTTGCAATTTTTACAAGCTTGCACTAAGGTATTCGAATGTGTTTTTATTTCTGTTTTCATATTTTCCATTCTGGTATTCTTGAGAATACCAGAATACTTTTAGGCGATATTTTGCTTATAACATTCTTCGCAGGCTATCTTCTGATACCCCCATTCCGGCGGATAATATGCCATTATATCATTTTCACAATACATACATTTATAAGGGTAACTCTTGATTACAGTTATTTTCCTCATCTGTTTAGTCATCCTTAAATCAAAATGAAGTCGAGGTAAAGCAAAATTCTTGCGCTTGTGAAATTCGTATTCCGCTTCGCTAATATTGAAGCGATAATGGCTCTCGGGACAGATCAGTGCTTGGGTTTTTATACTTGGGTCAGTTTCAATAATACTATCCGGTAAACTTGCTGATAGAATACCGTCTTGCGAAGACAAATCTTCATTCTTCCAATATCCGCCTTTTAGAACTATCTCTTTTTCTGTAATATCTTTGAAGTAAATCGCTCCAGCAGAGAAATTGTATTCACATAAACCAAATGAATAAGGAAGGAATTTTCCATATTCTCCCCTTTTTTCCATATTGTTAATTATTTTATTACGCAAATTTTCATATTCATCTTTTTCGTACTGCTTGTTAAGAATGCAATATTTCTTTTTACGAAGCCCGACACAACCGAAACAATATTCCACTTCATCACACAAATCCAGGTACTCTGAATATCGAGCATTAGACCAAGAAGAGTGTTTAAGCTGGTAACCACCGTATACACAACTGTTATTACCCGAAGCCTCGGTGTGCCAGGATCCGAATTGGTCTATACAATCTTTAGCATCCATGCCTCGTAGTGAATTCCGGCAATTCTGCGAAGTTTCCCATGTAAATACATTCACGCATTTATCACAGTTAGTTAAATAATTGCCTACGGAATCCGTAGTTTTAAGATTAAAATTTTCACGGTGAACAGCTTCACCTTGAAGCATTTTTTTAAATTCATTTTTAAGGGCTTCTACATTTTGATACGAATCAAGCCCTATTTTTACAAGCTCTGCTTCGTAAGCTTCTTTGGTATATTGTTTGTTTCTAATGTAATATTGCTTATTGCGTAAATTCCAACTCATGATGCAATTTTGACAATTTCGACAGTCAAAAAGAAAGTACGAATCAATGCAATCTTTGCAATTCTCGGAAAAATTCAAATTGAAAGAGTTGTGGCAAGAAAAACTATCATAAGAATTTTGCAAATTAAAACAATAAACCAGATCAAAAGAATCTTTACATTCAACCACTCTATAGGAATAACTTAAATTCTCGCATTTTGACAACGATCTGCATAAATAACAGTTTTTTGAATCCCAAACGTCATCACACCAATCACAACCAGTATTATTTTTCCCCACTTGGTGAGGACGCGGTATTTTTTCCTGAAGCTCTTTTAATTGGTCAAAAAATGGGCGATTCTCATCATATTCCTGCCCGAAATTCATCGGATTCCAACCATCACCCCACCACTCATGTGATTTGTAAATGGGATATCTTAAATTATTGGGAAGTACAGTAATTAAACTTTCGCCGGATAAATCCGAAATTCCTTTTCTAAATTTTCCAAAAATAAAAAATGCTAGGTACTGTTTTGTTCGGCAAAAAAAACATTGTTCCGGAATAACTAACCCAACTTTCTCGTATAGATTCAAATCGCCTGAACTAATTTCAAATTCATTTTTGCAATCAACACAAATTTTAGTCTCCGTTTTTGTATTCATAAACATTGACTCTGGCCGGACGTATTACGCG
The DNA here is from genome assembly GCA_001787035.1 of Candidatus Nomurabacteria bacterium RIFCSPLOWO2_01_FULL_41_12. Lineage (GTDB taxonomy): Bacteria > Patescibacteriota > Minisyncoccia > Phycocordibacterales > UBA9973 > UBA9973. The sequence continues at coordinate 29,929 of MFUY01000005.1, forward strand.
CCCTGCCTTACCGGCAGGCAGGTCGCCTCCAAGCATGTAACCCTTTTGAATCATACTGGCAATTTTATGGTCCTCTTCTTTTTTATCGGTCGGCATCATTTCAACCGGCTGGTGGATAACAGGGTCAAAACTCTCCCCTACCTCGCCTATTGCTTTAACTCCATATTCTTCAAATATGGTATTCATCTGACCTTAAATATATTCTACGCCTTTGCGCCAATTTTCGTCCACCTTATCCCAAGCTTCTTTATTGGCAAAAGCTATATTGAAGCTGTCCATCACCGTCAAAAATCTAGAGAGTATCCGTTCTCGCATTGATTCTGAAAACATGGCCTTGCGATCATCTTCCTGCTTCTTATAGTTGGCAAATTCTGCCCGCTCTTTCTGCCAGCCGGTCAAGTATTCTTCCTTTTCTTTTTGGCATGTTTTTAAGTCAGCCCTAAATTTCTTTAAAGTCTTCTTTAAATCTTCCTCGCCGTCGTCGTTGAATTCAAATTCTTCTACCTCAGTATTATCTGATTCAGTAGAATCATCCCGAGCAGCCTCGAGGGGTTCTTTTTTATCTGTTTCTTCATCTGCCATAGTTGCATTCTAGCACAAATTAAAAAAATTTTCTAAAATAAACTTTTGAAGGGGTTTTGAGCGCGACGGCGCGAAAACTTCAGGATTTTTTAAGCTTCAAAAAATCCGTACCGAAAAAAGTTTGATTTTAGAAAATTTTACCTCTTGCTCCACTGAGGCGCTTTTCTTGCTTTCTTCAAGCCGAACTTGCGGCGTTCTTTGGCTCTTGGGTCACGCTTTAAATATCCTAAATTTTTCAAATTTTTACGAAGCTCCTCGTCTGACAATACTAGCGCGCGGG
>MFUY01000005.1:30796-47917 GCA_001787035.1 Candidatus Nomurabacteria bacterium RIFCSPLOWO2_01_FULL_41_12
CATGGCGTATAGCCTCAGCCTGGGAATGAGTCCCTCCGCCGGAGACCCGGGCTTCCACGTTCCATTTTAAGCCCGTCTTGCCGGCTCCTAACCCCCCTGACATTGGCTCTAAAATCAGACGGCGCTCCACTTCCGTTTTAAAATATTCTTTTGCATCTTTCCCATTAACAATAAAATTCGCCTTGCTGGATTCTAAAATACGCACTCTGGCAGTCGATGTCTTGCGTCTTCCTACGGCCTCAATGTATTTTCCTGTTGTTGTCTTTTTATCTTTATCCATATATTTAATCCCAGTACTAAAATTTTAAGTTTTTATTTATAATGGTCATTTGTTTTTAAAAAAAATTTAGTACGGGACTAGTCTTCTATCTTTAAATTTTTCATCATTTCTCTGCGTAATTTATTATCTGGTAGCATCTGATAAGTCGCGAGCTTTATTAATTCTTTCAAGCCTTGCTTAGAGGCTGTTTCCGTGCCGCTTATTATACGCAGTCCGCCCGGAATTCCTGAATATCTGGTATGATAAATTTCCGCTAATTTTTTAGGAGTAATGCGAAGTAAAGATGCATTGGTAATTAGAACAGGCATGCCGGAATATTTATTTCTCTCAAAAGTGGCCTTAGTTTTGCCCATTAAAGACAATGCTGCTTCAGAGGCTACCCTGCCTAGAGTTCTCCCGCTGGCGTCTATTGTTTTGGCATCTATTATCTTGTGATTTGTTTTTTTCATTGGTTTTTTAATTATACAAATTCTATTATTGCCATGGGGGCTCCGTCGGCTTTTCTTACTCCCAACTTTAACACTCGAGTATAGCCTCCCTTTACATCCTTATATTTCGGCGCAATAACTTCAAAGAGCTTCTTTACTTCGCGGCTGCGGCCTCCTAATTTAGAAATTATCAACCGGCGAGTGGCCAAGTTGCCATTTTTAGCCCGAGTTATTAGCTTTTCAATTATGGGCCTCAGCTCTTTCGCCTTGGGCAAGGTGGTCTTTATCTTTTCACGCACAATCAAATTGGACACCAAAGAATTAAGGAGCGCGCGCCTCTGTGTCTTGCCTCTTCCAAATTTTCTATTAGTGTTGTGGTGTCGCATGAATTTTTATAAAAAATTATTCCTTTAAATTAAGGCCGAATTTGCCGAGCACTTTCTTGATCTCGGAAATTCCTTTCTCACCGATACCTTCAACCTCAAGCAAATCTTCCCTTTTCTTTCGGGCCAGGCCTCCTAAGGTGCGGATATTTGCGCCGGTTAACGCATTGAGCGTCCTGGTAGAGAGGTCTAGGCTATCGGTTCTGGTTTTTAGAACATCAGCAAAATCAGGTCCCCCGCCTGCATCAGCTATGCTTGAAGCATTGCGGGCAGGTTTTTTCCCTTCTACCTCTCTTTCAATTTTAATTTCTTCTTCTATTTCTTTAAAATCTATAATAGCCTTTAGCTGATTAATCATGATTTCAATGGATCTGGAGAGCGCTTCGCGCGGAGAAAGCGTGCCGTCTGTTTCAATTGAAATCCTCAAGCGATTGTGGTTGGTTTTATCGCCAACACGCATATTTTCTACTTCGTAAGAAACCCGACGAATCGGAGTAAAAATAGCGTCAACAGCAATCGTGCCGACATCAACTTTGTCTTTCTGGAAAATTTCCTTAGGAATAAAGCCAAGCCCCTTTTCAATTCTCATTTCAATGCTTAAGTTGACCTTGCCTGTAACTTCCGCAATATGAAGTTCCGGATTTAAAATTTCCACTTGCCCGCCGGTTTTTATGTCCGAAGCTAAGACTTCCTTGGGCCCTTTGAGGGAAAATGCAACAGTCTGAGGCTCGTCGGAGAGCATTTTAAAGCGGACCTTCTTTAAATTGAGAATCATCACTATCACATCTTCCTTTATCCCGTCCATTGTCTGAAATTCATGCGTCACGCCGTCAATCTTAATAGAGATAACGCTCGCGCCGGGAAGAGATGAAAGAATAATCCTCCTTAAGCTATTTCCCAAAGTATGGCCATATCCCGGAGACAAGCCGTCTATTTCAAAAACTCCCTTATTGCCATCTTCCAAAACGACGCGAGGCTTAGAAGGCATAATTATTTTATATTCAGGCATATTCTTATAATTAACTTTTTAAATTAATAATACTTGCCCGCCTTTGGCGGGTTAACGACTATAAAATTCCAACACGGCGTTCAAATCAAGGAAACTCTCTGTGTTTTTCGGCTTATCCACGATACGTCCTTCCAGGCTACTTAGATCAAAACTGACCCAAGCCGGAGGATTGTAATCTTTGATTCTTTCGGCCATATTTTCAAAAATTTTCTTGCCTTTGGATCCCTCACGGATTTTTATAACGTCTCCGGATTTCGATTGATAGGAAGGAATAGTCACCTTTTTATCATTGACAATAAAATGCCCGTGAGAAACCATCTGTCTGGCGGCGCGCCGACTTGCCGCTAATCCCATTCTATAAACTACATTGTCCAGACGAGACTCAAGCCCTTCGTAAAGTTTCTCCGTCGTGCCGACGCCTTTGACATGAGAAGCTTTTTTAACGTAATTTGAGAGCTGACGTTCGGATATGCCGTAGGAAAAGCGTATTTTTTGCTTCTCCATAAGCTGCGCTCCATACTCGGAAGGAGCCTTCGGACGGCGCGCGCCGGGCAAACTGCCCTTAGCGGAGACTGCTTTAAATTTAGAAGTTTGACATTTATCATAAACCCCCGGACCCAGCCTTCTGCAAATTTTAAATTTTGGTTTGGATATCATAAATTTTTATACTCTCCTTGGCTTTTTAGCCTTCGGTCCGTTATGAGGCACCGGTGTCGCATCTTGGATAGAAGTAATTTCAATGCCGTGAGCCATAAACGCCCTGATAGCAGGCTCGCGGCCGGACCCAACCCCTAGAATCACCACATCTGAATCTTTAACTCCGAGAATTGCCGCTTTGCTCCCGATCACATCGCCTACTTTAGAAGCCGCGAACGGGGTACCTTTTTTCGCGCCCCGGAAACCCAGACTTCCCGCACTTGACCAAAACAATGTATTCCCTAATTTGTCGGAAAAAAGCACTTTGGTATTGTTGAATGTGGCATCAATATGCAAAACGCCGGAAGTGACTTTTTTTTTGGGCATCTTTGATGGCAGTTTCTTACCTTCTACTTCTGTTGTAATTTCTTTTTTGGACTCTTCTATTTCAGTTGTAATTTTTGTTTTTCCCATTTGATTTTGCAAATCATGTCGCGCAAGTCAATTAAGCGCGACGCTATTTATGTCTTGCTTTCTTTCCTCTTACCTGATGCCATTGTTTTTCGGACATTGCCCCTGACGGTTCTGGAATTTGTTTTTGTCCGCTGTCCCCGGACTGGTAATCTTTTCATGTGGCGAATACCCCGGTAGCTTTTGATATCCTTCAATCTTTTAATATTAGCTCCGATTTCTCTCTTTAAATTTCCTTCTATTAAAATTCCTTCAACCACAACACGAATTTTATTCTCTTCTTCGGGAGTCAAATCTTTAGCGCGCCTGCCGCGGTCAATGCCCACTTGGTCTAAAATCTTCCGAGCTTTGGGAATGCCAATGCCGTAAAGGCAGGTTAGGCCGATTTCAAGTCTCTTTTCATTTGGGACTGTGATTCCTAGAATTCTCATAATAAATTATTGCTTTTGCTTATGTTTGGGGTTGGAGCAAATTATGCGCAAATGCCTGGCTCTTCTGACCATTTTACAATTATCACAAATTTTCTTTACGGATGATTTTACTTTCATTAATATTTGACGCAAAAAAACAAAAAACAAGGAAAAAACCCTTATTTTTCAACACTTTTACTTTTTTTAAAAACCAAACAAACTGTAAATGCTATAATACACCATGTTGTTAAAAATGACAACCCCGAACCAAAGCCCTCGGCTTGGTACGGGGCAAGGCCCCGAAACTATAACCTTTTAATAATTCTTCCCTTTCCGCCATAGGGGTCTAAGATTATTTCGACTGAATCTCCGATCAAAACCTTAATCCTATGCATCCGCATTTTCCCTGAAAGATATGCTAGAATTTCTTTTTTACCTTCTGTGTTATCTTTTGTTTTGTCTTCAATATCAACTCTAAACAAGGTAGAGGGCAATGCTTCAGTGACAACTCCCCTTGCCATCAATATTTTTTCATCTTTCAGGTCGCTCATTTGATTATAAAATCATACTAAAATGTAAACATAAGGTCAATATACCTCTTGTTGATAACATTTCTCACAATACACCATTTCGGGACGGTCGGGTACATAGCTAGTTTCAAATTCTACTTCACACTTCTCTTTTCCGTGCAAATGATTTTCTTTGTCGCACATACACTCACGATGCCAAAGTTTAATTGGGTTTCTAAATTGTATTCTATCGTTATGTCTACTATTGGGACATTTACGAGGAATCGGTATATTCATCTTTCTATAAAATAATAATTCTTGAGATAAAATTCTGAAAGCTTTAGTGCAGTTGTGATTGGATGCCGATTTTTGATCCATATCCCAATCTTCACATAAAATAATTTCATTAGTAATGCTGTCGTCTGTTTCCTTTATGGCATTTGGCAAGTCTTTCCATGATTTTGTTGGTATGTACTTTTTTTCTTCTACCTGTTTCCAGGCATATCCTTGTTTTTGTGCTTTAGATTCGTCTAATGGAAAAAATTCATGCGCAGTTGATTCGTTGTAAGAAAATGAAGAAAGCTCTAAAGGGAAAAATTCTCCATATTTATACCCTCTTCCGTATTTGTCTTTATATGGCATTTCATTCATGTGCTGACGGATTTTCGGCACCAGTTTTTCATACTCTCCTTTCGTATATTGTTTATTTAAAATACAATATTGCCTGCCTCGCAGTCCAATACAGCCGAACATGTGAGCAACATTTGCTACACCATAACAATACTCCACATCTCTAACGTTTGAGACAGCTTGTACGGTAAACTTTACATTAGCGCCTCCATCACCAAGTAAAAGGGTTTCATACACCATTTCAACATTTTCTCCATATTCTGTGTAATCATAACAATCTCTTGTCGTCTTGGTGCTTGCAAATTGACAATATCTACAATCTTCAGCCCCAACCATTTCATAAGAATTAAGGGTGTTTTTAGAATATTGAATATAATCTCCTGAGCTATTTACATTTTTCCTACTGTGCATGTATTTCTGAGGATATTTTACCCAAAATACTTTTGCTTTTTCAGAATATTTTTTAATATTTTTATAATTAGACAAATCCAACTCTTTACGCTTAGCTTCATACTCTTCTTTTAAATATTGAACATTTTCAATACAATATTTCTGGTTTCTTAAATTTACGCACCCAATACAATCAGTACAATTTAATAAATTTTTACAAAAATAAATCTCAGAACATTCTTCGCAGTCTACTGAATATAAATTCTTGTATCCTTTGGTAATATTGACCGACTCATAACATAAATCTGATTTCTGCAACATAAGCACATCTTGGCTATCGTTGGAAACTTTTAACCCGCTTGCATACATGCACCTCTCATTGTGGTCAGCGTGAAATACCATATAACAATTCTTGAGATATCCTGCTAAATTGTTGTAATCACTATCAACAATGGTTTGGTAATGAAGGAAAAGACTTTGAACCGCCGCTTTTTCCTGTAATGCTTTGTACTGTTCAAAAAATGGTTTTGAAAAATCATAATCCATGCCACTTTCAAGCTGATCCCAGCCATCACCCCACCAACAGGCAGGACAAAAAACCTTTCTTTTTACATTTGACCCATAAACTGAGAGTATTTCTTTCTTACATAATCCACAAGGGCTCTTGTAGAGATAGCGTTCGTTGCGAAAAGATAATCTTCTTATAAGCCTGCACTCCGGACACCATGTTGGCGGAGGTACCTTCATTTTTTCATAAAAATTAAAATCATCCGGCTCGATAGTAAAATCTTTTTTACAGTTTTGACAACTTTTTATTTTAGTTTTCATTCTAATGTTCTATAGAATGTTAGCGCAACGGTTTACTTCGGATAATTCACGATAATCTTTAAGTCTTTGGTTTTGTTCGGCATGGACCGGCGCCAGACAGGACTTAATACCAAGTCGGCAGAATCAATATTCGTATACTGCAATAATACTGTATTAAACTCTTTCTTGGATTTTCCTAAAAGGTCATTTGCAAGCTTATCGACATCCACTTTCCAGACAATTTTTACAGCCCCGGATAAATTTAAATTTATATTTTTTACATCTGCGAATGATATGCTGTCTTTATTGGAAAGTGAAAAAGCTAGATCGCGAATATTGGGTATGAAAATTTCACTTCCGTCGTACCCCGCAACATTATTCTCCGCAATTCTCTTTGAGAGTTTCTGTTCATTAAAGAGAAGGCCGTACAATGTACCTTGAAATTTGACAGGTAATACTTTGTCTTTTGCAGATGTATAATCAATATTGCTAGTCCCATCAAGAAAAGCCGCGTCTTTGAATAAAATAAAACCTGCTGGAATCTGATCTGTCGCTTTCTTTAAAAGTTTGGCTTGGAGAGTATTCTTGAGTTCATTTTCCGCACTTACTTTTTGACTGTCAGAAATAACGGGGAATTTCCCTTTTAACCCGCCTGTTATATCTCCCTGGCTTCTTGCATAAAACTTGGTATATTTGGGTGTTCCTCTGAAGCCAAAAATTTTGAAATCCAGGGGAGCGCTGTTGTAATCTGCGCCAGCCTCTGCGCCGTAAACTTTTACTTCAACAGAGCCCGGCTTGCTGTCTTTGGTCATCCCCGGCACTACTATCCTCTTCACTGTTTTATAAATTTTTCCATTTGAACCTTCTAGTCTTGTGTCTATGTCGAGCGCCTGAGAAGATGAACTGAAGGTATTATAAATAATAACGGCACCTGTAGCTTTTTCTGCAACATCTTTTTCTTCATTTGCCGTAATGTTTGTATTTTCTTCACCGGAAATAACCACTAAATCAAACGGCAAGATATCTGTAGTGGAATCTTTGTTGGCAGATAGATTTTCATTTAAAACCGCGTCTTGCGCCCTCGGGCTCACCGTAACTACCGCTTTTGAAAAGAAATAAGAAAGAGCAAAGAGGAAAAATACAGCTGAAACAAGGGCTAAAATCCAAATAAAGTACTTGCGTTTGCTTTTGTGTTCTGTTTTTATCTGCCCTGCATCTTGCCTTAAAGGAGCCGGAAGCTCCTTTGGCTGCACCTCTGGAACTCCGCCAATCTGCGGTTGTTTTGCTTTTATCATCTCCTGTAGAAAGTTTTTTGGCATAACTATATTTTACCCTGTAGTGAAGTTTTTAGCAAAATTCTACTACGGGGTTTTAGTTAAAAAACGATTAATGTAAATAGAGTCAATAATGAGAAAGGGGTCGCGGATGACATTTTCCTCAAACTGGGCCAGTCCATGGAAAACCCGAGCATCTAAAAAAACGACTTTAAATTTTGATTCAGTTAAAGTGTATTGATTGAATTGCTCGGTTTCGATTATCTGGCAGAAAAAAGCGGCTTCATCTCTATCCACAGCCACATAGATAGTGGCGGGAACAGAGATGTCGCTGGAAAGATTAGCTAAGGATTCTTGGAATTTCCGGAGCCACTCTGTTTTCAACTTGCCTATGACCGGATCCAGCTTTTTTGCCGTAGATACTTCCGCATGGCCGTCTCGAAAAAGAGAGAATAAAGACCGAGCCTCATTTAGAGTTATGTTAAGGGCAGACGCAACTCCGCGAATCATAAAATTAAGACCTAAGGGGAAAGAAACTGACTCGCATAATGTATTGTTCTTTACCATGGAAACATCCGTCACTTCCCCGCCAATATCGATTAAAAGAAAAGACCCTTGATTTATATACATATCGCGCACGACAGCAAAAGAAGACAAGACAAAAGAGGAAAATTTTATTTCCGTGAAGTGAAAATGTTTCCTGATTACTTCTTTGATTGTTTCCAAGATCTGTTCCCCGCTCATGGAAATAAAAACAGTCATGGCAAGTTCTTTAGCTTTCTGGTTTAGGGGGTTCGGCGTCTCGTAGCCATTTAACACTGTTTTAATGTTTTTAAACTCAATCGGCAAAACCGGCGCGCCGGCTTTACGATATTTATCTAAATGCTCTTCTTCAAAAAGAGTTATTTCTTTTTGAATTAGGCTGTCGGCCAGCTTGGAGGTAAATATAAAGGGAACATTTTTTTCAAGCCTGATAACTCTAGTTTGAGAAAAATACCAAGGCGCCGAAAGAACGCAAAAAATTTTCCCCGGCGCGCCCAAACCCGCCATATAAATTCGGCTGGCAACAATCTCTAAAGATTTTGCAGTTGAAGACAAAAACCGGCCAACATCAATATTTTCTTCCAAAACTATCGGCTCACGGATAGCTTTGACTATTTTAGGAACTCCGGATTTTTGCATCCAAAAAAGCGCCCCTCCCACCGAAGAAGATCCGATGTCAAAAAGCAATACTAAATCGTCTTTTTCTTTATCCGCTCTAAAAATCCCCATCATTTAATTGTATCATAAATAAAGAGATAAAAAATGCAATAGGCCTAGATAAGCGCGGCCTTTATGCGCCTGACCCCTTGCGAAATTGCTTCTTCTTTTAAAATCTTGAAATGGCCAAGCTCTCTGGTATTTAAAACATGCGGACCGCCGCAGCATTCAATGCTGACACCACTATATGGAGAATCCCCAGGACCAATAAAGTAAACAGAGACTATGTCGGGATATTTTGCCCCGAATTCCATTTCGGCTCCTATTTTTTCGGCAAGATGCCTGGGTATATCTCTTTTGATAACGCTCAAACCCTCTTTTATTTTTTCATTAACCCAGTCTTCAACTTTCTTTTTTTCTTCATCAGTAAGCTTATGATCGCAAAGAAAATCTATGCGCAAACGTTCTTCAGTAATATTACTCCCTTTTTGTTTTACAGTGAGACCGATGATAGCCTTAAGAGCCGCTAAAAGTAAATGATGGGCGGTATGAAGTTTAACCGTTTTTTCATTGTGATTCGCCAGTCCTCCTTTAAACATTCCAGCAGAAGCGGCGCGAGATTTTTCCTGATGCTCTCTAAGAGCTTTAGCAATTTCATCTTCATCTACCTCATATCCTAACTTTTTTGCAACACTAATACATAAATCAATTGGAATGCCAAATGTTTCAAATAGTGTATATATGTATAAACCCGAGGCGGTATTTTCATCTTTTAGTATAGGTATATGATTAGTTCCAAGTTTCTTAATCACACCAATCTTTGTTGCTTCAAGGTCTAATCGATACGTCTCGACTCCGTCAAGAGGTTTTTCAAATATTCTTTCTTCTTCTGTAGCAACAGAAACAAGGTAGTCGAACTTTTCTTTTATTTCAGGATAATTTTTGAAATAGATTTTAGATATTATCTTAATAAGTTCAATCCAAAAATTATTAGGAAGTTCGACAATAGAAGCTTTAGTAAAAACTCTCCGGAAAAAACGACGTAAAATATATCCGTGGTTAGAGTTTGAAGGTATTACGCCGTCAATAATTATAAATACTGCTGTACGAATATGGTCTGAAACGATTCTTGCTGATCTTTCATTGTAGTTTGTAGAACTTTTTTGAATAAATTGAATTATCGACTCAAACAAATCAGTCTCATAAACACTTTTCTTTTCTTGTACTATTGCAAGTAGTCTCTCAAGACCCATGCCTGTATCAATACCCAAAATATCTAATTTTTTTAAAGTTGCTTCTCCTTTATCAAGCCTTTCACGTGAATGATCACAAAAATATTCGTTAAATACTATATTCCAAATTTCCACATCCTCACCTGCGCCATTTTTACAATAAATTTCTGTGGTTGGACCACAAGGACCTGACCCCCCGGTTGGCCCCCAAAAAACGTCGCTGCCATCCAGGCGTATATCTTTCACCCCAAGCTCATTCCAAATAGTTCTTGAGTCATCATCCTTAGGCACCACTCCTTCACCTTTATAGACAGTTACATAAGAAATTTCTAATCCTAATTCTTTTGTAATAAAATCATACGCATAAGTAATAGCCTCTCGCCGGCCATAGCCACCAAAAGAAAAGTTCCCAAGCATTTCCAGAAATGTTAGGTGCGTGGCATCGCCAACTTCATCTATATCCCCAGTGCGGACACACTTTTGCACTGTGACAATATTTCTACTACCAAAATCCTTATCTGCACTTTTTGGGTCAGTGTAATACTGTTTAAATTGTTGCATTCCAGCAGTCGTAAAAAGAACAGATGAATCATTCTCTGGAATAAGCGAAGATGAAGGAAGTATTTTATGTCCTCTATCCTCGAAGAATTTTAAAAACCTTGACCTGATTTCATTTGAATCCATATTTGTTAACTATTTTTCGGCGGATCTATCTCTTCGGATATTTTTTTAATTGGCTTCTCGAATATATTGACTATAACTAATACGAAAAGCACGAGAATTGTCGTGATAAGAGCTATATTATAAAACCCAAATCCAGCAGCCATGCCTATGCCTGCCGTCACCCAAAGTCCGCCAGCTGTGGTAAGCCCTATCAAGCGAGAGCCTTGAAGAATGATTGAACCGGCGCCTAAAAATCCAATGCCGACAATTACCTGCGAAGCGATTCTGCTCGGGTCAAAGCCTCCTATAGATGCATATTTAAGGGCCACCATTTCAGAAATAATTATAAATACGGCCGAGCCTAGAGAAACCAGAGCATGCGTCTTCATGCCAGCTGCTTCTTTTGCTAAAAGCCTCTCTGCGCCTATCAGCATCCCCAGCCCTACTGCCACTACCAACCTTAAAATAATATCGCTATTTTGCGTTAAAAATTGATCCATAGGTATATCATACAACAACCCCTCCGCCAAAACAAATATCTTTATCAAAAATGACGCAAGATTGGCCAGAGGCGACTAAAATATGCTTTTTAAAAATTACTTCGGCTTTTGTTTTGCTGGTAATTTTAACTTTGCAAAGCAAAAATTCTCCGTGATAACGAATCTGCGCTGTATAATTTTTGTTTATTTCTGGAATTTTGTTTATCCAGTTTATGCTTTCTAATTCAAGATAAAAAAGTGAAGAATTTTCAGCGTCGTGGGTCCCCTGTCTTTTGTCTCCGAGGGCGAAGGCGCCAAAATCCTTCACTTTTTTATCTTGTGAAACTACTAAAATATTCTTCTTTACATCTTTCCCGACTATATAATATCGTCCATCATTAGAGCTCTTTTTAGTAATAGTAAAACCATGGCGTTCACCTAAGGTATGAAATACTACCCCCTTGTGCCAGCCAATTATTTCTCCCTTTTCGTTGTAAACTTTTCCCTTTTTCTGCTTGATATAATGCTTCAAAAATTCTTTTAAATTTACCACCCCTAAAAAGCATATCCCCTGGCTGTCTTTTTTCTCTGCAACCGGTAAATTGAATTTCAGGGCCAGTTTGCGGACTTGGCTCTTTTTTAAATTCCCGATTGGGAATAAAATGTTCTTTAACTGTTCTTGCTTGAGTGTCCAGAGGAAATAACTTTGGTTTTTTGATGGATCTTTGCCTTTTAAAAGACAGTTTTTCCCCAAGGCAAGACCTTTTTGAATTCCCAAGGTCTTGCCTTTTTCCAAAACTGGCAAATTTATTGCATAATGCCCCGTCGCAATAAAATCTGCCCCCAGAGCAAGAGCTTTTTCAAGAAAGGCGCCGAATTTCACTTCTTTGTTACACATCACGTCCGGGTTCGGCGTCTTCCCCGCCTTATATTCGGAAATCATATAGTCAGCCACTTCTTTTTTGTAAACATTTTCTAAATCAAATGTGAGAAATGGAATATCTAAATGCGCTGCCACGCGCATGGCATCGTGGCGCTCCTCCTCTTCATTACATTCTAAAAAATCCGGGTGCCAGGTTTTTATAAAAACCCCGACAACTTCATAACCTTCTTTTTTAAGCAAAGCAGCAGACACAGCGCTGTCTACTCCACCTGATAGGCCAACAAAAACTACTTTTTTCTTCATAAATGAATTGATTCTATATTTCTATCAGCTTTTTGTAAAGGAGATATGTCGCCCGGGCATCGGAGAGCCCAGTGTGCGGTTTCTCATTTTCAATCTCGAAATGCAAACACATTTCCCGCAACGAGAAGTGCTCAAAATCAATGTCCTTATGGAACTTCGCCCAAGCGATGGAAATGGTATCTAATTTATGATAATGCATCTTATTTTTAACCTTGGTTATGGCAAATGCATGCTCCAGGAAACCTGAATCAAAAGCGACATTTTGCCCCACCATAATGGCATCTTTGGTTTTCTCGGACAATATTTTCATGCCATCTTTCAAACTAAATGCATCGCTCCAATCAGTAGAATTATAGTGGCTGATTTTAAGTGAAACAGGGTCGGCATTTGAAATCTTCTCCGGCTTGATTTTCAGTGCAAACTCTTCTATCACTTCAAGCTTCGGGGTGGCAAGCACGCATCCAATTTCAATAATTTCATGATCCATAACATCAAGTCCGGTAGTTTCTAGGTCTATAAAGGCTAAATTGTGTTTACGCATGAAACTATTTTAAATATTTTAATATATTTTTCCTATGCTCTGTAAAGGATTTCGCATAGTAAATATTGCCGTCTTTGTCATGCAGATAATAAAGATACGGTGTTGATTTTGGATAAATGGCAGCTTTAATAGACAGTAAGCCTGGGTTACAGATTGGATTTGCAGGCAAACCCAGTTTTTTATAAGTCTCCGGTGCGGCATCAGCTTGGAGAGACATGCCGATAGAAAGTCTTTTCCATAAAATCCCGGAAATTATATCCCGGTCCGCACTTCCTTTTGATTCACGCTCCAAGAGAGACGCCATTTTTATTATATCCCCCTCACTCTTACCAGTATTTATTATCTCGTTTTCAAGCATAGAGATTTTTTTCTTAAAATTATCCGTCAAGGATTTGAGCACATCCTCTTCATTGGCAGTAGTGAAAAAGAAATAGGTATCGGGAAAAAGATAACCTTCTTTGTCTTTCGCATAGTTTAGAAATTTATCTTTATTGAAATATGAAAGTTTAAGGGCAAAAGTATCCGCAATGTCATACACGGTAAAACCTTCAGGAATGGTCACTTTGACGGGAGCCAGATGCCGCTCCCCTTTTGAGATGCGTTTAGCCACCTCCCTAGAAGATATTTTATTTTCAAATAAATAATCGGCAGGAATTATGTGCTTTTCCCCGCCATAAATAATAACAAAGGCTTCAAAAACAAGCCTGGAACGTATGATATTTTGATTTTTCAGCTCAAAAGACACGCTCCTTAAACTTGAACCTTGGGCAACATTGAAAACTATCCCTTCGGGAAAATTCCTCGGAGCGCTAACAAAGAAAAAGGTAAAAAAAATCAGAAAAAATAAAGCCCCAAGAACATAAAAATGGTATTTGTTTTGCATGTATTAGGTCGGTAAGTTTGTAGGCGGAGAAGCTTCTTTGGATTCGATACGTTCCAAAGTAGGAACTTTCAATATCTGGCCTGGGAAGTGCCATATGGTCGCAAGTTCTTCAGTGTTTAAAACATAAGTTTCGTGATGCATATATGCCTTAAAAATGCCGGCAATTTCAAAAACACTAGGGATAGGCCATCTCCAGTATTTCTGGGAAAAAATATGGTGCCGCAAAGGCAGATGAAAAAAAGCGCGTTCGCGATATTCATGAAGCATTCTATTGGCGAGCAACATAATTGTCTTGGGGGAAGCTGGAAATATCCCGCTATAACGGTCAGCTTGAGCTGAATTTATACGGTCAAAACCGTTGGCATCAGGATTTTGATATTGACGAAAGATAAGACGTATATTTCTTCTATTACTCATATTGAATGTTTCCTTCTTGGCGACATACATGAGTCGAACCCCTGTTTCAAAACCGAGTTTTCCAGTTTTATCACCAATCCTTTTTATAGTGGGATCCATAAATTTCGGGGCGCGAACTTCTATTCCAAATCCGCCTGTAACCACATTTTCACGGGTATTAGTATAGGGCAACAAGGCATCTAATAAAACCTGCCGCGATTCTTTAGCCCAATCATGTTCACCGAACCAAGTACCCCTGGTATGATACATTTTTCTAGAAGGAGTAATTACGATTTGCATCCACGCTTGTTCTCCTTTTTCTAGTGCTCCAAAAAGTTCTATTACTGGAGAAATGGGGTCAACTTTATATTCTTCTTTTGGGTCTTTGTCTAATTCATAATCAATATAGGTTCTGATTGGATAGGCTTCCTTCCTCAATAATCCAAACTCGCATCCCCAGCCCATCCAGCTGCTTTTAGGAGATATCTCGTCAACTGCTAAAGTATAATCTTCTACCGCTTTTACTTGTGATTGGGGATATTGGGCGTACATTTGGTTCTCAATTAAAGTCCTGACACGCGTCGGTGTACGAACATAGAAATGCACCTGTCCATCAATTGACGCTATTTCCAAGGAAAACCAAAACCAAACTGCTCCTTGCCAATACTCTTCTTTACCACCCTTGTAACTAAAATGATAAAGAGCATTGGTTATAAATAACTCCATTGCTTTTGGACTTCGCAGAACATCTCTCGGAGGTATAATCTCAAGCAAGACAAAATCAATACCAGAAATAAAATCCTGCTGTACATAGTGCAACCAAAAAATCCAAGCAATGCGCCCGAGCAATATGACTCCAACCAGCGGCAAAAGCCCCAATAACAGCTTGTAAAGGAAATCAGCTATCAATTCAACCATATCTATATTTTAATACAAAAAAAAGCAAAAATAAAGCAATAAAGCAAACACGTCAAAGACTCCCTTTGACAAGCGTGTCAAGGGGAGTCTTTGACATTAGACTGCAGCGTAAAGTCCACTTTTATTCTTCTTAAAATACTTTGTATTAGCCAAATTTACCAAAATAGTATTATTTTTAAAGTACCTTTCTTTATTTACCTTTTTCACCACTTCCTCTTTGGATAATGGCCCGTCTCGCTTTAAAATCTCCGCGATGACTTCGCGGGCAATGCCCGCTTTATAGCCCCATTCGGCAAGAGCATACATTCCCCTGCCCACCAGCACAAACCGGGCATCCTTAATAAGTTCGTTGTGGCAAGTGGCGTAGTGAATTTTTTTATTGAAGGTTTTTCCGATAGAATCCGCGACTTCCTTGAAATGCATCGGCGAGCCGTGGCGTCTCATTACCAGAAACGCATAATCTTTTACTCCACGAGTGCGAATATTCGGAGACGAGGCTCTGCCCCATTCGCCGAGAGGATTCTTGGCCACAGCTTTAGACATGGAAAGCCATCTTTTAGCTATTTCCGTATCTTTATATTCCTCTGACAACTCTTTCATTTGGTCAAAGAACTTTTTTATCATTTCCGTTTCCGGAATGAGGTCTTCGTCATTTAAAGACGCATAAAGCTTCTTTAGAGAATCATGCACACGGGCAGTCATCTCATCGTCCACGCTCCAGCGAGTGTGAAAATGCTCATCCTCACGATGTCTTTTGAAAGAATCTCCCAGAGTAAGAAAAAAATGAATATGGTTCTGGGTTATTTTATCTTTTGAAATGTGGGGCAGGAGCTCATGTTCAGCGACAATTGACCCTAATTTTCGTATTACTTGTTTAAGCTCATCAAAGATCGCCTGCTCCGTCCGGTAAACATCAGACTTCTTAATAGAGCCCAAGGCCGCGTCTTCAATTTGGCGGACACGCTCCCTGGTAATGTTGTATTTCTTGCCGATTTCTTCAAGAGTTTTTCTTTTCCCGTCAGCTGTCAGGCCAAAACGGCTCATAATCACATCAGATGCCCTGTCCTGCAACTGGGAGGTTATTCTTTTGGTGACTTTTTTGGGCTTGAAAGATATTGTTGGCATATTTTTTTTATAATTCATAATCTCCCTCTTGTTTATATCCTATTTGCCTTTGTTCTGTCAAGCTCGGTTAAATATTTTTTACGAAGGCGGACGGATTTGGGAGTGATTTCTAAATATTCATCGCTCTGCATTACCTCAAGTCCGCGTTCAATGCTCAAAATAAACGGAGGGTTGAGATATATCGCTTCATCAGTGCCAGATGCCCGCATATTGGTAAGCTGCTTGCCTTTGGTTGGATTTACCGACATATCACCACCCTTGAGAACATTCCCTATTACCATTCCCTCATAAACGGGGTTACCGTGCTCAACATAAAGTATACCACGTTCTTGTAAATTTGCAAGGGAAAAGGCCACGACCTTGCCGGAAACCATAGAAACCATAGACCCATATTCGCGTTTTTTTATCTCCCCTGCGTACGCTTTAAAACCCGTAACTCTTGAGCTCATTATTCCTTCTCCTTTTGTATCTATGATAAATTCACCACGATAGCCCAAAAGCCCGCGTGTCGGTATGTCAAAAATAACTCTGGCAATACCCTCTTTCTCCACCATATCTTTCATTATGCCTCTGCGCTTGCCGATCTTTTCAATAACACTGCCGCTTGATTCCATCGGAACATCAATGACTAATTCTTCATATGGTTCGACAAGCTCACCATCATTCTTTTTAAGAATGACTTCTGGTTGAGACACTTGCATTTCAAACCCTTTCCGGCGCATATTTTCCAAAAGTATGGCGATGTGAAGTTCTCCCCTACCATATACTTTGAAGAAATTTTGGTCAGAAGAAAAATCAACCTTTAGCCCGACATTAATTTCAAGTTCTTTTTCCAGTCTCTCTTTAATTTGCCTGGAAGTAATAAACTTTCCTTCAAGACCCGCAAACGGGGAATCATTTACTAAAAAATTAAGAGATAGTGTAGGTTCGTCAATGGCAATATGGGGCATTGGTTCTACGGACTCGTCTTCGCATAATGTCTCGCCAATATATATGTCGGGAATCCCGGCTAAAAGCACAATGTCGCCAGAAGAAGCCTCTTCTACCTCCTTTCGGGCTATTCCTTCAAAAGAAAAGAGTTTCGTAATTTTCCCTTTTCTCGTTCCCCCTTCGCCTTTTATAAAAATCTGACTGCCTAATTTTATTTTCCCGGAATAAATACGCGCCACCGCGAGCCTGCCTAAGAAATTATCGTAACCCAAATTGAAAACCTGGGCGGACATTTTTGGGGTGTCAAGGGGCGTCCTTGACAAGCTTGTCAAGGACGCCCC
>MFUY01000005.1:47965-56724 GCA_001787035.1 Candidatus Nomurabacteria bacterium RIFCSPLOWO2_01_FULL_41_12
TTTGTCTCCCATGTTTTTAAAAGCTTTGCCTTCCCGGCCAATAGTATAGATAGTTGTGAAATTAGCTTGTTTTTCGTTTGCGCCCAATTCAAAAAATAATTCCAAAATTTCATCATGCACCCGGTTTGGGTCAGCAGCCAGCTTGTCTATCTTATTTATGACCACGATAGGCTGGAGACCTAGCTCCAAAGACTTTTTTAAGACAAATCTAGTCTGAGGCATGGGCCCTTCAACTGCATCTACAAGCAGAAGCACGCAGTCAACTGCGCGCAAGACACGTTCCACCTCACTACCAAAGTCCGCGTGGCCAGGGGTATCTACGATGTTTATCTTGGTATCCTTATAGTAAATAGAAGTATTTTTTGAATAGATAGTGATTCCGCGCTCCTTTTCCAGAGCATTTGAGTCCATAGACACTCCCTCGTCCTGCAATCCGCCATTTTGTTTCATTAAAGCATCGGTCAAGGTCGTCTTGCCGTGGTCCACGTGAGCTATGATTGCTATGTTTCTAATTTCCATAAATAATTGAAATTAAAAAGCCCTAAGGCTTTAAAAAACTGCTCGCTAATAGTACCACACTTTTATAAAAAACGCAAGTGCACCGGGTTGGACTCGAACCAACGATGCCCGAAGGCGGGTGATTTACAGTCACCTGGAATAGCCGCTATCCGACCGGTGCATGCATACAAAATATAACTGAATACAATATTTTGACGTCACTCGGACAAAATGAAAACAAGCTTTCACTTTGATCCTCGTTAGTCAAAATAACACAAAATAGTTATTTTTGCTAGACCGAGGATTTAGAGTGCACGTGGATTGAGCTTTTGATTTTGCCTGCCCGTCCTCCGGCGTGGCCTTTTTTGGTTTCAATAAAGATTTCTTTGTTTTTTACGGATACGCTTACTGTATTTCCCTTCTTTACTCCGTTTGAGATGATGTATGACGCAACCGGATTCAAAATTTTATTTTGAATCAAGCGGTTGAGCGGCCTTGCGCCATAATGCGGGTCATAGCCTTCTTTGGCCAAGTGAGCCAAGGCTTCCTCGGTAATTTCAAAATTAATACCTTTGCTGTTTAGCCTCTCTCTAACTATTTTTATCCTCAAGTTTACTATCTCGGCAATAGCTTCCAGCGACAAAACGTCAAAAACGACGATTTCATCCAAGCGGTTCAAAAACTCTGGACGGAAATTATCTTTCAGCGCTTCCGTGACTTTCTCTTTCATCTGGCTGTAATCCTGCTTGTTTGAATTGTTGGAAAAGCCGATAGACTCCATTTTTTCCACGAATTGCGAGCCAATATTGGAAGTGAGGATAATAATAGTATTCTTGAAGTTCACGACTCGGCCTTTGCCGTCAGTCAGCCTCCCTTCGTCAATAACTGAGAGAAGAATGTTGAAAACTTCCGGATGAGCTTTTTCTATTTCATCAAAAAGAATCACGGCATAAGGCCTGTGCCGGACGGACTCCGTCAATTGGCCCGCTTCATCATAACCGACATAGCCCGGAGGAGAGCCGATAAGCTTGGACATTGAATGGCGTTCCATATATTCAGACATGTCCACGCGGATAATCGCTTTATCATCGTTGAACATAAATTGCCCGAGAGCCTTAGTCAGCTCGGTCTTACCGACTCCGGTTGGACCCAAAAAGATGAAAGAGCCGATAGGTCTGTTCGGATCCGAAATTCCAGCCCGAGAACGTCGGATAACATCCGCAACGCGTTTTATAGCTTCGTCTTGGCCAATTACCCTTTTCTTTAATTCCACCTCCATCTTTTCAAGCTTGGCACGTTCTTCCTCCAGCATTTTAGTAAGGGGTATACCTGTCCAGCGAGCAACTACTTCCGCAATGTCTTCAGCGGTAATTTCTTCTTTCAAGATTCTACGCGATTTCTGCAGTTTTTTCAGCCGTAAAAGCTTTATCTCCAGCTCTTTTTTGAGCAGTGGTATTTTGCCATAGCGTATCTCTGCCGCGCGTGACAAATCCGACTTCATCTCGGCGTCTTCGGCTTCCAAACGAATAACTTCAAGCTCTTTCTTGATTGAACGGATTTCAATGACGATGGATTTTTCATTTTGCCACTTCAATTCAAGCTCTTTCGTCTTCTCATAAAGATTGCCTATTTCTTTGTCTACTTCTTTCACCCTGTTTTTTATTTCTTTTGTTTTTTCTCCGTTCAAAATTTCTTTTTTCAGTGCTTCTTTTTCAATTTCCAAACGCATTATCTTCCGGTGCGCGTCTTCTAAAACCGGCGGCTTGTTTTCAAGCATTATTTTAAGAGAAGAAGAAGCTTCATCGACTAAGTCCACCGCTTTGTCCGGTAAAAATCTGTTGGTAATGTAGCGAGCGGAAAGATTTACCGCGGAAACTATGGCGTCATCGGTAATGCGCACTCCGTGGAAAAGCTCGTATTTCTCTTTGAGTCCTCGGAGTATCGCAATCGCATCTTCAACCGAAGGCTCATCAATATAGACCGGTTGAAAACGCCGAGCCAGTGCCGGATCCTTTTCAATGTGTTTCTGGTATTCCCGGAGCGTCGTCGCGCCGATAGCCCGCAGTTCCCCGCGCGAGAGCGCAGGCTTCAGCATGTTAGAAGCATCCATGGTACCCTCGGCTCCGCCTGCCCCCACAATCGTGTGGATTTCATCAATGAAAAGAATAACTTTCCCGTCGGAACGCTCAATTTCTTTCATAATACCCTTCAATCTCTCCTCAAACTCTCCGCGGTATTTCGTGCCGGCAACCAAGAGCCCCAGGTCAAGGGATACGAGCTCCTTATCTTTTAAAGATTCCGGGACATTGGCCTTTATAATCATCTGAGCCAATCCTTCCACTACTGCCGTTTTTCCAGTACCAGCTTCACCTATTAAAATAGGATTATTCTTGGTCCGACGAGAAAGTATCTGCATAATACGGGTTATTTCATTGTCTCGGCCGATGACAGGGTCTAGCTTGTCTTCTTTCGCCAGTTTGGTTAAATTGCGGGTATATTTCAAAAGCAATTTAAATTTCTTCGGCTCGGTGACATCAGTGATATTTTGGCTGCGCAGTTCTTCTAGAACTTTCAGGACAGAATCTTTATGGATTCTGAAGCGCGCCAAAGTCTCGCGCGCCTCGGAGGTAACTTCCAGTATCGCGATAAAAAGATGTTCGGTCGAAACAAAATCATCTTTCATTATTTCCGCCAATTTGGCTGATTGCTCTATGACTTGCGCCAAATCGGGGTTCAGATAAATCTGATAGGAGGGAGAAAGAGTGTTATGTGATTCAGGCAATTCAATTAATTCCAAAACAGAATCGGTTAAAAGCATGCTATCGACTTCGAGCTTGTCAAGGATAGAATTGACCATGCTCTCTTCCTGGAGCAAGAGCGCAGCCAGCAAATGTAGAGAAGAAACATGATTAACTCCGCGCTCAATAGCAAGCTCATGGGCTTTCTTGATGGCATCCTTGGCTTTAGTTGTAAATTTGTTTAGTGGTGGCATATATTATGGTGTTTTGGGTATCGTTTGGTCAGCTGGTTTTAAGGCATCAGTAATCATTTTACTCGAAGCAAAAGATACATCTCCATAAAGAGCAATACCAAGGGCTTCACCGTCCAGATTAAGAATTAGCCCCCCGACATTTGATCTAGTAACACTAATGTTAATATCCGTCCCTTCAAAAATAGAAGAAGATATGCCGCTGCCTAAGACTAAAATCTTCTGGCCTATTTTCATTTTATCCAAATCTCCGAAGACAGGTACGGTAAAAACTATTTTGTTTTGCGGATCTTTTTGGTCAAGCGGGGCTCCTATTTTCAGAAATGTAAAGCCCGTTTTGTCCGCAGAAACAAAATCCGCCTTGAATTTTCCATTTTCATTTTTTAGATAATATATTCCCTTGTCGATAGCTGAAGACCCGTCAATGACAACCAGGCCGTCTGGAGAAACGGCAAATCCCCTGCCGATAGATGTTTCAGTGGCGATACCATCCGGACCGGCAATTTCTTTGCTGACCGTAAACATGGCTGATTTGTTTTTTGCAATAGCGTCCACTATCAGATCTTCTTCTTTGATGATCACTGTCTGCGTGATGGTCTTGCCTTCCACTTGTTGAATTTTTTCAATTGTCTGCTTAATGACATTGTTAACTGGAGCGGTAAAAGACGCCGGCGCTTGCTGCATTAAAGTCACGGTCGTTATGCCTGTCGCGATAGAAGTGACGAAGCTCAATAAGACCGCGAGCAGTATAAGCTGTGATTTATTCAAGTCCTTTATATCCATAGTTCAATTATACCCGGACACTTAGTTTAAGTCAAAACTAAGTGTGCTGGGTATACCACTTTTTTAATTTAATCAAAATTTGGGATAAAACTTTGACGGTGTAAATAATATCTCTCTTAGTTGTCGCTCGACCTAAAGAAAATCGTATCGAGCCGTCAGTTTCCCTGATGTTTTTATCAATAGCTTTGATGACATAAGAAGCTTTTTCATCTCCCATTTTACAGGCGCTTTTTGCTGAAGCCATGATTCCCCTGGCCGAAAGTTCAATCACTAAAAGGTCACCGGGAATATTGGGGATTGTAATATTCACATTATTCGGCAATCTATTTTTCAAATCACCATTTATTATAAACTTCGCTTCATGAAATTTTTTGTCCTGCGCCCTTCCCCTGACTACAGGGGTGGGACCCTCGGACGAAAAAATTTTATGAAGCTCCGTAAAAAAATAATCGCGAAGTTTGACTAAGCGCTTTACTTCTTTTATTTTAATTTTTTCGGTAAATGTAAGTGCCTCGGCAAGCCCCAAAGCTAAAATAACACTTTCTGTTCCAGGCCGCAATCCGAATTCATGGTCTCCGCCAAACATAATTTTCCTGATAGGTGTATTCTTTTTCACATACAATATCCCAATTCCTTTCGGCCCATAAAATTTTGAACTGCTAAAAGACATCAGGTCAACGCCGAGTTTGGCAACTTGTATGGGTAGATAATTTACCGCCTGGGTGGCATCCGTGTGGAAAAGAATTTTTCTGGAATTTATTTTATTATAGTGCCTGATAACTTTCCCAATAGCATGGAGCGGCTCTATTGTTCCAATTTCACCATTAGCATACATGACCGATACTAAAACAGTATTAGGCTTGAGGGCTTTTCTAATTTTTTCAGGATCTATCATCCCATTTTGTTCCGCTTCCACAAAAGTTACTTCAGCTTTTTTATGTTCTTCTAAATATTTAAAAATTTCTAACACCGATGAATGTTCAATATTGGTGGTAATAAAGTGTGGAATCTTTTCCTTCGCGGCATTTAAAACACCTAAAATAGCCAAGTTATTGGATTCAGTTGATCCGCTGGTAAAAATTACTTCACTAGATTGTGATTGTAAAATAGCCGCCACATTTTTCCTCGCATTTTCCAGCTTGTTTTTTTCTCTTACTCCTAGGCTATGAATTGCTCCAGGATTAGCACATTCTGGATTCGCGCTGGAGGCATAGTCAAGGTATATCCCCACACCTATTTTATTTGATTTTAAATAGGTGTGGGGGTGTATTATTCTGGTTTTATCGGTTGATTTTGGCATAAAAGTAGTATATATTGAAAACTCATGAATACAAAGCTGGAAATCATTTTTTTCATTTTTACCGGCATCACTATTGTTGTCGGTGCTATTTGGGTGATAATTACCGAAAAACGCTTAAAAAGATTCTTCTTGGGTAAAAAAGCGAAAGATTTGGAAGATACCATCATCTTGCTGGAAGAAAATATCGCAAAATTAAATAAAGCAAAAGAAAGTACGGAAAAAGATATCGTAACAATAAACGTCAAGCTTAAAAAAAGCATCCGTGGCCTGGAAACTATGCGCTACAACCCTTTCCCCGACCAAGGCAGCAATCAAAGTTTTGCGATTGGAATGTTGAATGAAGAAGGCGACGGCGTAGTATTTTCTAGTTTATATTCCCGCGAACGAATGAGCGTATTTGCCAAACCGATCAAAAATAATAAATCAGAATATGAACTCACGGCCGAGGAAAAAGAAGTGTTAGAAAAAGCAAAAATATAATGGATAAAAAAAATGAAAATATAGAAGAAATAGCGAGGCCCTCGGCCATAGACCTACGGGCGAGGCCCCCGGTCGTAGTAATTATGGGCCATATTGACCACGGCAAATCAACTCTTTTAGACTACATCAGAAAAACAAATGTCACTGAAAGTGAAGTGGGAGGCATAACTCAAAACATCTCCGCTTACGAGGTTGTGCATAGGGACGAAAGTGGTCAAGATCGTAAAATAACTTTTTTGGACACTCCAGGGCACGAAGCCTTTTCAAAAATGCGAGAGCGCGGAGCGGCTGTTGCCGATATAGCAATACTGGTTGTCGCGGCAGATGACGGAGTAAAGCCACAAACAATTGAAGCCTGGAAAACAATTGTCGAAAGCAAAACCCCTTGTATTGTCGCAATAAATAAAATAGATAAAACAGACGCTAATATTGAAAAAACAAAAACAGAACTGGCAGAGCGGGAAATTTATCTCGAGGGTTACGGAGGAAAAATTCCATTTGCTCTTATTTCCGCAAAAATAGGCACAGGCATAGATGAATTGCTCTCGCTTATATTAATCCTCGCTGAAGTAGAGAATTTTAAGGCAAATGAAAAAGATAATGCATCCGGTTTTGTGATTGAAGCGCATCTTGATTCAAAACGCGGCATAGAAGCCACTTTGATAATAAAAAACGGAACAATGAAAAAAGGCATGACTGTAGTGGTGGAAGATGGCATAACTTCTGTAAGAATGATAGAAAATTTTTTGGGAAAAAATATTGAAAATGCATCTTTTTCTGCTCCAATAAGGCTGGTAGGTTTCAGTAAAATGCCGAAAATCGGCGGAGAATTCAGGGTTTTTGATAAAAAAAAGGAAGCAGAAGAGTATGTGAGGGAATGGCAAAACAAAAATAGTGAAAAAAAAATAAATATTTTGGCTGAAGAATCAGGTAGAAAGATAATTCCTATAATACTGAAAGCAGACACGTCTGGATCTATTGAAGCCATAGAAAAAGAAATAAATAAGATAAATACTGAAAATGCAGAATTTAAAATAATAACAAAAGGAGCTGGACCAATTTCTGAATCAGATATAAAAGGAGCGGGAGCGGATGCTATTATTATTGGTTTTAACGTAAAAGCTGATAAAAACGCCACCGAGCTGGCTGTAAACAGAAGCATTAATATTTTCTTTTTTGATATAATTTACAAAATGACGCAGTGGCTTGAAGAGCAGATGGAAAAACTAAGGCCGAGAATTGAGACAATTGAGACGACGGGTCGGGCAAAAATTATCAGAGCTTTCAGCCGGACAAAGGAACGCCAAATAGTGGGAGGAAAAGTAATAGAGGGGAAAATTATTTTAAATGGAACAGTAAAAATCATGCGCCGAGAATTTGAAATCGGACGCGGAAAAATCGTAAATCTGGAGAAAAGCAAAATAAAAACAAGCCTGGTGGAAGAAGGAAATGAATTCGGTATGATGGTTGAATCAAAAATAGAAATTGCACCGGGCGATGTCATAGAATTGTTTTCGGTGGAACAAAAATGACACAGAGAAAGGAAAAAGTAGCCAGCTACATAAAAGAACTCGCAGCCGAGTTTTTGGCGCGGGAAAATAATAGAACTTCACTCATCACTGTTACCCACGCCACCGTCTCCCCTGACTTAAAGCGCTCTACCATATACATCACGGTACTTCCCAACTCAAAAGAAGCTAATGCTTTAGGTTTTGTAAAACGTAAACGCAAGGAATTACGCGAATTTTTCAAAAAAAAATTAACTATAAAGAGCATTCCTTTTATCGATATTGCCATAGACCTCGGAGAAAAAAACCGCCAAAAAATTGACGAACTGCTGCGGAATGGCTAGGATTAAAAGTAAGGCCTGGTAGCCAAGTAGCGTGAGCGTAGCGAATATGTCATTCCTCTGCGCAGAGGTCTTAGTTAATATATTGGCCTGGTAGCCAAGTAGTAAGGCATTCCTCTGCAAAAGGAATATACGTGGGTGCGATTCCCACCCAGGCCTCCCTAAAACATGTTAAAATATTTTAGGAATAAGCCCGAGTGGCGGAACTGGTATACGCGCAAGACTTAAAATTTTGTGACCGCAAGGTCGTGTGGGTTCGATTCCCACCTCGGGCACTTTGCGCCCATAGTTGTTTTGGTAGGTCGTTAGATTATATGCGCCCATAGTTGTTTTGGTAGGTCGTTAGATTATATGCGCCCATAGCTCAGCTGGTAGAGCAGATCCCTCTTAAGGATAAGGTCGAAGGTTCGATCCCTTCTGGGCGCACACGCTGGAGTGGCGGAATTGGTATACGCGCTAGTCTTAGGAACTAGTGCCGCAAGGCTTAAGGGTTCGAGTCCCTTCTCCAGCACAAAATATGAAAAATACATAGGTAAAACCTATGTATTTTTCATATTGCACTTCAGAGTTAAATTTAAATATGTGGGGTTGACAACAGGGTTTGAATATGCT
Organism: Candidatus Nomurabacteria bacterium RIFCSPLOWO2_01_FULL_41_12; assembly: GCA_001787035.1. Taxonomy (GTDB): domain Bacteria; phylum Patescibacteriota; class Minisyncoccia; order Phycocordibacterales; family UBA9973; genus UBA9973. The sequence continues at coordinate 56,477 of MFUY01000005.1, forward strand.
ATACTTGCAGGGTACGTCAGGGAAGCCTTCCTATCTATTCACGGGGGGCAACCCCCTTTACAAGGAGCATGTTCATGTTTGAGACCCACAAGCCGGCAGAGTCGGAATTTCGTCGTTTTCTCGGCTGGGCAAAGTGGCCCCTGGCCATGGCCTTGGTTGGGGCGGGGTTTTGGTACTTCGGTTGCGTTCCTGCGTTCGCGCAGCAGCCGGTTGCACAGCGCGAGGTTCGTCCCACGAACCTCGCGAAC
>MFUY01000006.1 GCA_001787035.1 Candidatus Nomurabacteria bacterium RIFCSPLOWO2_01_FULL_41_12
TTGAAAGGAATATAAGAGTTAGTTAAATAAAAACAAACAAAAACACCCCATTCGGGGTATTTTTGTTTGTTGACAAGCAAGTTATTTTATGCTATAGTCCCAAATGGGGGGACAGCATGAAGAGAATCTCGGATATCCTTTTCATCCACGACAGGTTCGTGTATGAAAGAGGCGGCGCAGTACGCAAAGAGCACGAGGGCAGAAAAAGAAACTGCCCGGAGTGCAAAGGCAAGGGGGAGTTCGCGGACTCCATCTCAATCAAGGGGGTTCTGATCATTACGGTGGGGTCCACCCTCATCCTGGGGGTGCTGACGTACCTCAAGGTAATCCCCGGTTAACGAGCAGAGCCGGGAGTCTCACAATACTCCCACCATCTGGCCAGCTTTACCTTAAAGGTAAAGCTGGCCATCACTACTTTTACCAGATCTATGTTATAAATATACTTATGCGTTTTCATATAATTACAATTTTTCCCGAGATGTTTGATTCTTATTTAAAAGAGTCTATTATCGGGCGGGCGTTAAAGAATAAATATATTTCAATAAAATTTTATAATCCTCGCGACTTTATAAAAGCACCCAAAGTGAATAAGAATAATTACAGGCCAGTGGATGATCGGCCTTACGGCGGAGGCCCGGGTATGGTGATGCGGGCGGAACCGATATTAAAAGCTATTGAGAAAGCACTTGCCAATATCAGAAAAAGTAAAAAAACGAAGCCGAAGGCGAAGTCCCGTAGCGAGCTCCGCTCTGCTACTGGGATTATCCTATTCTCTCCGTCTGGCAAGAAATTTACGACTGCGTATGCTAAAGGGGCAGTAAAAAAATATACAGACATTATTTTAATCTCCGGCCGCTATGAAGGCATAGACGCACGAGTGGGGAAAATTATTAAAAATTGGAAATTAGAAATTGAAAATTTGTCTATTGGGGACTATGTATTAACCGGCGGAGAATTGCCGGCGATGGTTTTGATAGACTGCATTTCCAGGCAGATTCCGGGAGTTTTAGGCAAATATGAATCACTTGAAGAAGAGAGAGTCTCAAGTAGCGTTGTTTACACCCGTCCAGAAGTTTTGAAGCATAAAGGAAAAAATTACAGAGTTCCAAAGGTTCTGCTTTCCGGCAATCACAAAAAGATAGATGAGTGGAAGAAAAAACAAAAGACGGGATAAGAATCCACTTTTTTGATTTGACTAATAATTAGTTATTGGGTATGGTATGGATAGGGAGGACACATGCACATCTCATTTCACGGTCCGCACGCAAGAGCGCTACGGGAAGAAATCGACGTGGCGTTGAGGGTAGCTGGCGGGGAGAAGAAGGGGACTCGTCTCACACGGAGAAGTTTGTTCGACAGCGCCACGTATTACGTGGTGAATCGGCGCACTTTCGGTGAGGTGCGTATCGACATGATTCGTCGCATCGAAGAAGCGACGACGTTGCCTGACGGCACGGCAACAGTGTCGGACGATGCGTGCGAGATCTTTGCGAGTCGGGTGGCAACAGCCGTAATCGGTTGCGCGCGTGCGTGCGGGGTTGGACGGTCGATGCCGTCTTGGTTGCCTCCGCTGGAGTTTCAGCAGTAGACCAATCGGGCGGTCGAGGTTAGGCGGCAACATCGTCGTCACCCGGCCGCCTTTCCTTTTATCCCCAACTTAATAGTTGACAACAAATTTATAATAGAGTAGGCTACTCTAGATTCATTGATTGAGTATCGGATGCAATCTCCTTAATTATTATAAGCCGGCTTAAAGCCATTTTGGCCTTTTTTAATTTATGCATACGATAGCAAAACGCCCGAAGAAGTATTTTTCAAGATACAAGAAACCCCTGGTGGAGTTTCCGAATTTAATTGAAGCCCAAGTCAAGAGTTTTAAATGGCTAGTAGAGCAGGGTATCGGGGAGGTCTTTAAAGAATTTTCTCCGATTGCAGACTATTCAGCAAAGAAATTCCAGCTTGAATTCACTTCTTTTTCTCTCTCCGAATCCAAGCACGACGAGAGTTACAGTAAAATAAACAAGCTTTCATATCACGGGCTGCTCAAGGCGCGGGTAAAGTTAACAAATAAAATTTTAGGCACTATGAAGGAGCAGGAGATTTTCATGTCGGAATTTCCCCTAATGACTTCACACGGGACTTTTATTATCAACGGCGTGGAGCGCGTCATCGTGCCGCAGCTGGCGCGAAGCTTCGGAGTTTTCTTTACAGAGTCCGAGAGCAAGGGTAACAAATATTTTGGAGCTAAAATTATCCCGGCTCGGGGAGTTTGGATTGAGATAGAGTCCGAGTCTGACGGAGCGATATACATAAGAATAGATAAAAAGAGAAAATTTCCCGCTACCGCGCTCCTGCGCGCTATGGGTTACGAAAACAACGAGGCTATACTCAAGGCTTTTAAGAGTTCGTCTAGTCTGGATCCGATGTTTGAAGAAACAATAAAAATTTGTTTGGCTAAAGACGGGCTAAAAACTCTCAATGACTCTTATGTTGAAGTTTACAAGCGCCTCCGAGATGGGGACATGGCGACAGCGGAGAACGCCAAAGAATTCATCAACTCTTTGTTTACCCCAGAACGATATGACCTTTCTCCTGTGGGTCGTTTCAGGTTTAACCAGCGATTTTTAAAGCCCATGGACGAGGCCGCACTTGCCCGCCGGACTATTTCCAAAGAAGATTTGGCAACTGTTATTGCCCATATTATTACCCTAAACAATACCCCGGGGAGTAAGTCGGACGACATAGACCATTTGGGCCAGAGGCGCGTGCGTTTCGTCGGCGAAATACTCCAGCAAAAAGTCCGCACCGGCATGATGCAAATCAAAAGAAATATTCAGGACCGCATGTCTATTATTGATGTGGACACAGCGCTGCCGATTCACATTATCAATCAGCGTCCGCTCCAAGCCCGCATCAAAGAATTTTTCACCACTAACCAGCTTTCGCAGTTTATGGCGCAAGAAAATGTGCTCTATGAGATAGAACACTTGCGCACTCTCTCAGCGCTCGGACCTGGAGGGCTTACGCGCGAGCGCGCAGGCTTGGAAGTTCGAGACGTTCATCCCTCCCACTATGGAAGAGTTTGCCCTATCCACACGCCGGAAGGTCCGAACATCGGACTTATTCTGCATCTTTCCACCTACGCCAAGATAAATGAATTTGGCATCATTGAAACTCCGTACGTCAAAGTAAAAAATGGCAAGATTACGGGCGAAATCACATATTTGAACGCGCTTGAAGAAGAAAAATATAATATTGCGCATGCCGGAATTCCTTATGACATCCATGGAAAAATAACCGAAGAAAAAGTAGAAGCCAGAATCAAGACAGAGCCGGGCGCGGTATCTCGCAATGAAGTTGATTTTATCGATGTTGCCCCAAATCAGGCTTTCTCCATAGCAACTTCCATGATTCCTTTCCTGGAACACAATAACGCCAACCGTGCCTTGATGGGCAGCAACATGCAGAAACAGGCCGTGCCTTGCGTTTTACCTGAAGCGCCACTTGTCGCAACTGGAATGGAGGAACTGGCATCGAGGGACGTAGGCAGAATGGTCATAGCAGAAGAGGATGGCATTGTTTCTTATTTGGATGCAAAAAAAATAGTCATTAAGGGAAAAACGGAGAAAAATCCCGAGAAAACTTACAACCTCATTAATTTTATGAGGAATAACAACTTTGCTGTCTTCCACCAGCGCCCGCTCGTAAACGTCGGCGATAAAGTAAAAAAGGGAGACGTGCTGGCGGATACCTCAAGCACTGTGGGCGGGCAGATTTCACTAGGGCAGAATATTTTCGTGGCTTTTTTATCTTGGTCCGGGTCAACTTACGAAGATGCGATAATTGTTTCCGAGCGTTTGGTGAAAAAGAGCAAATTTACCAGCGTGTATGTTGAGGAATTTACTTGCGTAGTCCGCGACACTAAACTGGGTCCGGAAATTACCACTCGCGATATACCGAATGTCGGAGAACTCAAACTCAAAGACCTAGACGAAGACGGAGTTGTCCGCATCGGGGCGGAAGTCAGGGAGAACGACATTTTAGTCGGTAAAATCACTCCAAAGGGTGAGACGGAGCTTACTCCCGAAGAGCGTTTATTGCGTTCAATTTTTGCCGAAAAAGCGCGCGATGTCAAGGACACTTCGCTCCGCATGGAGCATGGCAAGCGTGGTCGTATCATTACTGTAAAAGTTTTTTCCCGCGACCTCGGGCATATGCTTGAGGCGGGGATTATTAAGAAAATTGTGATTGAAGTAGCGCAAATCAGGAATATTTCAGTTGGAGACAAGCTCTCCGGTAGGCACGGAAACAAGGGAGTTATTTCCACAATTCTTCCGGAGGAAGACATGCCATATACTATGGATGGCACGCCGATTGATATCATACTCTCACCGCTCGGTGTTCCTTCACGTATGAACCTGGGACAAATTTTAGAAATGCATCTTGGTATGGCTGCCAACAGCTTGGGGTATCAGGCTATTGTTCCGCCCTTTTTGGGAGCGAAGCACGAAGAAATCAAAGAAGAATTGAAAAAAGCCGGATTTCCGGAAAATGGAAAATTAAAACTTTTTGACGGACGCACTGGAGAAGCTTTTGAGCAAGATGTTGCTGTCGGCTATATGTATATGCTGAAGCTGCACCATATGGTGGAAGATAAGATTCACATGCGTTCAATCGGACCTTACTCACTCATTACCCAGCAGCCTTTGGGCGGCAAAGCCCAGGGTGGCGGACAGAGATTTGGAGAAATGGAAGTCTGGGCACTCGAGGGCTATGGTGCGGCTTATACATTGCGCGAAATGCTTACTATCAAGTCGGACGACATACTCGGCCGATCCGCGACCTTTGATTCCATTATTAAAAATGAGAAGATCAGACCGCCGAATTCTCCAGCGTCATTTAATGTGCTCTTAAATTACCTGCGTGGTCTGGCGCTTGATGTGAACTTGAAAAAGGGAGAAGACAAATAAAATGAAAAATAAGGAAAAAGATTTTGCAAGTGTTCTTATAGTAATTGTAGTCGTTATTATTTTGGGTGTTACTGGGTATTTTACTTGGCTTAAAAAATCAAACAGAAACACTCCCAAGTCTTTGCCTTCTGCAGTTTTGCAAGTTGATATTTCAAATTGGAAAACTTACACGAATACTAAATATGGATTTGAATTCAATTACCCTGACAACTTTAAAGTCATATTAGATGAAGATACTAGTCATGAGGATTTTGCAGTCTACACTATCAAATTATATGATTCAAAGACTAAAGCACATATTGAGGTTGATCTGACTAATAACAAATTTGATATTTCTAATATGAAAACCTTTGCTCCGACGGGTAATGTAAATGCTCCTGAAAAAATGGCATTTAATCAAAATATATTTTATTATTATGGACCTGGCGGCGGAGGCGTATATTATCCTGATCGCTATTTATATGATTATAAAGGTAGAATCTTAGAATTTGTTTTCGCTGGACCTTGGGAGAACGACAAAACACCTTCAGCGCAAACTAAGCAGATTGAGAAAGAAATGTTAAATTCATTTAAGCTTATAAAGTAAATTTTTTGAGAAATTAAAATCATGTCACAAGAATTAAACATAATTGGACCTAATAAAGCATTCGAGTCCATAAAACACATAGATGCGAATGGTGTAGAGTTTTGGACTGCCAGAGAATTGTTTCCACTTCTTGGATATTCTAGGTGGGAAAGTTTTGAGGAAGTTATCGGACGAGCCCGAAAAACCGCTTTAAATAGCGGTCAGATAGTAGAAAACCATTTTCGGGACTTGACGAAAATGGTTGACATTGGGTCTAACACAAAGAGAGCTATAAAAGACTGGAAGCTTGATAGATATGCGTGTTACCTTATTGCTCAAAATGGTGATTCTAAAATTCCTCAAATTGCTCTCGCGCAGACTTATTTCGCTGTTCAGACGAGAAGACAGGAGATTTTTGATAAACTACCTGATGCAGAAAAAAGACTTTTTATTCGTGGGGAAGTAACGAGTGAAAATAAGAAACTTTTTAAGACAGCCAAACAAGCCGGAGTTTTTAATTTTGGTTTATTTAATGATGCTGGGTATAAAGGTTTATATGGATCATCGCTTTCAGATGTTGAATTTAAAAAAGGAATAAAAAAAGGAGAACTTTTAGATCGAGCTGGTTCTACGGAACTTGCCGCTAATCTTTTTCGTATTACTCAAACAGATGAAAAAATCAATAAAGATAAAATTAAGGGAGATTTCGAAGCCAGACGAACACATTTTATGGTTGGTGGTAAGGTTCGTCAAACAATTAAAGACATCGGTGGTGAATTACCTGAAAATCTAAAATCAGAAAAACATATAAGAGACGTAAAAAAAGATATAAAATTATTAAAACAAGGTAATAAATTATTGTTAAAAAACAAAAAAAAATAATATGAAAACTTTAAATACAACTGAATTTGATCATATTGCGCTCCGTCTTGCTTCCCCCGAGCAGATAAAAGAGTGGTCTTATGGAGAGGTTACCAAGCCTGAAACGATAAATTACCGTACCGGCAGATCCGAACGCGGGGGTCTTTTTGACGAAAAGATTTTCGGACCGGAAAAAGATTACGAGTGTTACTGCGGAAAGTATCGCCGAATCCGCTATAAAGATATTATTTGCGAGAAATGCGGAGTTGAGGTTACTCGCTCTATCGTGAGGCGTGAACGCATGGGGCACATTGAGCTTTCTACTCCGGTATCACATATCTGGTTTTTGCGTGGGGTGCCGTCACGCATGAGTATTCTTCTTAATATCTCTGTTTCCGATTTGGAAAAAGTTATATATTTTGCCGGCTATATAATTACCAAGGTTCATGAAGATGAGAAGGAACAGCTCATGACTGGCCTGGATAAGGAATATAAGACTAAATTGAAAACTTCGGTTGATGACAATATGCGGGAAAAATTAAAGAATCTGCTTTCTATTACCAAGAAAGAGATTGGGGAAATTTACGAAGGGAAAGTTTTAAATGAAATTTCTTTTCATCATTATTCTTTAAAATACGGAACTTGCTTTGAAGCCTCAATCGGTGCCGAAGCCATCTACTTCATTTTTAAAAATCTTGACTTAAACAAGTTGAAAATGCACACCGAGAAGATGATTGAAAAAGCAAGTGCGGTTGAAAAAGAGAGATTGCAAAAAAGGCTTTCTCTTATTCGTGCCATGACTTATGCTGGCATTCGCCCCGAGTGGATGTTTCTCACTGTCATCCCAGTAATTCCGCCGGTGCTTCGCCCGATGGTGGCGCTCGATGGAGGCAGGCATGCGACCTCCGACTTAAATGATCTTTATCGCCGGGTTATAAACAGGAACAATCGTTTGAAGAAATTGAAAGAGATAAATGCTCCGGATGTGATACTGCGGAATGAAAAAAGAATTATCCAAGAGGCGGTTGACGCGTTGATTGACAACTCTATTGCGAAACAAAATGATTCTGCCGCAATGAGCCAGTCTCAAAAGCGCCCTCTCAAATCCCTATCGGACAATCTGAAATCCAAACAAGGTCTTTTCCGACAAAATTTGCTCGGAAAAAGAGTGGACTATTCGGGGCGTTCGGTTATCGTCGTCGGTCCGGAACTTAAACTCAATCAATGCGGACTGCCGAAGCACATGGCGCTTGAACTTTTCCGACCGTTTGTCATTTCTAAAATTTTGCAAGCCGAACTGGCCTTCAATATTCGCGGAGCGAATAAGCTCATAGAAGAACGCGAAGCGGTGGTCTGGGCAATGCTGGAAGAAGTGATTGCCGGCAAATATGTTCTTTTGAACCGTGCGCCGACTCTGCACCGTCTTGGTATTCAGGCCTTCAATCCAGTCGGAGCGAATAAGCTCATAGAAGAACGCGAAGCGGTGGTCTGGGCAATGCTGGAAGAAGTGATTGCCGGCAAATATGTTCTTTTGAACCGTGCGCCGACTCTGCACCGTCTCGGTATTCAGGCTTTCAATCCAGTTTTGATTGAAGGCAATGCTATTCAAGTGCATCCTCTGGTGTGTCAGGCTTTCAATGCCGACTTTGATGGGGACCAGATGGCCGTCTATGTTCCGCTCTTAGAAGAAGCGCAGTCTGAAGCGAAAGAATTGATGGCATCAAGTAAAAACTTGTTAAAACCTCAAAACGGCGACCCAATAGTGCATCCCCGCATGGATATGGTGCTGGGGAGCTATTGGATGACAAAATCGGTTGAGGGGGAAGAAGGTGAAGGCAAATATTTTTCAAATCCCAATACCGCTATTCTCGCCTATGAATATGGCATTGTGTCTCTTCGTGCCAAAATAAAAGTTCTCGCTACGGATTCACCCAAATATAAGAAATTTAACGGGGAAGTTTTTAATACTTCGGTAGGCAAACTTCTTTTCAACAGCATCTTGCCTTCTGATTTTTCTTATGTAAATGACGAAATGACCCAAGACAGGCTGTCTTCTCTCCTAGATGAGCTTATTATGTATTGTGGCGTAGAGGATACTCCGGCAATACTAGATAAAATCAAAACATTTGGCTTCAAATATTCCACGGTTTCAGGCACTACTTGGGGATTAGATAATGTCAAAGTTCCCATAGAAAAGAAAAAAATAATAGAGGAAGGAAAAAAATTGGAAGAAAATGCGGTTCGGGAATGGAGTGAAGGTCTTTTGTCCGATGAAGAAAAATACCAGAAAATTATTGAAATCTGGACGCATACAAAAAAATCTTTGGAAAAAGTCTTGCCGAATACGCTTGATAAGAACAGTTCCACCTATGACTTATTTACCTCCAAGGCGAGGGGCACCATGAGTTCTTTAATGCAGATGACCGGCATGATCGGGCTTATCCAAAATAACCAAGGCAAGACATTGGAATTTCCAATTATTCCTTGCTACCAGGAAGGGCTTTCTCCTATTGAATATTTCGTCATTACTCATGGAGCTCGCAAAGGCGCCTCCGATACAGCGTTAAATACCGCCAAGGCTGGTTATTTGACCCGCAGATTGGTTGACGTTGCGCAGGATGTGGTCATAACAGAAGAAGATTGTGGCACAAAAGAAGGCAAGGTAGTGACACGCGAGAATATTTCCGGAATTGAAATTCCGCTTTCAAAAAATATTCGCGGACGTGTGTTGGCAGGGGATCTAAAAGATAAAAATGGCAAGGTAATTTACAAAAAGGGATTCTTGGTTACTAAAGAGGAAGCTTATAATATCGAGGGGGCGGGTTTTACAGAGGTATTCGTCCGTTCTCCTTTAACATGCCACACCGTCCATGGCCTCTGTGTTAATTGCTATGGGCTCGATTTGGGAAGAAACCGCCTAGTCGAGCTCGGCGAAGCTGTCGGCATTATTGCGGCTCAGGCGATCGGAGAGCCGGGAACTCAGCTGACGCTTCGTACTTTCCATGCTGGGGGTGTTGCCGGCACAGACATCACTACAGGGTTACCGCGCGTTGAAGAGATATTTGAAAGAAGGATTCCCAAAAATCCGGCCATCATCTCTGAGACCGACGGGGAAGTGATAGAAATAAGAGCCAAAGATGGGAAAGAAAAAGTAATCAAGGTGCTTTCTGATACCAAGGTTGACGGCCTCGCCCATAGGTCTACGACCGAGGGCAAGAGCAACGAAATAGAATATACGGTAGCCTTCCGCAGAGTACCATTAGTTAAAACCGGAGACAGAGTTTCAAAGGGTGATCTTTTAACCGATGGATCTGCCGACATCGCCGAAATCTTCAAATTTGGAACTAAAGAGCTGGTGGAAGAATACATCATTCGGGAAATAAATAAAGTTTACGAGTTGCAGAGCGCTTCAATCGGAAGAAAGCACACGGAAATTATCGTTCGTCAGATGTTCTCCCGCAGAAAAATAAAAGACGCAGGGGAAACAAATTTCTCCATTGGCGATATCGTTGAAAATACTGCATTTATAGAAGAAAATAAAAGGGTCGCTGAACTTGGTGCTAAAGAGGCAAAAGCGGAAACAGTAGTGCTCGGTATTACCGAGGTGTCGCTTCGCACCAAGAGCTGGCTTTCGGCCGCATCGTTCCAGAACACCAACCGCGTTCTTATTGAAAATGCAATCAAGGGTGGCGTTGATTCTCTCCGGGGACTCAAAGAGAATGTTATAATTGGACGGTTAATTCCAGCCGGGACCGGATTTAAGAAATAAACTTATGAACTCTCCCGTAGAACAAATTAAGGAGAGGCTGTCAATTGAAGAAGTAGTCTCTTCTTATATAAAATTAGATAGGGCAGGCGCAAATTTAAAAGCCAAGTGCCCTTTTCATAACGAAAAGACCCCATCCTTTTTTGTTTCGCCTGACCGGGGTAGTTATTATTGTTTTGGCTGTGGAGCTTCCGGAGATATTTTTACTTTCGTGGAAGAATTTGAGGGACTTGATTTCAAAGGCGCGCTTAAGCTTCTGGCGGAGAGAGCGGGAGTTACACTTGAGCGTTACAGTAAAGAAGAAGGCGAATCTATTTCGGAAAAAGAAAGATTATATAAAGCGATGGAAGAATCAACTTTATATTTTGAAAACAATTTGAAAGATAATAAAGATGCAATAGGATATTTAAAGTCTCGCGGTTTAACAGAAAAAAGTATAAAAGATTTTAATATTGGATTTGCTAAAGATGATTGGCGTACGCTCTATTCACACCTTAAAACAAAGGGTTTCACTGATAATGAAATAGAACGTGCCGGTCTTGCTAAAAAACCAGACCAAGAGGCGGGCAAGCAAAATAAAGCAATGTACGATAGATTTCGCGGTAGAATTATGTTTCCAATTGCTGACTCCAGCGGACGCATTATCGCTTTTTCCGGACGACTTTTTGTTGATGATGGAAAATCAGCGAAATATTTAAATTCTCCCGAGACGCCTATTTTTAGCAAGTCCGCCGTGCTTTATGGATTAGACAAGGCTAAAGAATCAATTCGTAAAAATAATTTTTCTATTGTGGTAGAAGGACAGTTTGATTTAATTTTATCTCATCAAGCGGGTTTTAAAAATACTGTTGCAACTTCTGGAACAGCGTTAGTCGATTCAGATAAATTGGAAGATAATACAATTAATAATTTGGGTCTTATTAGTCGTTTATCTCAGAACATTATATTTATTTTTGATTCGGACA
>MFUY01000007.1:0-6894 GCA_001787035.1 Candidatus Nomurabacteria bacterium RIFCSPLOWO2_01_FULL_41_12
GCAAAAGAGCGCTCGCATAATCCTTCTCGTTGATGATGCCGCCTGCTAGTCTGTATTGCTTATAGCTATTCCCTTCGGCTCTTTGTAATCTTTCAAAATCCATAAGTGTATTGTAATAGATTAGGTTAAATATTGATAGTGAACACGATTTCTCGTATTTTTTATAAAAAAGAGGTATAATAAAACTATGCAATACATTTTTTATTTACCGGCAATTTTGTTCCTGATTTCCGGCTTACCGCAGATGATCAAGCTGCTCAAGACAAAAAGTTCTGAAGATATCAGTGTCCTGATGTATCTCATCACTTGCGCGGCTATCATCATCATCGTCGTGGACGCTTATCTAAACCGAAACACCAGCATTATGGTTTCTAACTTGGCATCGCTGGTCATCACGGGCACAAATACTTTCTTGGTTATAAAATATAAGAAAAATAATTAATCCTCTATTATCAAAAGTTTGCTCGGATGCCTATGTCCATTTACAATACGGACTTTTTTTAGCGGAGCTTTGAAATACTTTGCAACAAGTTCAAGTACGCGGGTATTTGCCATATTACGCTCTGCTTTTTCTTTAACCGAAATTTCAAAATGGTCCTCACTTTTCTTTTTAAAAGATTCCTTCCGTGCCCCGGCTGTGACTTTGATATGGATATACATTAACTACACGAGGCTAAGTAAATAAAACACGATAGCTGCGAGGAGAGAAGCAGCTGGAATAGTGAAGAACCACGCCCAGACAATCCGGCCGGTGACATCCCAATGCACTGCATTAAACCGGCGCGCCGCCACGGTGCCGCTGATAGCACCGGTAATGACGTGCGTGGTGCTGACCGGCACGCCGAGCCAAGTAGCGCCAAAAAGGCTCACGGCGCTCGCGGTCTCGGCGCATGAACCATCAATCGGACGCAATTTGGCGATTTTCTGGCCCATAGTTTTGACAATGCGCCAGCCCCCGCTTAGAGTACCGAGGCCGATAGCGGCGTGCGCAGCCAATACCACCCAAAGTGGAATAAAAAAAGTTTTAATTACCCCTGCCGACAACAGCAAGCTTGCAATAATACCCATAGTTTTCTGCGCATCGTTGCCGCCATGGCCGAGTGAATAAAGCGCGGCTGACACTAACTGCGTATGTCTGGACCATCTCACAACCGGTTTGGGTCGAGCTTTATTGATGTGTAAAATCCAAGAAATAGCTGTGATAAAAGCTCCGCCCAAAAACATGCCAATCATGGGCGCAAGAAAGATAAAAATAATTGTCTTGGTCCAGCCGGCTGTGAGAATTACCCCGAAACCGCCTCTCGCCACTGCCGCGCCAGTATACCCGCCAATGAGTGCATGTGAAGAACTGGTAGGTAAACCGAAATACCAAGTTATCATATTCCAGCCTATTGCCCCTAAGAGTCCGGCCAAAACTACGGTCGGTGTAACAATCGAAACATCAATCAAGCCTTTACCTATTGTCTTGGCTACGGCCGTGCCAAAAATTAAAAAAGCGATGAAATTAAAGACTGCCGCCCAGACTACTGCGAGGCGCGGAGAGAGCACCTTGGTAGAAACTATGGTGGCGATGGAGTTGGCGGCATCATGCATGCCGTTGGTAAAATCAAAAGCCAACGCTACGCCAATGATAAAAATCAGATAGACAAAATTTGTTTCTATCATATGTTAAGTCGCTTTAACAACCACGCGGTCAATCATTTCCACAACCTCCTTATATTGATCCATTACCCGCTCTAGACGCTCGATCACTCTTTCATGCTGGGCAATCAATTTGGCGTCTTGTAATTCTTTATGTAAACGGGTAATTTCGGTTCTACGTAAACTGTCCGCTTTACGTTCTAGCTCACGAATCTCCACTTTAAGAGGCTGTAAACGGGTACCATCATTCTCTGCCATGCAGTCAATTACCTGACTTAAATTAATTGATGCTTCTTTGATCAGTTGCGCGAAACCCGTGATTGCTATGCTATATTCTTTAATATCGTACATTTCAATCCTGATCATTGCGTCCTCAATAAAATCAATCACATTATCGAGCTCATGCGCCAGATGGTGAATATCGTCACGATCAAGCGGAGTGATAAAAACATCCCGCAAATAATGCGAAACTTTTTTAGTAATAACATCACCATCATGTTCAATGATTTCCGCTTTACGTGAATACTCTGCATCGCCAAAACCATGCTTGGTGATTTGCTCACTAAACAAGAATGCAATCTGCTCTTGCTGTTCCCCCATCTGCCTGAATAGTTCAAAGAAAGAAAGGTCTCTAGGGAAGAATGATTTTGTCTTACCAATGAACCAGCTAATCGCTTTTTTCATGCCAGTATAATATCACAAATTGAATCATTGGCAATGTGAATGGAGAAATTAAATAATTTTTACGAAGCTACTTCACCCCGCATTTTGTCTTGAGTGCCTGAAGGTCAGCCTCGGTAAGTGTTTCGCTATTGCCTTGATTGAGCTCGTACATTATTGCTTTTGGGTCAGCTACATGCTCGAGCCCGAGCACATGCCCGAGTTCATGCGCCAAGACCCGAACCAGTTTTTCCCTGTTGCTAAATTCATAAATATCTATTTCCCTGTTTACACCATCACTCACATACACGCCTTCTTCAAAAGATTCTCCGCGAGAAACATTTACGGTATTATATTTATCCACCGAGAGATTGAGCGTAGTGACCAAGCGGTTTAACACCACGGAGAGCGCATTTATTTCTTCTGTTTTTTCATTGAGGCTTTTTTGCATACTTTGCAATTGTTTTGCTTCACTTTCCAATTCCAGGCGCGTTCTTTGCAATTGGTCATATTCTTTTTGGGGGGCTCCGCCTTTTTTATTCCAAGAATTTACTTCTTTCTCGTATATAAGCTGTGCCTGATTAAAAGCCTCCACCCTTGCGCCGAAAATGTTTTTTTCTTTTTCATATTCTGTCTTTAATGCCGTGAATTTTGCTTTAAGCATATCATAAGAGGCACGACTGTCTTTCACGACAATACCAAGACTCGCGAGCTTACTGGTAGCTTCCTGGCGGTAATCATAGATGAGATTAACTTTTAAAATATTGCGAGCGGAGTCCCTCGGCCATAGTCCTACGGGCGAGGCTTCGGGCGCGTATACAAAAAGATCTTTCCCCGTATAGTCCCCCTTGGGCTTTTCCCAGACGGCCTCCGCTTCGGCAAGCGCGCTTAAAAAATATTTTTGTGAAATATTAAACTTTGTATCAAAGGTGCCAAGCATATAAGGTATAGCTTTCTCGCAGGGGGCAGAAGAAATACCAAGCTGGACCATAATATCATTTAGAAATGGCGGAAGACGCGCACTAATACTATCTTGAAACTGATACCAAAATCCGGCCAAAATAAGAAGGGTTATGAGAAATTTTAAAATTTTTTTCACGCTAACAGTATAGCAAAAACGAGGCATTGTTTGCATTATTGCCACAAATATGCAATAATCGGGCAATGAGTTTGGTAACAGAAATCTTGCCTTACGCGCAGATTATTCTAGGGGTAATATTAATAACAGCAATTCTCCTCCAACAATCCGGCGCTGGACTGGGAGGCGCCTTAGGCGGAAGTGATACCGGGAGTTTTCACCAAACCCGCCGGGGCTTTGAGAAATTTCTTTTTTACCTGTCTTTGGTTTGCGCATTTCTTTTTGCTTTATTTGCATTGCTAAGTATAATAATGAAAGCCAACAGCTAAGAGACTTTAGTTTTAAAATTTCTTCATAATATGGAAAATTTCTATAGTCGCATGAGCCGATTAAAAATCATCGGTAGATTACCTTCAAAAAAAGAAATAAATTCGGTCTTCTCTGTCTTCTCTAAAAATGAAAAGATGGTTTTTGTCGGGCTAGTGGCGGTGCTCCTCGTGAGCACCATAGCCATACTGGAGAGCATCAATAAATCTTTCATGGTAGAAGTACCACGCTATGGCGGAACTATCTCAGAGGGAATTATCGGCACTCCTCGCTTTATAAATCCGATACTGGCAAGTTCCCCCACCGACCGGGACCTGGTCGCGCTTATTTATTCCGGGCTTATGAGAAAGAATGAAGATGGGGTTTTGATTTCTGATTTGGCGGAAAAGTACGAGAGTTCAAAAGACGGCCTAACCTATACTTTTACCTTGAGAAAAAATTTATCTTTTCATGACGGAAAACCGCTTACCGCAGACGACGTATTGTTTACTATAAACAGCGTCAAGGACCCGATTATTAAAAGTCCCCATAAAGCAGGCTGGGACGGAGTGAATGTTGAAAAAATAGACAAGACAACCGTGAAATTTACTTTGAAACAGCCTTACGCATCATTCTTAGAAAACGCGACACTTGGCATAATGCCCGCTTATTTATGGGATGGTTCGCCTATAGAATTAAATGACGCGAATACAAGCCCAGTTGGATCAGGACCCTATATGATAATGAGCGCGAGCAAGCAGTCTTCAGGAATCATAGACTATTACGAATTAATACCTTTTGAAAAATTTGCATTAGGCGAACCATATATTGAAAATATAAGTTTGCGTTTTTATCAGAACGAAGAGAGTTTGATCAAAGCCTTTCTCAATAAAGAAGTAGACCAGATAAACTCCATCACGCCCGCCAATGCGGAAATTTTAAAAGAAAAAAACTATCAGATTTATTCTTCAGTGCTGCCAAGAGTATTCGGACTTTTTTTCAACCAAAATCAAAACCAGCTTTTTGTTGACAAGACTATTGTCCGTGCCATCAATCAAACAATAGATAAAGATAAAATTTTAAGAGAAGTTCTTTTTGGATACGGAATTGCAATTGATAATCCAATACCGCCGAATGTGATAGAGTATCAAAAATTAAGCGGAAAAAATAATTCTTCGCGCGAAGAAATTTTGCAAAAAGTGCAAAGTGGCCTGGCTAAAGCCGGATGGAAAAAGGGCGAGGACGGATTTTTAGAAAAAACAAAAACCGAGAAAAAAAAGAAAGTGACCACAAAACTGGAATTTGCCATCTCGACAGGCAATGCGCCGGAATTGGCAAAAACTGCCGAACTGGTAAAACAAGACTTGTCTGAAGTCGGTATAAAAGTTGATATAAAAACTTTTGAGATCGGTAATTTAAATCAAAGCGTAATCCGTCCGCGCAAATACGATGCCTTGCTTTTCGGGCAAATTATAAATCATGAGTCGGATCTCTTTGCCTTCTGGCATTCCTCGCAGAGAAAAGATCCGGGGCTCAATGTCGCCATGTACACCAACGCAAAAGTGGATAAAATTCTGGAAGACGCATTTGCGACAATTGACGAACAATCCAGGATTAAAAAATACGCCCAATTTGAAGATGAAATTAAAAAAGATATGCCGGCGGTCTTTTTGTACAGTCCTAATTTTATATATGTAGTGTCAAAAAATCTAAAAGGGGTTAATATAGAGAATATCATTTCGACTGGAGACCGCTTTTTAAACGCATATTCATGGTATATTCAAACAGAAAATATCTGGAGAATATTTACTAAATAAAAAACAAAAATGATGAAAAAAACAAGATTATCTTTCAGCTCATTAAGCAAGGACCCTAACCCCCAAGAGAGTGTTTCTTCCCGCGGAGCAGCGAGCGGACCTGCCCGCAATGCTACGCATAGCGTTGCAGGCGGGGAACATAAAAATACGGAGAGAGCGGGAGACAGAAAAAAGCCGATGAAGAGCTCTACTTACCAGTACTCCAAAAAAAGATACGGACAGGGAGGACGATCTCGTTCTTTTGGCGGGAAAACTCAATATAAAAACCAAAATAGCGCGAAAAACGTAAGCATTCCTCCGCCGGGAGCTGGCATAATCCGCGTCATTCCACTGGGAGGAGTGGAAGAAATAGGCAAGAATATGACTGCTATAGAGATCGGGGAAGATATCATTGTGATTGACGCGGGTATGCACTTTTCCAATGAAGCGACCCCCGGGGTAGACTATGTCATCCCCAACACGACCTATCTTGAAGAAAGAAAAGAAAAAATACGCGCGCTCATCATAACGCACGGGCATTTGGATCACATTGGAGGCGTGCCCTTGGTCTTATCGCGCATCGGCAACCCGCCGGTTTATTCTAGAAATCTTTCCATCCTGATGATGAGAAAGCGCCAGGCTGAATTCCCGCACCTGCCGGCGATGAAAGAAAATATAGTTGAAAAGGACTCGACGATAACCTGCGGAAAGATAAAAATAAGATTCTTCGGAGTTACTCATACTATCCCGGATTCAATGGGTATAATTGTGGAAACGGAGCATGGATGGATTGTCACTCCGGGAGACTACAAGCTTGACCAAGTGGATGGGGTCGTTTCTAAAGAAGAGGAAAAGGAATATTCTATTTTTGATAAAGCACGTGTGCTTCTTTTAATGACTGATTCCACTAATATTGAAAATGAGGGTTTCTCTCTACCAGAGGTAAAAGTGCACCAAGGACTTGAAAATTTGATAAAAAAAATAAATGGTCGGATAATTATCGCCGCTTTCGCTTCGCACATTACCCGATTGTCTCATGTAGTAAAATTTGCCGAGTCTTTGGGTAGAAAAATAGTGCTGGACGGACGCTCGATGAAAACAAATATCGAGGTGGCTATAGAAGCTGGATTATTTGCTCCTAAAAAAGGCACTATCATACCAATAGAAGAAGCGAGTAATTACCCTCCGAACAAAGTCGTTATCTTGATGACCGGCGCCCAAGGCGAGGAGTTTGCATCGCTCAACCGCGCGGCCAACAAAACGCACACAAAATTTTTGCTTCACAAGGGAGACACGATAATACTCTCGGCTTCTATCATTCCGGGAAATGAGAGAGCAGTGGAAAAAATGAAAGACGGCCTGACCAGGCAGGGTGCGCGCATCATCAGCTATCGCACCGCCGGCGAGGATTTC
>MFUY01000007.1:6909-22329 GCA_001787035.1 Candidatus Nomurabacteria bacterium RIFCSPLOWO2_01_FULL_41_12
CAATCAGGAAGACGTAAAATGGCTGCACCGGAAAACACACCCGAAATTTTTCATTCCAATCCACGGCAATCATTACCGCCTAGTGCTACACAAGGAGCTCGCGATGGAGCTCGGCATGTCGGAAGAGTATATCGTTGTGCCGGACAATGGATCAATCATTGAGATATCTCCCGATGGGCAAAAAATAATAGTACGCAAAGAGAAAGCGCCTTCAGGGCTGATGATGGTGGACGGCGCCTCGGTCGGAGATGCGCAGGATGTCGTTATCCGCGACCGTGTCATGCTTGCGCAGGATGGTATGTTCGTCATCATTGCATTGGTGGATCAAAAGACTGGAAAATTAAAAAAGTCTCCGGACTTAATCTCCCGTGGGTTTGTCTATTTGAAAGAAAACCAGGAGCTTTTGCGCCAGGTAAGAATTATGATCAAAAAATCAGTAGAGGACAGAACAGTAAAAAATCTCGCCCGTTCCGCAGACGGGGGTCCGGTAGATTTTGACTACATCAAAAAAGATTTGGGGGAAAGCATTTCAAAATTTTTATACCAGAAAACCGAAAAAAGACCTCTGGTTATACCGGTAATATTGAGCGTGTAAAAAGACACAGAATGCAATATAATAAAAAAATAATATATCTTGCGGGCTTCCTGTTTTCAATACCAATAGCTTTGATGTCTTATATAAACTCGAGCTTTCTTTCTTTTTTTGTTAATGGAAAATTAGTAGGGATAACCTATACCCTAGGGTCAATAACTTCAATATTGGCCCTTTTAATAGCCCCAGTTATATTCCGAAGATTCGGTGGATATAAGTTTTTGCTTTTTGTTGTTGGGCTTAATGCTTTATCTATTTTGTCTTTTGCCTTGGCAAAACATGCGTGGATTGCCATTTTAGCCTTCATATTTGGTTTCGCACTAAATACTATAATCATTTTTTCATTAGATGAAATTCTAAAAATATTTTCTA
Source organism: Candidatus Nomurabacteria bacterium RIFCSPLOWO2_01_FULL_41_12 (assembly GCA_001787035.1). GTDB lineage: Bacteria > Patescibacteriota > Minisyncoccia > Phycocordibacterales > UBA9973 > UBA9973. The sequence goes on from MFUY01000007.1 coordinate 7,874, forward strand.
AAGACTCTTCAACTGGAAAAACAAGGGGAACTTACCTGGCAATCAGTAGTGCGGCTTGGATTTTAGCGCAGTTGGCTTCCGGCACCATTTTGGGAGAATTTTCTTTCAGAATGATTTATCTCACCGCATTTTCCATGATGACACTGTTTTTCTTATTATGTCTTTTTAAACTTCGAGATATTCCAGATCCAGAATACGATAAATTAAAAATAGTAAAATACATCAAAGAATTCTTTAAAAATAAAAATCTGCGCCGTTCGTATAATATAAATTTTTTACTTCAGATATTTTTCTGTTGGATGGTAATTTATACACCGATATACTTAAGGGTACATTTAGAATTTAGTTGGAGTGAAATCGGTATCATTTTCGCTGTCATGCTTCTACCTTTTTCCATACTTCCGTTTCATATCGGAAAATATTCCGACAAAATAGGAGAAAGAAAAATGCTAATGCTTGGATTTCTAACAGCTGCGTTTTTTACTCTCGTCCTCTTTTTTATCGAAAGACGTGAGATCTGGATATGGGCATTTGTCCTCTTTATGACCCGAGTCGGAGCTGCGACTATCGAAGTAATGAGTGATGTTTATTTTTTCAAACACATCAAAAAAGAAAATGAGGAATGGGTCGGCGTTTATAGAAGCGCGCCCGGTGTAGCATATGTCATCGGCCCGCTTATAGCTTTGATAATTTTTGTTTTCGTTCCGTCTTTCAACTTTATCTACCTGATTCTGGGAACGATCATGCTCTATGGAGTGTATCTATCTTCAACTATTAGAAGGAGTGATATTTAATTTTTCTAATTTAATTTAGCAAGTGATTTTTATAAATTTTTTCTTTATAAGGACGTAAGCGGATGATGGAAACATTCAAACCTTTATTTTTTAAGTCTTTTTTAAGATTTTGAACATAAGCTTTTTGATCATAACCAAGTGCAATTATGTCTGGTCGCTCCTTTAAAATGTGTGGAATATGATTTTTAATTCCAGACAGTACCGCTTTGTCCACAAGAAAACAACTTTTTACCAAGATCATTCTTTTTTTCTCATTCAAATGTGGAAAATGATTTTTTATCTTAAAAACATTTTTATCACGGGCTACAGAAACGACAAGAAAAGACTGTCTCGCCAATTTTCGCGCCTGTTTAAAGAAATCAAGGTGCCCTTCATGCAATCCGTCGAAAGTTCCGAATACCATTATTCTAGTTTGTCGATTTTCCTTGAACATGAGGGTATTATATCAAACTTTTAAAGGATTTTTTAGCACCAGTATTGACGAGCTTCAAATGCTTTCCTGTTGTGATAATTTTTGAGATATTAACTTGCTAAATATCTCGTGTAAAGATTATAATGGTACTCTATGACGATTACAATTACAAAAAGAGACGGAACGAAAGTACCCTTCAACGCAGACCGAATCAATAAATCCATCGAAAGAGCTTGTTACGGCATAGCCGACCCCATTAGTAAGGTCATCCAAATAGCAACAGAGACTCAACTCACCTTATATGACGGCATCACCACCGAGGAAATGGATGCCGCGACCATCAATGCCGCTCTTCAAAACACCCAATATGGCATAGAGTTTGATAAGATAGCCACCCGCCTGCTTCTAAAAGTAATTTATAAAAAAGTCATCGGGGATTATGACAATGATGAGTCTAAAAGCACATCTCCAGAAGAATTTGCCAAACTTCACAGCGCTCACTTTAAAAAATACATTTTAAACGCGGTTGAAAGAGGCTTGCTTGATAGTAAAATGGCGAGAGCTTTTGACTTGGAGGATTTGGCTGCAAGCTTAAAAATAGAAAACGACGAGCTTTATAAATACTCCGGCCTCTCCACGATGCAGAATCGTTATTTGATGAAAAATGAATTGCAGGCCCCTCTAGAAACTCCACAATATTTTTGGATGCGGGTCGCGATGGGAATGTCATTGAACGAAAAAAATCCTACAGAGTGGGCTAAAAGATTTTATGAAAAAATGTCAAAGCTGGAATATCTCTCCGCCGGGAGTTCGAACATCGGCGCCGGTACTCCGCATCCAAAACTTTCAAATTGTTACCTGATGGAAATGCATGACGACATGGAACATATCGGGAAAACCGTTTCGGATGTATTGCTTCTGTCTAAGGCAACCGGTGGCATCGGGCTTTCAGTGACCAAGCTCCGCGCGGAAGGATCAGTTTTAAAATCAAACAATACTGTTTCTTCTGGTCCCGTACCTTTTATGCATATCATCGACTCCGCAGTGCGAGCAGTTCAGCGGGGCGGAAAGAAAAAAGGCGCGCTTTGTTTCTACATGGAAAATTGGCATTTGAATTTCCAAGATTTCCTGGACTTGAAACAAAACAATGGGGACGATTACCGCCGGACTCGCACTGCCAATACAGCTGTGTTTATATCGGATGAATTTATGAAAAGAGTATTGGAAGGCGCGGATTGGTATTTATTTGACCCAAAAGAAGTAAAAGACTTACCAGAGCTTTATGGAAAGGAATTTTCCACCAGATACAATGAATACGTAAAAATGGCAAAGGCTGGAAAGATCAAGATGTATAATGTAATCCCCGCACGCCAGCAATATAAGAATATATTAATATCCCTAGAGACCACTTCGCATCCTTGGCTTACCTGGAAAGATTCAATAAATATACGCGCTCTAAATAACAATACGGGCACTATCCATTGTTCAAATCTCTGCACTGAAGTGACTTTGCCTACAGATAAGGATAATGTAGCAGTTTGCAATTTGGTTTCTATCAACATGGCGCGGCATATCGTGAACAGCCAAGTTGACTGGCACCGGCTGGAAGAATCCGTCCGTCTGGCTACCCGCCAGCTTGATAATTTGGTGGATATCAATGAACGTCCGATACCGGAAGCCGTACGCGCTGACTGCGAAAACAGGGCGGTGGGTTTAGGGCTGATGGGTTTTGCTGACTCAATCGAACAGCTTGGATATTCATATGAAGATTCGGACGCAGCGGACTTTGCTGATCAGGTCTTTGAATTTGTTTCCTATATGTCTATCGATGAATCCGCGAATTTGGCGGAAGAGCGAGGGAGTTACAAAAATTTCAAGGGTTCCGGCTGGTCTAAGGGAGAAGTGCCGATTGATACTTTGAAAAAACTTGAAATGGATCGTGACCGCGAACTGACCGTGAAAAAAGAATCCGCCAAACTGCTTCCTCTGCTTGACTGGGAAAGAGCGCGTTCAAAAGTAAAAAAAGGGATGAGGAACGCTACGCTCCTCGCTATCGCTCCGAATGCCAATATCGGACTGGTGGCAGGGACAAGCCCAGGAATTGACCCGAGATTTACCCAAATGTTTTCCAGAAATAAAATATCCGGCAAGTACCTTGAGGTAAATCCAAATATGATGGAAGCATTAAAAAAAGAAAATCTTTGGGAAAAAACACGCGAAGCCATACTGGAGAATCACGGCGACATTGAAATGATCCCGGAAATTCCCGACCACATTAAGAAAATTTATAAAACTTCGTTTTCTATCTCTCCTTATGCATACATAGAAGTGGCCGCCCGCGCCCAAAAATGGGTTGATATGGGAATATCCCGCAACATGTATTTGGAAATCCGAGATATCAATGAGATTATGAACATCTACACTACCGCTTGGGATAAGGGTCTCAAGACGACTTATTACCTCCACATGAAGCCGCGCCATACGGCCGAGCAATCTACCACTGTAGTCAATAAAGCTGAAGTCTTAGGCAAGAGAGGCTTTGCGGTGCTACGTGATAAGGTCGTACAACAAGAAATTGCAAAAGAAATTACAGACGCGCAAGAAGAAGTAGTAATACCAGAACCATCTCCAATCCAAATGAAAGAACCAGTGCCAGCAATAAAACCTCCAGAGATAGAAATAGTTGAAGACCCGCAAGAAAAGTTCTTATGCGAAAGCTGCCAATAAATATATGATTTTAGGAAAAGCGTCCCCAACCGATATGAATTTGCATCCCATGCACTATAAATGGGCTTACGACCTTTATAATCAAGCCGTCAGGAATAGCTGGTTTCCGCACGAAATACCTCTCGGTGAAGACTTGGCAGACTGGAAAATAATGACCGAAGATGAGCGCCATGCAGTTGAGTTTTTAATGGCGTTTTTCAACCCGGCCGAGCTAATCGTTAACCGTTCGCTCGCACTCGGCGTCTATCCGTACTTAAAATCCCCTGAGTGCCATTTATACCTCGCCAAGCAGATGTTCGAGGAAGCGAACCATTGCGTCTCCTTTGAGTATGTGCTTGAGACATTCCCGCTCGACCGAAGCCGCGTCTATGGCACCCATCTGGAAACTGACTCAATGATAAAAAAGGAAAATTTCATAAATAAATACCTCATCCGGATGACAGAAGATACATTGGATATTGAAACTCCAGAAGGCAAGAAAGATTTTTTACGCAACTTGGTCGCTACAAATATAGTAATGGAAGGAACATGGTTTTATTCTGGTTTTATGGTGGCTCTATCTTTCCGCCAAAGAAATCAGCTGCGCAACCTGGGTTCAATGATTACCTGGGTTCTGCGTGACGAAAGCTTGCATTTAAAATTTGGCATTCAACTTATACATACTGTCCTGGAAGAGAATCCGGAACTATTGACGGCGGAATTTGCCGAAGAGATTAGAAAGATAATAATTGACGGAGTTAATCTGGAAGTTAATTATAATAAAGATATGTTTCCCAAAGGCATCCTGGGGCTCAATGCTGATTATGTAAATCAATATGTGCAATACGTGGCAGACCGCAGACTCGAAGAGCTAGGCCTCTCACCGCATTTCAATGTTACCAACCCTGCCAAGTGGATGTCCACGGCTACAGACGTCTTTGAACTTGTGAACTTTTTTGAACAACAAAACACTTCCTACGAAGTGGACGCGCACGGACACAAAAACGAGGAGAAGAAATAATAAAAATCAAAATTAGTTTTTAAAATGCAATCTATCTGGCGAAGCTTCACCAGCGAACTGCTCGTCAATCAAGAAAATAATAGTCGGAATACCTCCTTTATTTTCTAATTTTCTGCGCAAGGCATTTAAAAAACTATTTTGATTTCTACCAGGCTAAAGACATTACCCAGGGTAAAGGAATTGAAAGAAGCATGAGTACTGCTCCAAGCAAACCTAAATTTTTATAGAAATTTACACTCTCCCCCATCTGAGCCATCGGATCCGCAACTTCCCAATACCTGTGCATCTTGACGAGAGTGCCAAGCAAAAAAAGTGTTAGTAGAAGTACTGAGAGCTCTATATACACACCCAAAAGCACGCCTGCGCCGCCTAAGAGCATCATAAGCCCGGTCAGCATGACCATTTCTTTCGGCATTGGCACTCCCTTAGACTGCGCATAGCCTGTAAGCATACCAAGATTCTTGAAATGATTATAGCCGCTTCTTAAAAAATAGCCCCCCAGTAATACTCTGCCTAAAACAAATAGATAGTCCATAGTTTTAAATAGCTAATAATAATACTTGCATTATAGCACAAATTAGCTATTTCTTAAATTCAACTATTCTTCCTGCTTTTATCTCCACCTTATCTGCTTTCCGTAGTTTTTTAATTGTGTTTTTGGGCATAATGTCATAATGCTTTATTTTATCCAGTTTTTTGTCTATATACCATAAATCTTTATCGAAAGTTTCCCAGCCATTTTTAAAAGTACTTAAATTGAGCAGCGCAGAATACTGCCTTAGAGTTTTCTGTCCATTATTCAAAAAATATTCATGAAAATAAGACAATACTAGTTCGCGGATGTTTTTATAAATAGGCTCGCGATACCGAAGAACCGTATGATTGGTCTTGGAAAGAGCACCCCAGAGCCCTCGTACTTTAAACGGCGCGATAACGTGGTCATAATCATGTTTTGTTGCCTGTAAATGAAGTATATATGGCTTAAAGCCGTGTAACGATAAAATATACGCGCCAAGAAGCGCTCCCTCCAGACAATGCGCCTTCCCCTCTCTTAAAACAAACAACGGCGACTTTAATGTCTCTCCCCTCTTCTCAAAATTAAACGACAGTCCATTCAAAAAATCCTGCACCCTAGAGGGAGTATTTAGTCTTTTTAGTAAAACTTTTTCTTTTTTTGTAAAATCCAACACATCTATTGATGAAATTTATTCCAACAAAAAGCGAAAACGTAACCGACTTTAAATATTATACTACTTTTACCCCCACACTTACTAGCAAGATATTGAGTACAATGCGCTCTTGGCGTGTCTTGCAAGTAAGTGTAGGGGTTTATTCCCATTCAACAGTTCCGGGAGGTTTGGAGGTAATATCATAAACTACTCGGTTAATTCCCTTTACTTCATTGGTAATGCGAGTTGAAATCTTTTCCAGCAGAGCGTAATTGAGCTTGGCCCAGTGCGCGGTCATAAGGTCTGCAGTTGTAACCGCGCGCACCACTATTGGATGACCATAAGTTCTAGCATCTCCCTGTACTCCGACTGACCTTATCGGCAATAAGACTGCCAAATACTGCTGGGTGTCTGCTTTAGCCAATTCTATTTCATCACAAATAATTTTGTCGGCTTTGCGAACAAGCTCTAATTTTTCTGCGGTGACTTCACCCACAATTCTAATTGCAAGCCCTGGCCCTGGAAAGGGCTGGCGAGAGGTAAGATTATCCGGCAAATTTAATAATTTTCCAACTTTTCTAACTTCATCTTTATAAAGTTCGCGCAATGGTTCTAATAATTTGAAATTGATTTTTTCCGGCAAGCCGCCGGCATTGTGGTGAGATTTAATTACAGCAGCATGCTTGCCTACGCCTTTTGAACTTTCAATTGTATCCGGATAAAGAGTTCCCTGAACAAGCCACTGTACTTTGCCCAACTTTTTAGATTCTTTTTCAAATATTCTGATAAAAAGCTCCCCAATAATTTTTCTTTTTCTTTCCGGATCAGTTATTCCTTTAAGTTTATTTATAAATTGTTTTCGGGCATTTATAACGTATAAGTTAATTTTCTGATATTGTTTGAAGGTTTTAATAATTTGTTCGGTTTCACCCGCTCTCATTAAGCCAGTATCAACATAAATGCAAGTTAGGTTTTTCCCAATGGCTTTATAGACCATGGTCGCTGCAACTGCTGAATCTATGCCGCCGGAGAGAGCGCAGACTGCACGGTCGTTTCCTATTAATGCCCTGATATTTTTTATTGAAATACTGATAAAATTCTGCATTGACCAGTTTCTTTTAACCTTGGTAATTTTTATAAAATTTTCAAGAATTGTTTTTCCGCCCGCTGTGTGTTTCACTTCTGGATGAAATTGCAGGCAATATATTTTCCTTTTTGCATTTTCCATTCCGGCAATTGGACAATTTTTAGAGTTGGCAATATTCACAAAGCCTTTCGGCATTTTTACAACCTGGTCTCCATGAGACATCCAAGTTATTTGCTTAAGAGATAAGCCTTTGAGAATCTTTCCTGTTTTCTTTACTATTATCTCAGTAGAACCATATTCGCTCTTTTTCCCAGCTTTTACCTTCCCTTTTAGCATAAAAGCAGTAAGCTGCATGCCATAGCAAATTCCTAAAATCGGAATTCCTAAATCAAATACTCGTTTGTCAACGCGCAAAGCTCCTTTTTCTGAAAGATTTTGCGGTCCTCCAGAGAAAATAATACCTTTACCTTGCTCTAGTTTTGAGATAGGAAAATCAGGGGCAACAAGTTCCGCCAGAACCCCAGCCTCACGAATACGCCTTGTAATCAAATGCGAATATTGCGAACCAAAATCCAAAACGTATATTATGTCACTCATTTAAAAGTTATACTCTCTATGACCACAGGAGTTAGCGGCCTATCCGAAGTTCCAGTTGGCGTATTTTCAATTTTAGTTATTACTTCCATCCCGGAAACAACTTTACCAAAAACGGTATGCTTGCCATCCAGAAAATTATTGCTAGCAGTATTAATAAAAAATTGACTGCCGTTGGTATTGGGGCCCGAGTTCGCCATGGCTATCGTGCCTATATCATTTTTATTATCTTTATGGATCTCGTCGGCGAAAGAATACCCCGGGCCTCCCGTGCCCCAAAGATTTATTTTTGCGTCGTCTTTTGTAAGCGGATCCCCTCCTTGAACCATGAAACCTTTTATTACCCGATGAAATTTAACCCCATTGTAAAAATCAGCCTTAGCAAGCTTGATGAAATTAGCCACAGTGTTCGGAGCCTGTTCATCAAAAAATTCAATCGTGATATTCCCCATATTTGTATTTAATATCGCGCTAGTCATTTCTTTTGTAATTTTTTTATTATCTATATTATTAATGGTTTTTGTTTCATTGTCTGTCTTAGGCGTAACGGCTAAATCATTCCCCACTCCCGTAAGCTCTTTATTTAAAGAATTCCTATTCTGTATCAAAAACCAAATAGCTAAAATCCCTCCGATAATAACAACTCCAGTAATAAGATATTTTATCATAATTCTATTCTATCATTATATTGTCACCTGGCAAGTGGCTCAGGTGATTTGTTTTTATTACGCATAATGAAATCTAATATTCTGGCTTCATCATAGCTATCCAACTTCTCCAACCTTGTCCAGGAGGCTAACACAATTTTTGAGTCATTAGCGTCTCTGGGCGAGAGAATCACGCTGCGGGGGTTGGCTTTAGTAATTTTTTCTAAATTTATCTTCGTCTCTTCGCCAACATCTTTATAAGAAATCCATATACCACCATGTTCTAGATTGTGTACGGCCTGCTCATCTACCAGAGGTTTAGCGTATACTCCCCAATTCGCCGGCTGTAGATAGTGCCAGCCCGAAGTTGGAGGATTTGAATTGTATGGAGGGTGCAATTCGCCAACTTTTATATGTGTCTGTCCTTGGTTCTCAAATATTTGTCCAACAGGATCTAAGTTTTGCAAATTTTCCCCAACTTTATATTGGGTATTTTTTGCGTCTTGACTGATAGCAAACCATATAATTAACCCTAGTACTGAAAATACAACTACTAAAATAATAATAAAATTTTTCATGTTAGTCATACATTTATTCTATAAAATTTTTGGTAAAAAAACAATGAGCCCGACAATAACAGAAATAATTGCGGCCAGAAGTACGGCCCCGGCTGCTACATCTTTCGTATCCCGCGCGTAGGGGTGATATTCGGGTGATGTAAGATTTATATCTATTTCAATCGCAGTATTGAAGGCTTCCGCCACTAACACTAAGCCTATCACCAAAGAGAGAGCAAGCCATTCAAATGAAGATATTCTAAAATAAAATCCAAATAGGACAACCAGAACGACAGCAAAAAGATGCAACAACGCATTTGGGGTCATCGTAAAAAAAAGCCGAATACCCCGAAAAGCGTGCGTGAAACTTTGCGCTCTTTTTACAAGACTCCAGTCCTTTTTTTCTTTTAAAGAATCCATTTATTCTTCAACTACCAAAGTCCCCTTCATCCCCATAGACCTATGAGTGCCGACAGAACAATAATACTCAAAGCTTCCGGCCTGGTCCGCAGTGAATTCCAAGACTTCGGTAGCCGGAGACTTGGCTTGCTTCGCGGCAACTCCATATTCATCTATTCTAAAATCATGAAAGCCTTCAGTGTTTTGAAAAGTTATTTTAACTCTATCCCCTTTTTTGACTTTTATCATCGCGGGCTCAAAAGAGAAATTCTGACCGGTTACGACAAACTCTTTTATTGCTAATGCTTCTTTTGTGTCAGGGGTATCTATCGTTGGCATGTTATTGCTTATAACACCATTTTCCATGATATCACTAGTTGATACAGGCGCTTCCGCTTTTTTCCCCATTCCAAAAAAGAACAAAACCCCTGTTAAAATAATTAAAATAATTAAAATGACATATATATTTTTCATATTATTCTTTCCATGGATTGCCGGGAGCATGATCTCGTCGTTCCTTTTCTTGTTCTCGCTCCCGTGTTTGCTCTTGTTCACGCACAATCTTTAAACGTTCTTCAATTCTTCTCTTTTCTGCACGACCAAGAAAAATTTTTTTACCGGTTTTTGGCTTTTTTGATTCGGGAGGGTTTTGATTAAAGTCAAGATTTAACTGGTCTCCAGGCATATTTGTATTATACTATTTTAAAAAATAAATGCTACTGATACTGTATATAAACGGGTTTGGGACTTAATTTAAGCAAGTCATTTGGCGTCATTAGGATAGTTCCCGGTTCCAGAACATCATTTTTATAAAACAATTTAAAACCGGTAAATTGAACAGGTTCTTTGTGGATAAATTGCTGATAGGTATTCATTTTTTTAGCTGCCCCGCCCCAGCCGTCCATATGCATCACGATTTGCACCTCTGGTAAAATTTTAATCATTTTGTAATTAGTAATCATTTTTTGCGTATAGCGGTGCACGACCAATATCTTTGGAGTCAAATTGTTTTCTTTCACAACCTTCGCCAAATAATCTGCTGTAAAATTGATGTCAGTGGCATCAAGTGTGCCCACCACTTTCCCGGGCCTAATACTGCCTTTCATTGCAAATTCAGCATCAACTCCCAGATGTACATTGGGTAATTTTAAATATTGTTCAAGTAATGGCACTTCTTTTTGCAAATTGGAAAATCCGACCTGAATATCAAGAAAAACAATGGCATTTATTTTCTCCGCCATTTTGAGCACTTTGTCTATTTCTGTCTCCGGCATGCGAAGCCTGTATTTGCCGTCTGTCCCGCCCTTCTCCTGCGCAACAACTGCGATATAATGAAGCGCCGGAACAACCGGAGTAGAAGGATCTGCAGCTTCCCATTTTTCTATTTCAGTATTTAATTTTTGCAACATTTCATCTTCAGGATATTCTCCCAGCACCCCCATCTTCTTAGAATATAAATTTCCATAATAAGCGACAACACGCTTAAACGGTAGAAGGGCTCCGGCATTCGGATAAACCGTTTTCACCGGCCAAAGAGAGGGCAGGGCTGGTTGGGGCATCGGAAGATTATTGGCTAGCTCATCTAATTTTTGATCATAAGCCAATGTATCTAGTGGTGGGAGGGGTAGTACCAATAACTTTTTATCCTCAAATGCTAAATCACCTTTTTGATAATATATACTACTATAAAAAAACTGTGGAAGGGTGAGAAACAGGGCAACCAGCAAAACACCCGAAAATAAAAGCAGCCAAATGAATTTTTTTTTCATAGCTGCGGGTCAGGGACTCGAACCCCAATACCATCCTCCAGAGGGATGTGTCCTACCATTAGACGAACCCGCAATTTAGTGCCATTTTAGCATTTATTAATTTGTTTTTCTACCATCAGATGATACAATTAAAGAGTCCTAAAACAAAGAAAATGATACATAAAAATTCTTTTAGGATATCAAGGAAAAGATTTTTTATCTCTGGACTTTTAGTCTTAGCTTTTTTTGTTTTTTCTCCAGCTAAAGCCCAGACTCGTTACACTAGTACTTCTCTACTGAACGCTTTCAAGGCTTATGTTCAACCTGCTCCGGCCGCTCCTCCTCTCCCGACCAAAGTCGGGATCCCGACAGGGGTCGGGACCATCGTCAAAGTAGCTGCTCCGATTAATACAGAGATATATGTCAGAGGTCCAGCTGGACCCCAAGGAATACAAGGTCCTCAAGGTATCCAGGGTCATCCCGGACCAGCTGGACCTTCTGGTTCCAGTAGCTCCTCCTCCGTTACCTACATACCTTCCAACTCTGCCACTAACTTCGGAGGAGCTTCCATCTTCTCTGTGACAGATCTATCTTCCAATAAGCTGATCACAGAGACAGGAAAGATTACTACCTTGGAAGTAAGTGGTAATTCTACCCTGACAGGAACCTTAAATGTGGGTGGAGCTATTACCGGGAATCTCACGGGTAATGTAACCGGCAACCTGACAGGAAACATTACCGGTAATGCTGCCACCGTCACCACTAATGCTAACTTGACCGGAGTGATTACCTCAATCGGTAATGCTACTTCTCTGGGTTCTTTTACTTCTGCTAACTTAATTACTGCTTTAACTGATGAGACAGGCGGTGGTGCTTTAGTCTTTGCCAATACTCCTACCTTAGTTACTCCGATACTAGGAGTAGCCACAGGGACATCTCTCTCTTTAGGAGGGGGCACGGCTTTGACTACCACTAATCAGACAGGAACAGGTAACTTAGTCTTAGCTACTTCTCCGACTTTAGTTACTCCGATACTTGGAGTAGCTTCGGCTACTTCTTTAACCACCAGTGGACAAGGAGCTTTGCAGGTAGGACCTTATGGAAGTTCTGCCGGTAATACCGGAGAAGGTAGATTCCTGGAACTTCTGGCTAATGGTACCAACTATACAGGCTTTAAATCTCCTGACCTCTTAGCTGGGAATGTTATCTATACTTTACCGAGTGCTGACGGAACTTCAGGGCAAGTCTTAACTACTGATGGAGCGGGCACACTATCTTGGACTACTAAGACTGAAGGTATCTCACAAGATTTCAAAGGATTATCTCTAAGAACCAGCCCTAATGCTGATGTGGCAGCTACTACTGTAGTCCTAGACCATGCAGATGAGATAGTGATGGATACAGGCAACAGAGTGGCAACATGGGATGACTTGTCGGCAATTATTACCACAGCTGGTGCTGGAGGATTAGACACCGGCTCTGAAGCAGCTTCTACTTGGTATGAGATTTATGCTATTAGAAAATCTTCTGATGGGACCAAGAATCTCCTCTTGCATAGGGCGAAGGACTACTTTTTGGATGAGCAACAGACGACCCAAGATAATGGAGCATCTCTTCGTCAAGCATCTGCTCCAACGAGAACACAACTAGCTCAAGGTTTCCAGACGAGTAATACCGGCTATGTAGAGTTTGTTGATCTTCGCATCTCCCAAGACAATGGCACTATTAGCGGGCGTGTGTGGTTGACGATTGAGGCTGACAGCTCTGGGAACCCGAGCGGTACTCCGCTAGCAACGTCTGACAAAATAGACGCCGAGTCTATAAACACTTCGTCTCAATGGGTACGATTTGTCTTCCGAACACCCGTATCAGTGACTGCGGCGACCCAATATCACTTAGTATTGTCTGGAGATTACACGCCAAATGACACAGTCAACATTGGATGGAAGGCAGATGCGACAGGCGACTATGCAAATGGCGTGTGGAAATCTCTTGATTCTGGGACGTGGAATACTATCACAGGATACGATGCAATGTTCAAAATATATGTCACCCAAAACAATACCTCCGTCACCCTGCCTTCCGGTTATGACCAGAAGGCGCATGTGGGGTATGTTTATAACGGTAGCGACAGTAACTTTATCAAGTTCACCGCGCAAGGTCGCCACGTCTGGTACATGCCAGATAACAGCAATGGTCCTGATTGGGTAGCCCTTTCAACTTCTGCTACAGTTCCAACACTGACAAGCTTAGTGGCGTTTGTCCCTCCTGGTCCTGTTCGATTTATATTTACCGCTCAGAACGATAATGCGACAGGGAGCACAATAATTGGAGGTGTATCCTCTCCGGGAGCGGGAACTTCAGATTATGGAGGTTTTTATATGATTGAAGACGCTGCTAACGACCAGGAGATTTCACCGCCGGTTCAAACGGAATATCAAGCCTTCTACATGAGGGCATTGACGGCTGGAACATCTTATATCTTACCTCGACAATACGAATGGGGTAGTGGTGGCGGCGCTGACCTTGCAGAAGAATATCTGGTCGATGACGAATCGATCAGTGCCGGAGACGTGGTATCCCTAACAGATGAAAAGCTGTATGTAGAAAAGGCTAGTATGACAGGTAAAACAGTATTAGGTATAGTCTCAACTAAGCCTGGTATAACTCTCAAGGATTGGCCAAATGATATCAGTCCGGAGAATACTAGACCGATAGCTCTCTCTGGTAGAGTACCGGTCAAGATAAGTAACGAAAATGGAGAAATCAAGGTAGGCGACAGACTGACTCTGTCTAAAACCATACCCGGCTATGCCATGAAGCAGACTGACCCTGGACAGTCTATCGGTATAGCTTTAGAAGCAAGTACAGAAAACATAGACAAGATATTAACCTTCGTCAATCTCTCCTACTGGGCGCCTAACTTCGGTTCATTCCAGATTAGTGAAGACGGCACCTCTACCGGCAACTCCTTCTTTGACGCCATTATCGCTTTCTTCAAGAATGCCTTTGAGATTGTCTTTGAAAAAGGGATATTGAAAATTGCAAATATTTTAGCTAATGTAATTGAAAGCAAAAAAATTATTACTGAAGAACTGCAGATGAAGGATGCGCAAACGGGAGAAATATACTGCGTGACCATTAAAAATGGGGAATTTGATAAAGTGCCCGGCGAATGTGTATCCGCCGCCACTCCCCAGCCTTCGGATGAACAGACGAGCGAGGCAGAACCCCAACCGGACGAAAACATTACGGAAGAACCGGAAACGGGAACTCTTACCGAAGAGAGCACTCCGGAGTCAGAACCAGAAGTCACCCCGGA
>MFUY01000007.1:22336-33301 GCA_001787035.1 Candidatus Nomurabacteria bacterium RIFCSPLOWO2_01_FULL_41_12
CCACAGCCGGAGCCGGATTCGACAAGCTCACCGCAAGCAACATCTGAAACTACGTCGGAACCACCGGCTGAACCAGCCCCATAAAAAAACTGTAGTGTACACTACAGTTTTTTTTATTTTGCGCGACCGACCGGATTTGAACCGGCAACCTATCGCCTGACAAACGATTGCTCTAACCAGTTGAGCTACGGTCGCAAAATACTTAACTATTATACATAAATTCGCATAATTTCAAAGCGTTTATTTCTGTGCCGGTGAATGGAATCGGACCATTTTCTGTGCCTTATGAGTGCACCGTTCTACCATTGAACTACACCGGCATAACAATGAATATAACAGAAAAAAGAAAAAATAGAAATATTAAGTATTTGATATGTGTTCTATGGCTCCCAGAATTTTATTTCTTAGAGCAGTCCCCTTTCTGACCTTAACTCTTAAAATGCCTTTATATTTTTCTATATTTTTCATGGAGGCTTTTTTAAGGTTGGTTTGTATGTATGTAGTTTTTGAGAATTGTTCCTTTTTAATATCTAAAAAATTGGTCCAGAAAATTTTTATCTTCTCCTCCTCTTTTCTAAAAAATTCATTTAGAGTCAGTCGGAATATAAGAGAATTTTTTTCAACACTCCACAACCTTAGCCACTTAAAGTAGAAACGTATCATGTGCGGATTACTATTTGTAAATCCAAGTTCACCATTTTCATATTTATATCCTTCTCCCCAATAAAGTCCCAGACCAGCCATCAACATATCTCTTTCTGACAACGTTCCTAATATCTTAATTCCCTCCTGCCTTTGCAACGCATATCTTTTTAGTCTGTCCTTTCTCTTAGATTCTGTGTATCTCAAAAGCCCTTTGATTGATTTCATATTCCCTTTTGTTTTTATTTTGCTTATCGCCGAATCTGAAAGAACTATATCTTTACACCAAAAACTAAGGGTTGATTTGGTAATATTTAATTTTCTTGAAATATCACCTAAGCTCATGCCATTTTCTCGCATTTTTTGTGCTACTTCTTTTGTGTGTGGATAGTACATAAGGTACATTATACACTATGTGGGGTACAAAAACAACTTGCATATAATTATAGTTTGATATAATATCAGTTGTATAGCGGGATAGAGAAGAGGCATCTCGCAAGGCTCAACTAATATGGGCCCCCTCTCGGGAAACCTAGAGGTGCGCATTCGCCAAATTCGGAGAAATCCTCTCTGCCACATCTGGCGGAAAGACAATTCCGAGCTAAATTCTAAGGTCTAAGACCGAAGATAAATGTGTAGAGACTAGATGGCGAACTCCTTAAATTTTCAAATTATTTTTAGAAAGGAGATGGTATAGTCCAGACCACAAATTCAATTTGAAGCAGTGAAAACTGAAGTGGTAAAGCATAACCTTGAGACGGCCGTTCGATTCGGCCTCCCGCAACATTTTTTATATATACCCGTATTCACGGAAAATCTGCTCATAGAGAGCGATTATTCTCTTCGCTTCTCGCTGAGTTAACATAAAAGCCACCCCATCATGGGCTATCTTGTTTCTAATAGTATGCACTTCCCAAGCAGATGTCAGGCCATGAAAGCTGTCCTGGGTGGCTCCTTTCAGCTTCTCACCCAAATTTTCCCCCTTAAATCCCATTTGATCCAAGAGCCCCTCTAACATGGAGTCAGCTTCAATGATCGCGAGCTTCCAATCGCTCTCATGTTGTGAGAAAAGGTAAGAAAGGGTTTTGAGCCACCGAGGATTTCTTGACACTTCACCTCCTTCACGTAATTTTTTTTCTTTCTCCGCCTGACGATTATCGTACTCGGCAATCTCTTGTGCTAAATGTTTGCGCTCTTTTTTCCTGATTTCAAGCAGGCGAATCGAACTGTAAGATATAACTGCAAGGAAAAACAGCGCGAGCAAGAGAAGAATAAAATTAAAACTGTCTAGTATGTCTTTACCGTAAGTATTGATGTAACCCATGAACTCAGAAAACCAAGCCCAACCTTGGCGAAACAAGTAATCCGGATTAAAATATTTTGAGCCGAGAACCGTGTCACTTATAATGGGATTTGGATTCATATTATAAATTATATCATAAAAAAGGACGATTCTTGGGGAAAAGTCTTAAGGACCATCCTTAATACTTTCAAATTCTTTACCTATCTGAAAAAGTAAATCCTCTCTCCCGTGCGGAGCCATAAACTGAATTCCTAACGGCAATTTTTTCTCCCCCTCTTCAACAAATCCAGACGGAATAGAAATAGCTGGAAGACCTGCCATATTGGCGGGTCCTGTAAAAATATCCTCCAAATACATTTTTACCGGATCATTTACCTTCTCACCAATTTTAAAAGCTGGTCCGGTAGTTGTAGGAGTTAAAATTAAATCAACCTTCTTAAAAGCTTTACTATAATCATTTATAATTAATTCTCTAACTGCATTCGCTTTATTATAATAAGCATCGTGATAACCATGCGAAAGAACATAAGTGCCGAGTAAAATACGACGTCGAACTTCCCTGCCGAAGCCTTTGCCTCTACTTTTCTTATACACTTCCATTAAATTTCCCCCCTCTGCGCTATATCCGTAGCGCATGCCATCAAGACGAGCTAGGTTGGCCGAAATTTCGGCGGGAGTCACCACATAATAAGCTGGTACAGAATATTTAGCGTAAGGAAGCTCTACGTCTTTTACCGTATAGTTCAGGGATTGTAATTTTTTGATCTTTTCTTCGAAGTTTAAAAGTACTCTGGGATCCACACCTTCGGAGATAAAAGCTCTCGGCACTCCGATAGTTGGTCTATCAATCGTCTTTTTTTTATAGAAATCGAGGGGAATAGAGGTACTGTCCATTTTGTCCTGACCGGCAATGAAATCAAAAACAATTTTAACATCTGAAATATTTTTCCCGATGGCGCCAATAACATCCAAAGAAGAACCCATGGAAATAAGTCCATATCTGGAGACTGATCCATAGGTAGGCTTGAGTCCTACAACTCCGCAAAAGGCAGCCGGCTGACGACATGAGCCTCCGGTGTCCGAACCAAGCGCAACCAATGCCATGTCGGCTGCAATAGAAGCAGTCGAACCTCCAGAAGAACCGCCCGGAACACGAGAAATATCGTGGGGATTTTTTGTGACACCATACGCTGAAGTTTCAGTAGAAACTCCCATTGCCCCATCATCCATATTTGTCCTTCCAATTATCACAGCTCCGGCATCTTTTAATTTTTTAACTACGGTCGAATTATAGACTGCTGTATAATTTTTTAAAATATTTGAACCAGAAGACGCGATATGACCTTGAAATAAAATATTATCTTTAATGGCTATTGGAATCCCTGTCATTAATGTAAAACTGCCATCAGCAAATTTTTCGTCAGCTTTTTTTGCCTGTTCCAACACATCACTAAAGATTTCTAAGTAAACATTTAGCTCATCGTTTTTTTCTTTAATAACTTTCAAATACTCAGACACTAATTCCGTACAAGTAAAAACACCATTTTTGAAACTATCATGCGTTTTTTCAATTGTTAAATTTTTTAAATCAATCATAAATCTCTTTTAAATTATGAAAATTAAAAAATTTAAAGCGTCGTGGGTTCCCTGTCCTTTTGACTCCGAGGGCGAAGACGCCAAAATTTTTTGAATTTTCATAATTATAAAATTTTTTTAACTTTTAAAAATCCGTCTTGCAAGTCCGGAAATTGCTTCAGTATCAAGTCTCGAGAAAATTCCTGTGGTTTTAGCTCATCTTCGCGCCAGACATTTTTAAGTTGATATTCGGGTTCTAAATCACCTACAGATACTTCTTCAATTTGCTTTATATAGCCCAAAATACTCTCCATATCTTTAAGAATTTCCTTTTTCTCCCCTTCCGAGAGCTCTATTCTAGCAAGCTCTGCCAGACTCTCAACATCTTTTATGTTCATATATTGTGAGTATACCCCAATATTATTAACCAATCAAAGCCTTGACTCGCTCTTCCACCCTCGGGTGAGTGGCGAAAAGACCACTAACTTTTTTACCAAAACCAGAGCCTTTAGGGTCTGAAATATATAAATGTGCAATGGCATTTGATTGGCGGGCCATGGGTTTACTATACTTTGAGATTTTACCCAAAGCATTTGCCAGACCGGCGGGATAGCGGGTAAGTAGCGCCCCGGATGCATCGGCCAAAAACTCTCGCTTCCGGGAAATAGCCAACTGAATAAGCATGGCAAAAAGAGGCGCTAGGATAGAAAGAATAATACCGGCAATCATGAGCAAGCCATTTGCCTTATTATTATTATTTCTGTGATTACCAAAAAATAAACTTCGCGTAAAAACATCTGCAATAATGGTCACAAAACCGACGAGCACCACCACGACGGTTGAGAGTAGCATATCTCGATTACCTATATGAGAGAGTTCATGCGCCAGTACGCCCTCTAATTCATTTTTGTCTAAAACAGACAGGAGTCCGGTCGTCACCGCCACAACTGCATGGTCCTTGTCTCGTCCGGTCGCAAAGGCATTCGGGGCATTGTCTTCTATGATATAAACTCTCGGCATTGGAAGTCCTGCGGTAATAGCCAGGTTTTCAACGCTTGTGTATAAAACAAAATTATCCTCTTTTTTAGCTGGTTTAGCTCCAGAAAGTGTAAGAACAACTTTATCCGAGAACCAATAAGAAAAGATATTCATTGCGACACTAAATAAAACAAAGAAATAAAGAATATTCGGATTATTATAATAAAAACTAAAGAACCAGCCAAGCAGGATAACCACGGCAAAAAACATCGTCATCAGCAGCCATGTTTTTGTCACATTCTTCGATTGCTGCGTATAAAGTGTCGCCATCCCAGTACTAAAAATTTAAATTGTTAATTATAATGGTCACGTACATAATCAAAATTTTAGTACGGGACAAGTAGATTATTTTGGAGCTTGAGATTGCATTTTTTGATAACTCGCTAAAACAGAATCAATATAAGGCCCGCTGCAGCCGAGACCTCTAATTTTATTCTGGTCAAGTTCCTGCTCTATAAATAAGCCAAGCGTTCCGTAAAAGTATATCTGGCTTGCGTATTTGCTCGGATTATCCCTGCTGGGAGCTTTAAAAAATGGAGATTCCGGGTTACTTTCATCCAGCTCTGAAACTCGGCTCAAGGAACATGATATATACTGGAGAGCTAATTTTTTGCCGGAAACATCAACCAGGGTACTGTCCTCCGTGTACGATAACTTGAAATTACAAGTATTTTGATCTTTAACATTTTCTTTCGTAATTTGGAAAAGTGTTGGGAATAAAGCGTCTTTTAAAACACCTTTGGCCTCCTCGCAGCGGATCGCGCTATTACCCAAACAAGCTAAAACCGCGTTATTTTGGTATGAGAGAGGATTTTTGGGGTCCGGAGCTGTACTATTTCCGCAATCTTTAACTGAATCGGCTTTTTTTACTACTGTATTATTTTCCGCTGGGGCCTTGTCAGTACTAAAAATTTTCTCAAGACCAAAAGAAGGAACGGAAAATCCTTGTAAATTAGCCATGGCAGAATTCCAAAAATCATTTATTTGCGTCCTAAAAAGTCCAAAGACAGCAAAACAAAATAAAATAACAGCAACCCAGATTAGGAGAGTTCTCATCCAAGACGAAGAGGATGTCGCTTTTACAGTAAGAGGACTTTGTGAGAAGCTCTGCATTGGGATAACTACTCTGAATGCCTCGCCCAAATCGGCCTCGCTCCATCCACCACCCTCTCCAAGCGTTGTGCGAATTTCTTCGCGCGTGCGCCCTTTGGCAAATTCTCCTCGTATATATGCTATAAGTTCTGGTGTAATCATAAATTTTTTTAAGGACGGTCCTTTAGACTTTCCCCAAGGACCGTGCTTGTTAAAACTAAAATTTGACTTCCACAGGATTTTGGGCGGCATCATTATCCGCCAGGTCGAAAAACTCTTTTTTGGAAAAACCAAACATATTTGCCAAAATATTCGAAGGGAAAGATTCAATTTTTATATTCAAATCTCGGACGTTCGCATTATAAAACCGGCGCGCGGCTTGAATCTTATTTTCGGTGTCGGAAAGTTCTCTTTGCAATTCTAAAAAGTTGGTATTGGCTTTTAGGTCAGGATAAGCCTCTGCTAGAGCAAAAATTGATTTAAGCGCTCCAGAGAGCATATTTTCAGCTTCCGCGTGCATTTTGGTCGGACCAGATGCCCCCATGGCCATGCTTCTCCATTTGGTCACATTTTCAAAAGCCGAGCTTTCATGCGTGGCATAGCCCTTCACGGTAGCAACAAGGTTCGGTATCAGATCATATCGACGCTTCAACTGTACCTCTATATCCGCCCAAGCTTCCAAGGCCTGATTGACGAGCGAAACAAGGCTATTGTAGACAAAAACTGCCCATAAAATTAAAATTCCTAAAATTATTAAAATATACTTCATACCCTATATTATACACTAGAAGTCAAAAATACAAAATCAAGACAAGAACGGTCTTTGGGGAAAAGTCTAAAGGACCGTCCTTGAATTATTTTTTGTTCTGCCATTCTTCTACCAATACTAATAATGGTGATGCCAGGAAAATTGAAGAATAGGTCCCAAAAAACATGCCGGTGGTCAGCATAAGGGCAAAATATTTAGTGGTAACCGGACCAAAGAAAAACAAAGCTAGAAGCACAAGAATCACTGTGAAGGAAGTGCTGATGGACCGGACATACGATTGCTCCAAGCTTAACCCCACTATTTCAGCAAAATTTATCTTGGCTGTTGTCTGATTTTTTAAATTTTCCCGGATGCGGTCAAAAATAACTATCGTGTCGGAAACGGAAAGTCCAAGTATGGTGAGGACGGCGACAACGAAAAGCGTGTCTAACTCCGCGCCATAGTAATGCGAAAGAACGACGAACAGCCCGATCGGTATGGCAACATCATGAAGTAAAGTGACGATAGCTATCAAACCATATCGCCAGGAAGCTACGCCCTGGCGACCCAGGGCGGAGGGGCGGGAAACTTTCCGGAAAGAAAAAGCGATAAAACAGATGATGGCAAGAGAAATCAAGACAATGGCAACAATCGCCTTTCTTGTAAGCTCTCGCCCCACGGAGGGACCGATAGAATTAAAATTTGTCTCCGTGAGCGCATTTGCCCCATCTTGAGAGAGCGTCTTCAAAAGCGATGTGTGTTCGGAGTCGTTTAAAGACCTGGATTTTACTATATAACCCAACTCGCCTGTTGGCTGAAGAAGAATCGCGCCAAGATTCAAAGCTGCAAGATTTTTACTCAGACTTTCCGGAGCCGGACGCTCGGTCTTATAAACAATCTCCGAGAGTGCCCCGCCCTTGAAATCAATCCCGATATTTAATCCAAAAACAAATAAGGAAGATATTGAAAGCAGGACTAATGCCATCGAGATGATAATAAATATTTTTTTGTATTTGATGATAAACATAATTTTAGACCCTAGTAATTCCAGAGCTGAATAAAAATCGGGCGACCTTCCCCTCTCCGAGGACAATAAGCGTTGAAAGAAAAATTCGGGTGATTGTAATGGCGGAAAACATAGATACGATTACCCCCATGCCAAGCGTTAATGCGAAACCCTTGATTAAAGAAGTGCCAAACCAAAATAGGATCAGGGCGGTAATAAGATTAGAGGTATTTGAATCTCGAATAGAAAGCCAGGCGCGGGAAAAACCAAGTTTTACCGCTTCTTCAATTGTGCGGCCAGAGCGCAATTCCTCTTTTACCCGCTCAAAGATAAGCACATTGGCGTCAACGGCTATACCCATAGAAATTATAAATCCGGCAATACCGGCGGCTGTCAGGGTTACCGGCAAGAGCTTAAAGAGCGCCAATATTATCGCAACAAAAATAGAAAGGGAGAGGACGGCGACCAACCCCGGTAGTCGGTACCAAAGGATTAAGAAAAGAGCCACTAATATAAAGCCTATGATTGCGGCTTTAACCCCGGCGGCGATGGCGGACTCCCCTAAAGTAGCCCCGATAGTTTGCGTGGAAAGAAGCGCTATCGGCACCGGCAGAGCGCCTGAATTTAATCTGCCTACCAATAGTTTGGCTTCAGCTGGATTAAAATTGCCGGAGATGACGGCCTGACCGTTAGGAATTTCTTCGCGAACCACTGGAGTAGATACCGGCGCGCCGTCAAGATAAATCGCAACCATTTTTCCAACATTTTCTTTCGTAATTTGCGCGAAAAGCTTCGTACCTACATCGTCAAACTGCAAACTTACACTCGGTTCACGAGTATTTATATCAAATTCCAAAATTGCCCTCTTTAAATATCTACCGGTTAATTCTGTTGCCTGAAATTGAGAACCTAAGTCTAAACTTACTTTGCCGTCCTTGCCCACTGTGGCAGATTGTTCGGCGCCTTGTGGAGCTTGTATTTTAAATTCTAGAAGCGGAGTCTGGCCGATCATATCTATCGCTTTTTTTATATCGGTTACACCCGGAAGATCAACTATCAGCCTCTCTTCCCCGGCCAAAGATAATGAGGTAAATCCGCCTCCTTGTACTTGAACTATCGGCTCAGAAACTCCAAAAAGATTCACTCTGCGTTCGATAACATCGCGAAGCGCATCCATTGAGCTCCCAACTTCGCCGGACTGCACAGCGCTCACGTCAGCTTTATATATCAGGTGGCTACCTCCAGAGAGATCAAGACCCATGCGAAAAGGAAATTTCTGAAAGAAGGATTTTTGAGCTTCAAAATTTTTGTTTAACTTGGGCTCGGTTTTAAAGACAAAAAAAGCCACTCCGGCACCTAAAATCAAAATTATTATCGATAAAATAATTCGTTTAAACATAAAAAGATATGGCTATTCTATACCCCTACACTTAAAAAGTCAAAAAATATAGAATAAACCTTGTTAAAAATGAATTAAGTGTGGGGGTATACATTTTTTATAAAATAAGCAACCAGGGTGCCCAAGATCAATCCGCCCAAAATATCAATTGGGAAATGCACCCCGGCGATGATGCGCGATAGACCTATCAAAAGAGCGAAAAAGATAAATATATATCCTACTTTTTTATTCAGAAAGAAAAGTGAAATAGCTAAAGCCATGAAAAAAGCAGAGTGGCTTGATGGAAAGGAATAGCCAGTTTCAGAAAAGAGTGCGGGAATACCCGAAAGTTCTATGAACGGGCGATCTGTGTGAATTAAAATTTTTAATATTTTTGATATGAAATAAGCTAAGAAACCAGAAAAAAATACTAAGAAAAATTTCCGCCAATTTTTGCGATAAAGAAATAAAAATAATCCAGCCAATAAAATTACAAAATAAGGAAAATAAACAGCAAAAAAAACAACTATCTGGTCAAGTAGTTCCGATTTGTGAGCTAGATTATAAAAAAAGAAAAAAATTGTTTCGTTCATAATTCTATTATTACATACTCGCCTTCTTTTGGAGTGTATACTGGTAAATTTTCTTTATAATTTTTTAATTCATTTAATGCTTTTTCCCAATTAATATTTGGAGCGTTATAGTCAGAATCCCAATGACTGATAACTTTAATATCAAGCAAACCTAGTCCTTTTTGTATCTTGAGACTGCTTAAACCGTAATAATATTTTGATATTATATGAGCACCAGCTGAAGTGCCTATTAAAACTTTCTCTTTAAAATTTTTATCCCACCAATTGTATTTATTTAGTTCATTCTTTAGCAAAGTTGTAACTCCTCCTTCAAGAAATATTACATCTGATTCTTCCACCTGCTGTATAAACTTTTCGGGTTTAGAAATATCAACGGTGATATTTTTTAGATATTGCCTCAATACCTGCTCAATCCCTTCAAATCTGACTTGCCACTCGTCAATTGGACGAGCAAACATGCAAACCAAAATCCTAATGGGTCTCTCCAACTTAAAATCCTTTATAATTTCGTGACAAAAAGAAGAATTCTGAGCATCTGTTGCTTTGCCTAAATATCCTCCATGTAAAATATATTTAGTCATTAGATTTAAGGTCTTAAATTCTTGGCAACTTGTAGCACATTATTAAGCAGCATCGCGACGGTGACGGGTCCGACGCCCCCGGGCACCGGAGAAACATATAGAGCGACATCTTTGACCGATTCTAAATCAACATCCCCAACAATGCTTGCCCGTCCCTGTCCGGAAGGAGGACCGCCATTCGACTCTGAAGTGCCAGCATCTATGAGAATAGTTCCCGTCTTTATCATACTACCCGTGATATATTTTCCCTTGCCTATGCCTGAAATTATAATATCAGCTGCTTTAATGAGCATATCTTTATTCTCCGTCTTACTTGTTATAACAACCGGTTCCAGACCGCGAAAACGAAGCAGTGCGGAAACAGGCTTCCCTACCAAAAGTCCCTGCCCCAAAACAACAACTTTCTTATTCTTGAAATTTAACTCAAGTGAATCCAAAATCGCCATGCAGGCGAGCGCTGTCGGGAAACCGACAACATTTTCATTATTGTAAAACTTTGCGCTTGCAGCCATTCCTAGACAATCAACGTCTAGATTCGAATCTATGCTGTCGAGCACCAACTGCCGGTCTATGTGTTCTGGTAATGGAAGCTGAACTATTATTCCGCACATATTCTTTACTTTATTTAAAACTTTTATTTCTTTTATCAGATCAACGATAGTTATCGCAGAAGGAAAAGACGCATTGTGAAACTTCATGCCAACCATTTCGGCAGTTTTAGCTTTCATTTTGACATACTGCACTGAAGCTGGGTCTTCTCCCACTAGTACATCGCAAAAGACAGGCGTAAAAGGGAGCAACGATACTTCACTTTTTACTTTGTCTAAAATTTCCCGACTTAATTTTTTACCATCTATTATCTGCATTTTTTATATTTTACTAGAACCTAGTCCCCAGAACCTAATTCTTAGGCTCCCAGAAATTCATTTTCCATTTTATCCCGGTGCGCAATTCTCGCGTATTTCCGCATGCTCATTAGAATCCCCAAACCCGCAAATTCCGTCAGGAG
>MFUY01000008.1:0-10019 GCA_001787035.1 Candidatus Nomurabacteria bacterium RIFCSPLOWO2_01_FULL_41_12
CAAGGGCCTGTTTTTTAAACGGTATTGGCAAACTATAATATTTAAGCTGCCTTCCAGCTCCCGGATATTTCCGTCAACAGAAGATGCCACATACTCCAAGATTTCTTGGTCTAAGTCGATATTAAATTCCCGTAATTTTACTTTTAAAATTGCAAGACGTGGCTCATATTCGGGTGGGGAGATATCCACTATCATACCGGCGGCAAAACGTGATTTCAAACGATCTGCCAGTTCGGGGATATAGTTTGGGTGTTTATCGGAAGAAAAAATAATCTGCTTGTTGTTTTCATAAAAAGTGTTGAATGTATGAAAAAGTTCCTCCTGAATTTTTTCCATTTTGCCGATAAATTGTATGTCGTCAATAATTAAGAGATCATATTTGCGATATTTTTCTTTAAAAGAATTTGCCTTATTACTTTGCAAAGAACTAATGAAATCAGTAGCAAATTTCTCTAGAGTCATATAATGGGCCTTTTTATTCGGGTACTTCTCTTTTATTTTATTGCCCACGGCTTGGATCAAATGAGTTTTTCCGAGACCCGTACCACCATAAACAAAAAATGGGTTGTATTTAGTGCCAGGGCTGTCTATGATTGCCTGGGCTGCGGCATATGCGAGCTCATTAAAGGATCCTACAATAAAAGAATTAAAATGATAACGTGGATTTAAATTATCTTCCGGATTTATATAAAGATCCTTAAGCGGCAACTCTTTATTGACATAGGGTTCGTTTATTACGGGTAATTCTTGTTTGGTGTTTTCTGTTTTAGTAATGAGGTACTCTACTGCGCGCATGTTTTCATAAGCTTCCGCTATTGTCTTTGTAATGAGCTTGTGGTATTTATTCATCAGCCAGTCGCGAACAAATTCATTTGGCACGCCGATATAAATAATGCCCGTGTCTTCTCTTATAATAGACGTATTTTTAAACCAGGTGCTGAAATTTGCCTTTGACATTCCCGTTTCAATCTCCACCAGGCAATTTTCCCAAAGCTGTTTCGTGTTCATGGTCTCATAGTATACTATTTGTCCAATAAACAAAATCATAAAAACTTATTAACTATGTTGATAAACTGTGGATAATGTTATATACCCCCACACTTATCTTATTACCTTGCTTTGACTTAAGATAAGTGTGGGGGTATACTTTTTATATGTCATTTACCTACCAGCCTAAAAAAAGAAAAAGAGCTAAAACCCACGGATTTTTAGTCAGGTCCAGAGTCAAAACCGGCCAAAAAGTGCTTTTAAGGAGAAGAAGAAAAGGGCGTGCCAAGCTCTCCGTTTAAAAAACCAGGTTTCATTTATATATGATTCTTAAAAGAAATAGAGCCGATAAAAAGGCAATAGAAATTGTCTTTAAGACAGGTAAGTCTTTTTCTTCTCCGAATTTGAATTTTAAATTTATATTAAATAATAACTCCAATATTCCGCGTATTTCTTTTATTGTGCCCAAAACTGTTTCAAAAAAAGCGGTGAAAAGAAATTTACTAAAAAGACGCGGTTACAATATCTTAAGAAAATACATTAGCCAGCTCCCCGCTGGGGTCATAGGTATTCTTGTTTTTAAAAAATATCAAGCCTCGCCCATAGGCCTACGGCCGAGGGAAGATATTTTGATAATTGAAAATGAAATTAAAAACTTACTTAATAAAATTAATTGATTTTTATCAAAAAAACCTTTCTCCCTTAAAGAGAAATAGCTGCGTTTTTTACCCTACTTGTTCGGAATATGGTAAAATCGCAATAGACAAATATGGGGTAATTAAAGGCACATATTTTTCTTTTTTACGTATATTGCGTTGCCATCCGTGGCAAAAAAATCATATTGATCCTGTCCTTTGATTTTTAAGTATTTTCATATAGAATGAGTTGATGTTATCAAATATCTGGAATGCCCTTTTATATCAGCCATTATTGAATGCCTTGGCTTTTTTGGTTTCAATTACTCCCGGCGGAGACGTGGGCGTTGCTGTCATTATCCTAACTATTCTTGTTAAGATTTTCCTTTTTCCTCTTTCCCAAAAGTCCATTGAGAGTCAGGCGGCCATGAGCCTGCTCGCGCCCGAGCTTAATAAAATAAAAGCAAGCGGAGTTTCTAAAGAAGAGCAAGCGCGCTTGACTTTCGAGCTTTATAAAAAACATAAAACCAATCCTTTTTCTGGATGCCTTTTGGTTTTGCTCCAGATTCCCATTATTTTCGCCTTGTATTATGTTTTTTTTAAAGGAATAAATTTTCAAAGCGAATTATTGTATTCCTTCATTGATGTTCCGGAAAAAATAAATATGCTTTTCTTGGGAATTATTGATATAAGTGAAAAAAGTCTTGTTTTGGCGATTTTAGCCGGGATATCCCAGTACTTTCAGGCACGCCTTATGCCCCAACCCGCAATCTCTACTACTCCATCTTCCGGCTCTTTTGCGGAAAGTTTCGGTAAAAGTATGAATATGCAGATGAAATACGTCTTTCCGATTTTTATTTTTGTTATTCTTTATACCGATTTTCTTGGAGTTTCTCTTTCCGGGGCCGTTGCCCTATATTGGATTACAAATAATATTTTTTCAATAGGCCAGCAGATTTATGTTGACAAGAAAAGAGATGATTTAATCATAAAATTATAAAAAGGGACGGTCCTTAAATTATGGATAAAGAGAAAGTGCAAAATTTAATACAAGAGCTGATTGAAAAAACCACAGTAAAGACAACTAAAATTACTGTTTCTGAAGAAAGTGGGGCCAACACATGGTTTTCAGTTGAGGTTGATGAGCCGCATTTTTTTATAGGACGTGATGGTGAAGCACTTTATGCATTAAACCACCTTATTCGTAGAATAGTTGAAACAAAATTGTTCCCAAATGAAGTTGGGGGGCTAGATGGTTTTAGTAATAATGTTTTGGTTGATATTAATGGCTTTCAAAAAAAGCGTGTAGAAAATATCCGCGCGGTGGCTCATATGATGTCGGAACGCGCTAGATATTTTAAGTCAAATATAGAAGTTGATCCTATGTCTGCTTTTGAGCGCAGGATTGTGCATGAATTTTTGTCTAATGCGGCCGATTTAAAAACCGAATCAGTAGGTTTCGGACCTTCTCGTCGGGTGGTTATCAAGTATGTTGGAAATTTATAAAAATTTATTTTAGGTCCAGTTTCCAGAGAAAAGAATCTTTTTTATTAACAAAAAATAAGTAGTTTTCGTTTCCATCCAAGGCGAGTTTTATTCCATCAATTTCCTCTCCCCCCACAATTATGGCCGGATCTAGTATCAAAGACGCATTTCTATTTTTGGCATCTATTTTCCAAAACTGGTCGCTAAAAGAAACTTCTCCCTGATACCAAGCATCCGGATATTTCCCTACATCGATAAATTTTGGCACAGCGCAGTAAATAAAGTCATTTGCTTTGCCCCAGACACATTTTTCCGGCAATGTTTTCACCCCTAATATGTCGGAATTTCCATTGTCCGTGCTGTAAATATATAAGGACAGGCTATTGTTGCCATACAGAGCCATTTTGTTATTATGACTCATAAGTGTAGTTAACCCACTGATGTCGCCTAAGACCTTTATTAGACTTTTTTTATCTAAATCAAATAGATACATATACCCCGGAACTGCGCTTGAAGGTTTAGTAGAAAGAGTAATTGTCTTTGTATTTGGCCATTGTGAAAGCCATTCTGTAAAAGGGGAATCAAATACTTGGATTTTTTTATTATCGGAGAAATTTAAAGTTGCCCCTATTATATTATTATCACTTAAGTTAAATAAATAAAATATTTTTGAAGTATCGGGTGACACACTTATGTCTTTTATGTCGTTAGGCAAGAAATATCCTTTTACTTCACGTAACGTATTTATACTTTCACCCAAGTATTCTTTCGGCAAATTGCCGACAAAAGTTTCTATCGTTCTATCGTCTGTTTTTAAATATCGCATAACTACGATTTCCCCGCGGTTACCGAAGTATGCCTCATACACTTTTGGGATTATTGTTTTTGAATATTTTCTCTCTTCTATTTTATCTACAAAGGTTTGATAGATATTCCCCGTCGCTTTTTCCACATATCGTAAAGTCGGAATAAATTCTGTTAAAGGTTTGATTGCGGGTGTTGTTGCCGGTACATCTTTTAGTCTTTCCTTTATAAAAACCGTGAACCCCGCTATGGGCATACCAGACACCTTGGTTAATTTTTGTATTTCTGTTTCAGAAGGAACAGGCTCGTATCCAGAAACATCAGCTGGAGGCTTCACGGGTGGAGGAGTTGGCTTACTTACTCCAAACGGGTTGAATTGTGAGAAAAAATTTGTACCCGTGCCACTGTCAGCTGGAGTGGCTGGGCTTGTGCGGAAATATAAAAATCCCAAAATAGCAATTACCACAGTGATTAGGATTATTATTAAAAGTACAAAATTTCTTTTTGACATAAAATTTACGGACCAATGTGCCAGTGATTGCCCTCATATAAATATGGGCCATTTGGTGGAGGGTATCTGCGGTTGCGGACCAATGGTTGTCCACCGGATAAATATGCATTTAAAGCAGGATTTGGGTCAAGGTCCACAGTTGAGCTAAGAACTTGATGGCTAGTACTTCCAGTTTGTCCACCATGTAGCCAAAATTCTGTTCCACCCGTTATTAATAATACACAAGTAGGACACCCTTGTCGTATTGAATTTAAAGCACTGGGATTAAGTCCTCTTGTTGATGTACATCCGGCATCTCCAACTCTTGTACATTGTGAATTATATACAGTTGCACCACTATAAGTGAGGTCAGCAAGCGCTCCTGCTCTTGGAGCCCAGGTTTCATTGATAGTGTAAGTAATATTCCTATTAGTATATCTCCCATTTACAGGTGTTTGTGGAAGGCGGTCATTTACGCTTACTTCAATAATAGCTTTATTTAGTGCTACATTAGTGCTAAGTAAGTTGGGATTTATCGTAAATAAAAGCGCATAAGCGCCAAGGGCTATTAAAAGCCCCAGAAGCGCGTTTCGTATTCTTTCTTTTCCCGCTTCTTTACTTGATATTAATTCGCTTGTCATATACTCCATTCCTCCTATAACAATCATTACCACAGCCATGACAGCCGAGAGGCCGATGATTACTTTTATCATTAAGTTTAAATACGTGCCAAGAGCATTATCTGGAGCCGGGTCAAAATCTGTTACCTCACCTTGGACCCCTTTAAGTGGCGCTAAAAGTTTATACGTATCCGGTGATACGGGTGTCACAGGTGCTTGGGCAGAAATAAAATTTATAGGAGTAATTAGAATTACTAAAATAAAAATTAAATATGTCGCAGCTATTATTTTTTTCAGTGGAAAATTCATTGTTTTAAAATTCTATATTTATTTCAGTACTTGCCTTTTGAAATATTTTATCCCTGTTTTCAATTTCCAATCTTAATTTGGATGTTCCTGAAATCCCTTCTTGTGTTTTTAATGGCATAAAGTTCTTTTTAAAACCAAGCACACTTACTATATTATCATTAATGAACCAATTCCATACCAGCCTTGGATTTAATAGCTCTTTTGGTGAAATAAAATAAGGGGTTGCCACTACCGTTTCATCTCCATTTATTCGATATGGGCTAGCAAGTGCCCTATCCCAGATTGTTCCCATATTCTTATCATTTTTATAAAATAATATTTTTGGTTCCGTTATTCCTATGTTTATGTTTGCCTGATTTCCATACCTCTGGTCCACAGTCGAGGCTGTTACTGATATATTATTTGAAGTTTCTAAATAGTCATTTGTATAAAAAAAGAAATTTTTACCGTAACCTGAATCTCCTGACATGTTAGTGTAATCTTTTTTCCAATAGTAAGTCATGTTTTTCGGGTCAACTAATCCACCACCACTATTTTTTATTTCAGGTATAGCCACTACTTTTACCTTACTGTCTGGGGAGGGCATTGCTTTCCCACGATAAAATGGCGGGACATAAGAATCATTCGCTTGCCACAAGAGCACCATAAGAGATGGCCTTATTGTCACCTTTGTCTCTATGTCGCCATCTGGTAAAGATATAACAGCCACAACCATAGTCTCAGAACCAGCGGCGGGAGCCTTTAGAGAAAATGACTTTTTACCAATTCCGGAGGAAACATTTTTTCCGTTAAGAAACCACGTTATCGATACGTTATCTAAATTGTCAGCATAACTGTTTAAAATAATATTCACATCTTCAAACGGAGCCGGGTTGGGTGGTACGACATTAGCCAATATACTACTAGGCGAAGCCGCCTGGGCCATTGTTCCAAACATTATAAGTGCTGTAAATAATAGAAACCTTAACTTCATATAGATTGATTATATCATAAGGACGGTCCTTAAGAGAATTCCCCAAGGACCGTCCTTTAATTCTATTTCGGAGCCATTTCTATCACTTCTTGCTCTTCTTTGGCTTTTTTATTTAACAGTATTTGCGAGGGGTCTGAGGTGATAATCTGGTCTTCTGTGTAAGAGGCGATAATTTTTATGGCAACATGCTTTAGCCCCGCGAAAAATATGCCCTCTCCCACACTGGATTCCAAGAGTAAATATTTTTCCTCATCTGTAAGATTAAAAGTTTGTTGTAAAATATCAATGGTGGTGGGGGATTGTTTTAAGAGGAGTTGGATAGAGGAGTTTGTGATTATTGGTACACCATATGGAGATTTCATAAAGTCAGCTGCATCTTGGGTGATGGTGGAAAGGCCTAAATAGTATTTCCTGCCCCGCTTGGCGATAGAATAAAGAAAAGAAGCAGTATCTTCTGATTTCATCATCCACCAAGCTTCGTCCACAACTAAAAGGCGTTTTTTTAGATTTTTCCTTATCGCATTCCAGATATAATGCATAATGATGTACATGGCGACTGGTTTCAGTTCGTCTTCCATATCACGGACAGAAAATACTACAAATTTTTTATTAATATCCACATTACTTGGCCTGTTCAAGAATGTTGCCCAAGAACCTTTGGTGTATTTTGCCAATCTCTGCACAACAGAATCGCTTCCGTCTATTCCCGAGAGCACCATTTCAAAGTCGGAGAGAAGCGGAGGCTCAATGTTTGAAAAATCTGATTCCGAAGTAATATCTTTTATGGCATAAGTTTCTGAAATAGCTCGGTCAACCATAGAGTCTTCCTCGGGCGTAAGCCCCCCCAGCATTAATCGGAAAAGTCCGACTAAATTAATAATATTTGACCGCAGAACGTCTTCAGCGGTCTCATCTTCCCTAGGTATTGGCAAATCAAAAGGATTCATATGATGATCGGAAGACAGAGAAATGTTGAAATATCTGCCACCAACAGCCTCAGCCAGGAATTCGTATTCTTTCTCCGGGTCTATTACCATCACATCAATATCGAACATTAAAGACCTTAGAATTTCCAATTTTGTAGCATATGATTTTCCCGAACCTGATTTAGCAAATGTTACAGAATTGTAGTTTTCTAGAGAAAATCTGTCAAAGATTACCAAGCTTGAATTATGTCTATTGACGCCGTAGAGTATGCCTTTATCGGAAGTTAAATCAAAAGAAATAAAAGGAAAGATACTAGAGAGCGGTTCGGAATTTAATTTTTGGTGGATACCGAGTAAATCAGTATTTACCGGTATGACACTTTTAAAACCGTCTTCCTGCTGGAAAAGCGCTGGTTTGATATATATCAATTTTGACTCCAGCATCGATTTTATTTCGTTTTCGGTTTTAAAGAGCTCTAATTCGTTGTCTGCATAAATTGTAATATAAATTCCAACATCAAACATCTTTTCTTGCGCTTGGATTAAACTGTCTCGGAGCCCTTCTAGGTCTTGATAAGCAGTGTCAAGCATTGGGTCGCGCACCATGCCTTTACGTTCGCGCACAGAGATCTGGCTCTGCACCTCGGCGACTTTCTTCTGGAATTTTCGGAGCATCAGCGAGGTGTCTATCGGGTGGATAAAAATTGAAATATCAAAAACTTTATCCAAGTTGATTATTGGGGAGAACCAATTGTCGGTCAAAAATCTTGGGTAGGATATAATGAAAAAAGTGCGGGCAATCTTATCTCCTAGATTTATGGATTTTGAATCAATCTTCAGCGCCGAAGGTGCTATCACATCTTGGAGTTCTAAGCTGGCTGACTCATAGATTTGTTCTGGCAATACTGGAAGTATAGAAGCGTCCATATCGCTTACATTGGAGCCACCCTTCTTTTTTTTAAATAATTTATCAAAAATTTCCATAATTTTATTCAAGCTTGATTTTTCCCTCTACTTCTCCCGGATTAAAGACTTTATAAAATACTTCCACTATCTCTTCCGTGCCTAGTTCAGCTGATTTTATACCGCAACGGGAAAGACCCTGCTGTATCACACTCACTCTCTCTTCCAGCTGGGACCTCTTTTCTTCAAAATCTTCCTGTTGCGCGAGTCTTACCCCTTCTTTGCTTTTTCCTCCAAACAAGCGTTTAAATATGCCAGAATCTGATTTTAATACAGTATGGGTATAGGGGATAATGACAAAAAAACTTTTAGTCATTATCGCGACCGAATCAGTAAAATTTCTAATAAATTCTATATATTCTTTTGTTTGCAATTTCAGAAGGGGTTCGTTTTGTATTTTTACCCTCTCTTCCAAAAGCAGAAGATAAGGCCGGATATCCAGCCTCCTAGACTGTATCGAAATCTGCACGGCAAAGTCTAAAGTGTTAATAAAGCTTTGAAATTGAAGTATCGTCGCTTTCTGCTCGTCATCGGACTTTAAAGACAAATTGACTGAATTGGCGAGCACAATCGCCCGCAGTCCACCGTCTTTTAGTACGATTACTCCATCACGGACTTCCTTGATTGGCACGAATTCTTGAGTTGCTTTTGCATTCAAAGGCATATAATTATTTATTATCTTTATGCGTATTTAAGTCTAGCACGTCCAAGCTCCAGGCTAAGTCTCGCAGCTTATTTCCGCCTAGCCGAGCCCCATTTTCCACCATTTCTCTTCTTTCGTTTTCCCCTAGGGCTTTAGATTCTTTACCCCCACTCGCCTTACTCTTGCGCCTTTTCCAAATATAAAGCTTATCCTTTATAAAATAACTAAATCCTGCTTCAATCATATTTATAAAAGGCTTATTGTTCGGCCGATAAAAAGTGAGTGCTAACGCTAGCCCAGCCGCAGCTAAAATAGGTATGGCCCCCCATAAGAATCCTAGAAGTTTATAAAGGACAAAACATAACCCCGCTCCGCCCGCTAAATAAACGAACTCCTTAAAGGTGAACGGACCGAAAATCTTGTCTTCTATTTCTAAAAATTGTGGAACTTTGAATTGCATAATATTATTCGGGGATTTCTCGATATGGATCAACTGGCTTTTTTGGAATACTCCCGTTCTGTGTGGAAGAGGGCTGAAGATTTTTCAAGGTGTGATCCGTTTCCACCATCGGAATTTTAAAAGAACTGGACAGTTTTTGCGTCAGTATTGGATGCACTTCAAGTTTAGCCATATTCTCAAGGACAGCCCTTGGGGGATTATTTAAGGACTGTCCTTTTAATTCTTCCGGTATTTCTTTCTTTGCGAATACCTTTTTTCTTTCAACATTTTTTATCATTTCTGCTTGTATCTTTTTAAAAACCAAATCATTCATTTCACTTACCAACTCATTTGCAGCTGACCTACTGATTTTCATTCGGTTTTCTAATTCTTTTGGATAATCACTCGGAGTTAAAAGCCCGCAGAGTAATAATTCTGTCTCCAGCTCAAGATCTCCTAATTGTTCAAAGGTATAACCATGTTTCCCTCGGAGCCCTAAAATAGCCGCTTTCCAGTCAACAGCAGCGGTGGCATTTATTGTCTCTGCCGGCAAAGCCGCTTTCGCTTTTTCAATTTTTATTTGTAGTAAATCTATTGTATCGTCCATAATATTGTTGATTATATAGTAAATTTTCTTTTCATATCTTCCATTTTAGCAGCACTGGTAGGCACATTTGCTTTCTGTACATTGGCTTTTATATCTGCCAAGGACGGAGGGGCGGGTTCTTTTTTATTCCCCTCTTGA
>MFUY01000008.1:10103-10420 GCA_001787035.1 Candidatus Nomurabacteria bacterium RIFCSPLOWO2_01_FULL_41_12
GCTATAAAAGCAGAATAATCTCCGCCGGAGAGGATAAAGTCAAGTGTTTGTGTCGGGTTTGGATTTTTGTTTTTTAGATTATTTTTAACAGCTTATTCTATAGAATTAGATATTGGAGTAAATATTTTTTGAAAAGCTTCATTAGCTATTTTTACTGCTTCGTCTTTACTAGTCCCTACATTGTTTTCTATATTTCTTGCGTATGATTCAGCACTTTCAAGGCTGACTAAAATCAATAGAGTTTCCACCTGAAAATCATTTAACTCGCTTTCAGTTAGCAGATATTTTTTCCCAATTTCTTCTGTAATTTTTACCCA
>MFUY01000009.1:0-10369 GCA_001787035.1 Candidatus Nomurabacteria bacterium RIFCSPLOWO2_01_FULL_41_12
TCCCAGAAAGAGTAGAGTTACCACCTACTTCCAGGGTAGTAATCTTTCCTATCTCGGTAATTAACTTATTGGAAGATAAGTCGGTCACAGAGAAGATGGAAGCTCCACCGAAGTTAGTGGAAGGATTGGAAGGGATGTAGGTGACGGAAGCCTCGCCCATAGGGCTACGGCCGAGGGAGGAGCCGGAGGAGCCTGATGGTCCGGCTGGACCCGGTATTCCCTGTATACCTTGTGGACCCTGAGGTCCTTGGGGACCAGTTGGACCTCTCACATATATTTCCGTATTAATGGGAGCAGAGACTTTGACGATGGTCCCGACCCCTGTCGGGATCCCGACTTTGGTCGGGAGAGGAGGTGCGGCTGGAGCAGGTTGAACGTAAGCCTTGAAAGCGTTGAGTAAAGAAAGAGAAGTGAGATTAGTTTGTGCTCTGGCTGGAGAAAAAACCAAAAAAGCTAAGACTAAAAGTCCAAGTAGCCTAAGGACGGTCCTTAAGAGAGTTTCCCCAAGGACCGTCCTTGTAAGAAATTTTCTCCTAAAATGTTTTTGCATCATAGGATATATGTATTGTATCAAAAGCTATTTTAATTTGCTATCTATTCCAGATAGACTAAAGTCATCTTTTGGTCTTTGGGCTCAAATAAAGTGATTTGGAAATTGTAATTTTTGCCAAGCTCCAGTTTCTCTCGGAGCTTGGATTCCGAGCTGAAAGTTGAATTGTGCACCAGCCCAGCTACGCCTTCTCTAATGGAGACAAGCGCACCGTGCTTGTTGTATTTTATTACTATTCCCTTAATTATGTCTCCTTTTTTTAATTTCCCTTCAAATTCTTTCCAAGGATTTTCTTTGAGAGCTTTGATGGAAAGCGATATTTTGCCGTCTTTTATTTCAATCACCTTGGCGCGGACTTTATCTCCCACCTTAAACATTGCTCGTGGGTCTTCCACCAGCCCCCAGTCTAGCTCGGAAATATGCACCAGGCCTTCCAGCCCATCTTCCAATTTTAGAAATACTCCGAAATCAACCAGTCCGGCGACGGTGCAGTCCAATTCCTGCCCGACTGTGTATTTGCTCAAAATTTCTCTTTTCTCTTCAGGGTTGTTGTCTTTCTCGGAGAATATCAACTTGCCCTCTTTCGGAAGCGTTGAAATAATCATCACGGAAATATGCTGCCCGACGAGCTTTTTCAATTCTTTTAATATTTTATCTTTATCGGAATCAAGCACGCGGGGATAATGGTCGGCTTTGAGCTGGGAGGCGGGCAAAAACCCCAGGATCCCTTGCCATTCCAAAATCAACCCTCCTTTATTCGCGTCTTTTATTTCCAAGCTCATCACTGTTTTTTCTTTTATAGCTTTTTCAGCTTCGTTCCAAGTGAGCGCTTGTTTTGCTTCTTTCAGGGAAAGCTCTATATAGCCGTCTTCATTTTCAATGTCGACGATTTTTGCCTTAATGATGTCGCCTGGACTTATTTTTTTTATAATATCTTTCGCATTGATAAATTCGCGGCCGTAAATGATGCCAGCGCCAAAGGGCGACAAATCGACATAGACCGAAGATTTCTCCACACTGATAACTTCGCCTTCTATAAGAGAATCAACCTCCGGCCTGCTCGCGCTGCGGTCTACAATAGATTTTAAAATTAAGTTTTCTTCTACTAATGTTTCGTCTTTAAGCATAGCAATTTCTTTAACAAAAAATCCGCCCAATAAGAATTGTGAAGCGGATATAAGGCTTAGGTTCTCTGACTCAAGCCAAAGGGTTACCCTAAATCCGTGCTTTTAATGTATTTGACTTGTCTGAACATATTACTCTAAACTCATAAAAATTGCAAGATTTTTAGCTGGTATTCCGCCCCATTTTTTGCTACAATTAAGAGAATGATAATCACATATTACGGCAAGCAATTTTTCAAAATTCAGCGCGGGGAGATGGTTCTCGCTTTTAATCCAGTTAGCAAGAGCTCTAAGTCTGGAATTTCCGCTCATTTTGGCGCGGATATTGCCCTTGTCACCACCAATCACCCTGACTATAATGGCTTGGAACAGTTAAGCCACGGCGAGCGTACGCCTTTTGCCATTACTGGCCCGGGGGATTATGAAATAAAAGGAATTTTTATTAAGGGCGTGTCGTCTGATGCCTTGATTACCGGCAAAAAATATATTAATACTGTTTATATATTTTCGGTGGATAATATCAATATTGTATTTCTTGGAGCATTGTCCGATGCGGGATTTTCAAAAGAAGCGCGAGAGGCGATAAATAATCCAGACATTCTTTTTGTGCCCATAGGAGGTAAGGAGGGCGGAGGGGTGCTGGATGCCCGATCCGCAGCCAAACTGGCATCTTCACTTGAGCCTAAATTGATAATACCGATGGATTACGATAGTTCATCCCTTAAAGCGTTTTTAAAGGAGAGCGGAGAAGAAAAAGCCGAAGTAGTTGAAAAATTGACGCTAAAATTAAAAGATTTAGAAAATAAGGAAGGGGAGGTGGTCGTTTTATCAGCAACATAATTTAGTCGCGCTATAGGGACGGTTGCGCGACATGATTTCGCAAAATCAATGAAAAAAATTATTCACAAAATAAGACAACAGCCGGAGGAAGTTAGAAGGCATATTTTACATATTCTTACTATTGTGGCCGGTATTATTCTAATCAGTCTCTGGGTTTATTCTTTAGTTTAATTTGCAATGAAAAAATCTGGGGATACAAAAGAAGAGGTAAGGAGTGATACGATTCTTCCGGTTGATGTGGTAACAGAAATGAAGGAATCATATTTGGCCTACGCGATGTCGGTCATCACTTCGCGTGCCTTGCCGGACGTCCGCGACGGACTCAAGCCCGTGCACAGAAGAATTCTTTTTGCCATGCACGAAATGGGGTTGACTTCCTCCGCGCGTTTCAGAAAATCCGCCGCAGTAGTCGGAGATGTGCTAGGGAAATATCACCCGCATGGGGATGTAGCTGTTTATGATTCTATGGTTGGCATGGCCCAAGAATTTTCTTATCGCTACCCGTTTATTTTAGGCCAAGGCAACTTCGGTTCTATTGACGGAGATAATGCCGCGGCGATGCGTTATACCGAGGCAAAAATGTCTAAGATTTCAGGCGAGCTTTTGCGGGATTTAGAAAAAGAAACAGTTCCATTTCGTCCGAATTATGACCAGACCCGTAAAGAACCGGTGGTATTTCCTTCATCCGTGCCGGCGCTTCTTTTAAACGGCACGCTCGGTATTGCTGTCGGTATGGCGACCAACATTCCTCCGCACAATTTGGCCGAGGTGCTTGACGCGACATTGCACTTGATTGAAAACAGTGACAGCACAACCGAAGACTTGATGGCTTTTATTAAGGGTCCGGACTTTCCGACCGGGGGTATTGCTTATGGATACAAAGACATGCTTCATGCTTATTCGAGCGGGAGAGGCGGGGTAGTCTGCCGGGGCGAAGCAGAAATTACTGAAGATAAAAATGGAAATCCGCAAATTATTGTCACCTCAATTCCTTTTCGGGTGAATAAATCAAACTTGATAATGGCGATAGCCGAACTTGTGCAAGAGAAAAAACTTGAGGGCATAAAAGGGCTTCGGGACGAATCAACCAAGGATATCAGAATTGTCATTGACCTGAAAGGCAATGCCCACCCAGAAAAAGTTTTGAATTATATTTACAAAAATACCCAGCTTGAATCAAATTTTAATTTTAATATCGTGGCGCTTGTCGACGGGGTGCCGCAGACTCTTTCCCTGAAGTCCATACTAGAGCAATTCATTTTACACAGAGTAGAAGTGGTCAAGAAGAGATCCGCTTATGATTTAAAGAGGGCCGAAGAGCGCGAACACATACTACTCGGGCTGAAAAAAGCGCTTGATAAGATAGACCGCGTCATTAGCATAATTCGCGGATCAAAAAATTCCCCAATTGCCAAGGTTAATTTAATGAAAGAATTCAAGTTTTCTGACTTGCAGGCGGCGGCAATATTGGAAATGAAATTATCCAAACTTGCTGGCCTTGAAAGACAGGCAGTAGAAGACGAACTTAAGGAAAAGCAGAATTTTATCAAAGAAATGAAAGATATCTTAGCGAGCCCGAAGAAGGTATTTAAAATTATCTCGGATGAATTGGCGGAAATTCGCGCCAAGTATGCCGACGAAAGACGCACAAAAATAGTCAAAGGTGGCGTAAAGGAAATTTCCGATGAAGATTTGGTTCCGGAAAAAGAAACCATGCTGGTGTTAACTGCCGGCGGATATGTCAAATGTACTGACCCTTCTGAATATCGCGCCCAGAAGCGGGGCGGGGTCGGCGTGATTGACCTTGAAACCAAAGAAGAAGATTTTGTCACGATGCTTGTATCCGGCTCTACCCACAGCAATATACTTTTCTTCACAAACCTAGGCAAAGTTTATCAAATGAAAATGTATGATATTCCGGAAGCGCGCCGCGCCACTCGGGGCAAATCAATTATGAATTTCCTTTCTCTTTCCGCCGATGAAAAAGTCACTTCTATTTTAGCCATGCCTGCCTCGCCGGCAGGCGGGCCGAAAGACAAAGAGCAAACGCTGTCTTCATTAATGCTTGTTACAAAGAATGGTACGGCTAAAAAGATGGCAAGCGCCTCTTTTAAGGATGTGCGCCGAAGCGGAATCATTGCCATACGCCTGGACAAAGGCGACCAGCTTATCGCAGCTCTGATGACAGAAAAAGGGGATGAGGTAATGGTTGCCACAGCTGACGGCCAGTCTATTAGGTTTAAAGAATCCGATGTGCGTGAAATGGGCAGGACTGCCGGAGGAGTGACTGGCATTAAGCTCAAAAAAAGCGATGAAGTTATTAGCGTGGATGTTGTGTCCGCCAAAGGCGGATCCGCCTCGGGCGGAAAAAATATGGGGGCATTCTTAACAATGAGCGCGAACGGCTTCGGTAAAAAGACCGACCTGAAAGAATATAAAGTGCAAAAGCGTGGCGGTTCGGGCGTTAAAACTGCGAAGGTGACAAGCAAGACCGGCAAACTTATCGTTGCCAAAGTATTAGGGAATGAGGAAGAATTAATCGCTATGTCCAAGAAAGGTCAAGTCATCCGGACGACCCTGAAAGATATTCCATCTCTCGGCCGCCAAACACAAGGCGTGACCATCATGCGTCTCCGTTCCGGCGACGGCATCGCGTCTCTCGCCTGCATATAACTGTCAAGGGGAGTCCTTGACACCCTTATGAAATTCAACATTGATTCTGTCATTAAAAATATTAATAAACCTTGGACTCCAGTAGATTTGGAAAAATTTGACGACCTAGTATTAAGGATCGCTTTATTTGAAGGAGAATATCATGAACATTCCCATCTCTATGATGAATTTTTCTTTGTGTACAAAGGAGAAATTAAAATTTGGACTGAAAGAGGTGATATTGAACTTAAAGCAGGTGAAGGTATTACAATTCCAAAAAATTTAAAGCATAAACCAATTGCCCGAATTCCTTCCTTTGTCTTAATGATAGATTCACTAAAAGGTTAAATATCAAGGGGCATCTTTGACGTTTAGAATTAACGTTTGTTCTATGAAATTTTTTTGATCACCGAAAGTTGATAACAACAACTCTTTATTTATTATTGGTAGATTTCTCTTACCTATATAATCACTATAACTGCTCCACCTGTATTCACTAGGGTGCCTTACTAGTCCATCTTTTGCCGGATTCATATGGATATAAGCCGATGTCCACATCAACTGTGAATTGTCTTCTATAAGTGCCGCCTTAAAACAATCTTGGAAAACATGTCCAACTCTTTTGTATTTTTTGTTAATGTACATAGAATAGCTCGTACATATTTGAGAAATTAATTTTGAAATTGGGATATCTCCACACTGCTCAATTATAAAGTGAAAGTGGTTGGGCATAAGACAAAAGGCATGTATTTTAAAAAGATTTTTATTTCCATTTATTCTAATTCTTGAGTAGGGCATAGAGATTAACTTTTCTTTATTTAATTCTTTTTCAGTAAATCCTAAACCAAGCCCAACTCTAAATAAAAAAGTTTTATAATCTTGTTCGTAATGAAAAATTTTCTCGCGATTATTACCTCTGTTGTAAACATGCATAATAACACCCGACGCAAAGTTTTTATAGTCCCTATTTTTCATTAACCTATTATAACATGTCAAGACATGTCAAGGGGAGTCCTTGACATTAGTAGTGGATAAACTGATTTCATACTATAATATACAGATGTTTTCCGACCCGGTAAAAAATTTAAAAATGTTTGGACTCAAAGAGACAGATATCGTAGCGGATTTGGGGGCGGGAACTGGGTTTTATTCCATTGCTGCGGGGCATATGGTGCCGAAAGGGAGAGTTTATGCGGTTGAAATTGTGAAAGACTTTCTAACGACTATAAAAAATAAAGTAAAAGAAGCGCATTTAAATAATGTGGAAATTCTTTGGGGAGATATTGAAAAAATTGGGGGAACAAAAATAAAAGATAATACTCTGGATGCGGTTTTAGCTTCTAATGTACTTTCTCAGGTAACAGATAAAGAAAAATTTATATTAGAAACAAAAAGGATATTAAAAAATAAAGGCCGGGTGCTTTTAGTGGATTGGTCTGATGTCTCGTCTTCCGTGGGGCCCAACTTGGGCGGAGTTATTTCTAAAAACAAAATGCGGGAAATGTTTGAAAGAAAAGGTTTTATCCTAGAACGGGATATTAACGCAGGAGCGCATCATTATGGTATGATATTTACTAAGTCATGAAAAATTTTCAACTTATAACTGTTATTGTGTTTATAACTCTGGCTGTCTTTGGTATTTTGGTTTTTTCCGGAGCGATACCGATTGGCAACGATAATGCGCCCGGGAGTCTAGGCACTGTTGTCCTGTGGGGTACGGCAAGAGCTGAAGTGGTGGCTCCTATGTTGGAAGAATTTAATATTGCTAATCCGACTTTCGTCGTCAGGTATGTGCAAAAGTCCGCGGAAAGTTTTGATCAGGATTTACTTGAAGCATTAGCCTCTCAATCAGGGCCCGACCTGTTTTTCTTGCCTGATAATCTGGCCTTTCATTACGCTAATAAAATTTCCCCGATTCCGTTTACTAGTTTTCCGCTTGCTTCATTCAAGAACAATTTTGCCGGTGCAGGAGAAGTGTTTTTAACTTCAAAGGGTATTTTAGCTTTTCCTATATCTATTGACCCACTGGTTATGTATTATAACCGCAGCATTCTTGACAGCAATGGAATTGTTTATCCTCCGATTTTCTGGGATGAAATGTCAGCATTTGTCCCAGTTATTACCAAAAAAGACGATTCAAATAAAATAATAAAAAGCGCGGTAGCGCTCGGACATTTTTCAAATGTCGTTCATGCCAAGGATATAATTTCCGCTCTCTTTATGCAGGGGGGGAATCCGATTGTAGCCGAGAGAGCAGGGGTTTTTAACTCTGCCTTGAATGCATCCAGCCAGCAACTGAGTCTTGCTTCGATTTTGAAATTTTACACGGATTTTGCCGATCCCGGCAAAGATGTTTATTCCTGGAATAAATCTTTACCGAATTCCAATGATGCCTTCTCCAAGGAAGATTTGGTGTTTTATTTCGGTTATGCGAGCGAGCTTGCTTCTTTAGTCAACAGAAATCCAAATCAGAATTTTTTAGCTGCCCCATTTCCTCAAATCCGCAACGCTAGCTTTAAAGCGACTGCGTCTCGCGTGACCGGTATTGCCATCTTATCAACTTCAAAGAATATCAATACAGCTTTTACAGCAGCCAACCTTCTTTCAACGGGTGATTTTGCTTCTAAATTCGCTATTGCGACGGGCGTGGCGCCGGTGCGCCGAGACTTGCTCCAAGTGAAGCCAACTGATGCTTATTTTCCGGTTTTTTATAATTCTGCACTTTTTTCTAAAAGCTGGCTTGATCCTTCACCTGACGGTACGAATGACATTTTTCGCAGAATGATTGACGGAGTGCTTTCAAATAGCGTGTCTCCCGAAAACGCGATATCCGACGCCAGCAGCAAGCTTAATCTTTTATTATTAAGGTAATTTCACAAGGCGTACAATATGCAAAAAATAATAAAGTTCTTAGTTCCCATATTTATGTTTATAATATTATTAATACCCGTTTTATCTTTTGCGGCACAGGATCCATCGTCACCTGGATTAGTGCCATGCGATGGTAGTGTTGCTCGCCCCTGTGATTTCAATGCCTTTATGACTCTAGTAAATACTGTAATCAAGTTTATTCTCTTTAATTTAGCTGTGCCTATTGCCGCAATAATGTTCGCTTACGCCGGTTTTCTTTTAGTAACTGCTGGTGGGGAAGCTGCCAGCGCTAGGACCAAAGCCAAAGATATTTTTACTAATGCCGCTCTGGGGCTTATTCTTGCTGCTGCCGCTTGGCTTATTATAAGGACTCTATTGGCTATTTTAGGTTATCAGGGGGCTTGGATTGGTTTTTGATATAATGCCTGCCCGGTACTAAATTTTGCTAAAAATTTTAGTACGGGGTATAATATAAGTATGAATTTTATTAAGAAAAATTTATGTAAGATCATTTCGTTGGGTTATATATCCTTATTACCTGTTTCTATGCTTTACGCTGCTCAAGATCCGAATTGTGGAGTTGGAAAAATTTGCCCTCCAATAAACCAGACTAGCTTAAACGGTTTTATAAAAACTCTTCTAGAGGGCGCGCTTAAAGTCGGTATACCACTTATTGCGCTTGCCATCATTTACTGTGGTTTTCTTTTTGTACAGGCTAGAGGCAATTCTGAAAAAATAACCAAAGCCAAAGATGCTTTGCTTTATACTTTAATCGGCGCGGCGATACTCCTAGGGTCGTGGGCTATCGCACAGCTGATATCTGATACTGTGCTTGCTTTATGATTAACTAATTTATTATGACTCAAATATTTAAAATAAAAAATTATCTTGTTCTGGGAGTTCTGGTTCTTTTCAT
Organism: Candidatus Nomurabacteria bacterium RIFCSPLOWO2_01_FULL_41_12; assembly: GCA_001787035.1. Taxonomy (GTDB): domain Bacteria; phylum Patescibacteriota; class Minisyncoccia; order Phycocordibacterales; family UBA9973; genus UBA9973. The sequence goes on from MFUY01000009.1 coordinate 8,954, forward strand.
ATTAATTGTGCCGTTTTTTGCTTTTGCACAAGAGGATAGCTATCTTCTGGAAGGGGATGTTTTATATACACCCCCTCCTGATCCTCTTGTACCTACTGATCGTTTCAATAACATTATTTATACGACACCTATTGCGTATCGAGATAGCCCTTCTGCTCAACCCAATGATTCCCTCTTTTGTTCTCTTCAGGATAGTCCGAAATTTCAGGATCTTCTAAGTTACACTACTTGTATTATAAGCGCATCAGTAATACCGCTTATTTTTGCCTTAGCTGTAGCTATGTTCGTCTGGGGTGTGGTGCAATATGTCATCAATAGCGATGAAGAAGCGAAAAAAGCCAAAGGCAGGCAATTCATGATCTGGGGTATCATAGCCCTTGCTGTAATGATCTCGGTCTGGGGTTTGGTCAGGATATTAGGCACTACTTTTGGTATTGAATATGCCATACCACAGGTCAAAGGCAGGTAATTCACACCCTAGACTTTTACTTGCTTTTTTGTGATATAATAGAGAGGTGTTCTATTTATTAGTATTATTATAAGGTCGCATTATTAGTAGAAAGTTATAAAGTTTTTAAAGTTATAAAGAAATTTATGAAAAAGAAATTAATGGTATTATCGGGTTTTGTTTTAAGTTTGACGCCGGTCGTGGTGTTGGCTCAAACTACTGGCGGGAGAACCTGTGCTATTAATCCCAATCAAATCACAACGATACAAAACTTGTTGTGCAAATTGAGTGAGATCTTTGGCGCTGTTATTCCGGTTTTGATCGGTTTGGGTGTGATCCTTTTCGTGTGGGGAGTTGTCATGTATGTATTAGCTTCCGAGGAAGAAGCAAAAAAGGCGGGAAGAGACAGGATGATTTATGGTATTATTGGTTTGGCTGTTATCATAGGTTTATGGGGACTTGTACGTATTTTAACTAATACATTTGGGGTTGATAATGCAGGGGATATTACTTTCCCAACTATATCTCCTTAATTAATACTATAAAAACAAAGTATAAAATTGTAAAATATGGATTTATTCTCTACTAAAGTAGCTTATGCAAGCGTGGACTCTTTTGTGCAGAGTGTTAATACGCTTATCATAAACCCGCTTATAATATTGCTTTTTGCTCTGGCCGTGGCATATTTTCTTTACGGCGCCTTTGAATTTATCGTCAATCAGCAAAATGAAGAGAAAAAAACATCCGGGAAGAGCCACATGCTTTGGGGCATCATAGGCATTACCATAATGATGGGAGTGTGGGCTATACTTGGCGTTGTCTTGAGTACTTTTAATCTAGATGATGAGATAAAGCCGGAACAAGGGGAAGTGAACTTGGGAGAATATAATCCACCATCTCCGAATAATTTAAATCAATAAAGTACTAGAAATAGAGAAAGGGCGGTCGTCGTGTAGAACACGACGCCG
>MFUY01000009.1:10494-12976 GCA_001787035.1 Candidatus Nomurabacteria bacterium RIFCSPLOWO2_01_FULL_41_12
GACGACGTGCCCGGTCACATCATCGAAGAACAACGATGAGTCTTCGGCGAATACGTACCTCGCCGGGCCCGACGGACGTGTGAATGTCCGCTTCGGGTCGAGGTACGCCTTGATGGGCATGGTCTTCGTCGCGTGGCCTTCCCCCGAGGTGGGGTATTCCACGACTGGCGCTGTCTGCGCCGCTGCGTCGGATGTCCCCACCGCGCCCTTGATCGCACCTACTGCCGCGCCGAGCGAGTCTCCGAGCACCGTCCCAACGGTCTTGCCACTTGTGCAGTACCCAAGTGGTCCGAACGCTTTCTGCCACCCGAGGCAGAAGATCACTGGAATATCCCCGATCTCCGCCGCCGCCTTCTCCGCTTCGTCCCACTTGGACGGGGAGCCACCTGACGGTGACACCGCTGGACTGACAGGCCTCGGCCTGATGGCCTCGGCCTGCTGTGGCATCCACAAGATCGTGAACAGGAGGACGAACCCGAGGCCGAATATCAGCCTCGCCCATGGCCGCGGGCTCGCATTCGGCGTTGCCGCCGACCCGGCGATGAACGCCAGGCAGATCCACAGCAGGAACTTGAGCTGTGCATCTGCTGGCCAAAGCCAGGGCCTCCACCCAATCTTCACCAGCTCGATGAAGGCCTCCACGTTGCTGAATGCGATGACCGCCGTCCCGAGCAGCATGATTCCCAACCACACCACCACGTTGACTGGGAGATTGCCGAGACCGATGCCGCCACCCCTGGGTGCGCTCGCGCCAAGCCCAGTCAACAGGTGTCTACCTCTGATGAGGAGGTAGACGACGCCGAGTGCGCCTGCGGTCACAAAGAAGTTCCACCCCATTGCGTCGCTGAGCATCCATGCGACGAGCGCCCCGAGTCCGAGTTCGATTGCGAGTCTTGTCATTGTCTTTTCCTCGTTGTCGCGCCCGCAGGCGCTTGTTAGCGCCCGCGCGGGGCGCGGGTTTGAACAGTTTGCCGGCTAAAGAGCCAATTACAAGAATTGTCTTGGCTACTTGGCAGGCAAACTGCTCTTTTTCAATCCATATTTAAAGTATTTTCAACGAACAGCTTAGCTAGGGTATTATATCATAATCAAATCTAAAAGTCAAGCTTTTTTGGTCTGACTTTTGCTTTATAAGCTTTATTCTATAGGAGTATTTAGGGAAGTTTTTGATGAAGAGTTTTGAAAAAGGTTTCGCTTTTATTTGTATAGAAATTTGAAAAGGGCGGTCATCTATGTCGATGATCCGCCCTTTTCGGTTGTGCCATGGGCACCTCCGATTGAATTTATGCTGGCCAGGCATGATCGTCGCCATCCGCTGGTCAGGCGGTGTTTTGACCGTGTCTCCTAGGGAGGACAGCCCGGTTCTCCTTTACGGAGAACCCCTCCTTCCGCATCGATGCAAGCGTACTTCAGGAACCTTGGCTCGTCGAACCCGAGGAACCAGTCGCGCGCCTTGCCGGCATCAATCGATCCGACGTCGATTCCGATGCCACCCAGTATCCCCACAACGCCGGACACAGCCTTCTCCTTGACCAGCGCTAACCCTTCGTCTCGGCGTTGATTTCGAAGCGCCTGCGCCCACGCGAGTTGGGCTGGGGTCATCTTCTCTTCGTTCTTCGGGTCCGCTGTCCACCGGATGAGCTCGTTGACCTCATCGTAGAGCGCTTTCGCGCTCTCCACGGTGGTGGCGCGCGGCTTGTCCGTGAGTTCGCTAAGCTTGCTGTCGATCTTGTTGCCGCATCCGGCGGCGCACAAGAGGAGAACGAGCAGAGTGAGCATCGTTGCCGTTGTTCTCATCATGTCGTCCTCCTACTTTTTCCTGAAGGGTGACCAAAGCAAGGAATCGATTCCCTCGCCGATAAACCGTCCCAAGAGCAAGCTGAAGATCCCTCCCTTGTCGCCAGTCTTGGCGGCTTCCTTTCTCTTGGCCACCCAGTCGTCCCAGAAGGACACCGGATAGGAGACAGCCGTCCAGAAGAGAAAGAACAGGGCAGTCCGGCCCCACCCGTCGAAGAAACCCGTGAAGCTGAACCATCTTTCGTTCGCCCACGGATCCTTCAATTTCGTGGACACCATGTCCTTCAGCTGGTTCCCGATTGCCTTGATCGGGTTGAGCTCGGGCGGGTCCACCCAGAGCCCGAGGAGGAACATCAGGAACCCGAAGATCGCGATTCCGCGCATCGTGTGAAAAATCCAGTCGTTATTCTGGAGTCTCCCTACGAATTCTTCGACGTCGCCCCCGTCCGCTCGGGTCTGGCGGAACATGATCACCATGGCCCCCAAGAGTCCGAGCAAGAAAACGCCGATTTGTCCGCTCATGTAGCTCGCCGTTGCCACGACGGCGATGAACAAGCACGAGATGATCAGCTCCGTCGCCGTCGCCTCGCGCCGCTTCTTGGCTTCCGGCGTGACGTCGTCGGTCGCGATGAGATGGCTCAAGCCGACGACCGACGCGGTTACCCGCGCCAACTCGCCGACCCTC
>MFUY01000009.1:12989-14967 GCA_001787035.1 Candidatus Nomurabacteria bacterium RIFCSPLOWO2_01_FULL_41_12
AGCTTCAACTGCTTGGTCGCGACCCCTTGGTCGTTGACCTGACAGGACCCTACGGCCCTGCCATTCACGCGTAACGCGACGGTCACCCCGGTCTTCGGGGTCAGGTCGTCCTTGACGACTGTCGCCTCTGCTTCAACTTGACCAGCACCTTTGTCCACGAGTGTGAGTTCGATGTCCATCACTGTCTCCTTGTGCGCGCCGCGAGGCGCTGTTAAGCGCCCGCTGGGCGCGGGCTAAGTTCGCGTGAATTGTCTGCCCACTAAAGAGCCAATATCTTGGCTACTTGGTGGGCAAACCATTCCGCAGTAAATCCATATTTAACTTGTTTTCAACGAACAGTCAACCTTTATATTGTATCACAATCAAACTCAAAAGTCAAGCCCCTTTTGCTTCCCATATACCTGGAATAATCTATATTTAACAAGACAAAAATTGAAAGATGATATAGAATATAGACATGCTATTTTCTGCCTTAATTACGATCATCGGCCTTTCGCTTTTTGAAGCGGTTTCTTCGGTTGATAACGCGATTATCAATGCCGAGGTTTTAAATACGATGGGCAAAAGGGCGAGGCGGTGGTTCCTGACTTGGGGGATGTTCATCGCGGTTTTTCTCGTCCGTGGACTTCTGCCTTTTATAATTATCTGGGCTTTTAACACGGCTCTAACTCCCTTGCAGATTTTGTCGGCGGCCTGGTCTTCTGACCCGCTGGTTTTGCAGTCTATAGAAAAATCAGCGCCGATACTGCTTGTCGCCGGGGGAGTATTTCTTTTATTTTTATTTTTGCACTGGCTTTTCTTGGAGGATAAAAATCTAGGTTTGCCCAAGACGGAAAAATTTTTTATGTCAAAAGGGGTGTGGTTTTATGCTACTGTTTCCGTCCTGCTTTCAATCATTGCTTGGTTCGCGCTCAAAGAGAGCAACTTGATGGGTTTTGGGGCGGTCGTCGGGTCCAGCCTATTTTTCATCACGCATGGTTTCAAGCAAAACGCCGAGGAGCAGGAGAGAAAATTGCTCGGCAGTGCGCATTCGGATTTGAGTAAGCTTTTCTTTTTGGAAATCATTGATACTACGTTTTCCATTGATGGAGTGCTCGGCGCTTTCGCTTTTACTCTTTCTGTGCCTTTGATTTTACTTGGCAATGGATTGGGCGCGCTTTTAGTACGGGAGCTGACAATCAGGAATATTGAGCATATTAAAAAATATGTTTATCTGAAAAATGGCGCCATGTATTCTATCTTGGTGCTTGGCATTATAATGATCTTGCACAGCTTTCATTTTGCTATACCGGAATATATGTCTCCACTTGCGACATTTATCATAATCGGTTTCTTTTTCTGGAAATCAAAAATGGTTTTGAGTGCCTAGCTTCGCTTCTTCCTGCGAAAAGTTATTTTTCAACGAGTTTTTCTAGTCGTGTTTTAGGGGTGTAGAATAATATTTGTTATTCAAGCCAAAAACTTTTCTCATTAGGATTACCACTATCAAAACCAGTATTGCAAAAAAGATCCATTGAATCAAACTGGAAGGCATAAAACTATTTGTTCCAAAGATCACAGCGGCTGATAGGTTGCTAGAGTCGTCGGCTATTTTATTTGTTTCAGTATTTTTTGTTGAAGTTGTTTTTACGGTAGTAGCGGATTTTGTCGTATTTGGATTTGTGGTACTTGAATAAATGGTCGGGGTAACATCATTCGTTGCCGCCGCGCTATTCATCACCACTGCATTATTCGCGGAGTAATTTACATCATTACTTGTATTCATAAAACTGCGATTAGACTGGCTGCAATTCGGTCGGTTAGAATAATTATCACCATAAAGCTCACCACAAGCGTTTGCTTTCATCGGTATTATCACTAACCCAAAAGCTAAAATAGCCAATATTTTTAAAGTAATAACTACATTATTTAATTTTATATTATATATTTTATTCATACTCGCGTAGTATAGCATTTATAGATATAAAAGTCAAGTTTC
>MFUY01000010.1:0-91 GCA_001787035.1 Candidatus Nomurabacteria bacterium RIFCSPLOWO2_01_FULL_41_12
AATCTTCCCGCAGGATTCTATCAGATCAAATCCGTGAAGTTTTGGATGAACTTAATCCGAAAGAACGTAAAATTCTTGAAATGCGTTATGG
>MFUY01000010.1:98-10366 GCA_001787035.1 Candidatus Nomurabacteria bacterium RIFCSPLOWO2_01_FULL_41_12
GATGGTATTCAACACACTTTAGAGAGAGTAGGGGAAGAGTTTGGTGTGACTCGCGAGCGTATTCGTCAAATTGAAGCAAAAGTGCACGAAAAGCTCCGCCAGCACGATAAAATCTCCCGTCTGAAAAACTATTTTGATTAACTGACTAGGCAAGACCTAGTCAAACGTATGGATTTTCTAATTTTTGATTATAGAAATTTTATTTCCTATTTCTAGTAAATCAAAAAGTTCAATAACATCTCGGTTATTCATTCGTATACATCCATGACTTGCAGGGGTTCCGATTAGGTTTTCATGATTTGTTCCGTGAATATAGATGTAGCGATCTTTTGTATTACGATTGTTATCAATGTCATCCAGCCAAAGAATTCGTGAAAGAACGAGATCATCGTCCGTTGGTTTGCCATCCCAAACACCAGCCGGTTTTCTTCCTTTGAATGTTGTAAAAATGGGCTCGAGTCCTCCAATTTTTTCTAAAATCATAAAGTTGCCAGTCGGTGTTTTTTTACTACCGTTTTCAAAACCAGTTCCAAATCGTGATGTTGAAACCGGATAGGTTTTTATAACTTTTTCGCCGTCCAACACATTGAGTTTTTGTTTAGAAATCGAAATATTTAACGAAATCATGATTATATTATAGCTTAAATTCAAGATTTGAACACAATTTTTTTTCTAGTACTTTCTTAGATATTTTATAAGTCAACTAGGTCTTGCCTAGTCAAAAGTATTAGAGTACAATAGAGATATGTCTATTCGTAAAAAGGCTTTTGTTTTGGGAGAGTTTTACCATATATATAATCGTGGAAATAGTAAACAAAAAATCTTTCACGACCACAAAGATTATGATCGTTTCGTAAGTTTATTATATGCTTGTAACTCTGAAAATAATTTTAGAATATATGCTTTAAATAAAGAAGAAAGCCCGTATGATTTTAAACGCGGAGTTTTGCTTGTAGACATTGGTGCATATTGCCTTATGCCAAATCATTTTCATATTTTAATCACTCAAACTGAAAAAGGCGACATTAGTAAATTTATGCAAAAACTCACAACTGCCTATGTAATGTATTACAACAAAAAATACAACAGAACTGGTAGTTTATTTGAAGGAAAATTTAGAGCAGAACACTTAGATAGTGATCCTTATTTTAAATACATATTTTCCTACATTCATCTTAATCCAGTCAAGCTTATAGATAAAGATTGGAAAGAGAAGAGAATACGTAATAAGAAAAAAGCACTGGCCTATTTGAGCCGTTACCAACATTCCAGTTATCTTGATTATCTCGGAAAAGACAGAATACAAAATAAAATCTTAAATGTAAAAGCTTTCCCAAATTATTTTCCAACAGAAAAAGAATTTTCAAAAGAAATCTTTGAATGGATAAGCTTTAATGAAATTAACTAGGCAAGACCTAGTCGTTCCTAGTTGTTGTTTATTTTATCTGATTTATTTGTTGCATTACGACTTCAAAGGGTTGAGCGCCACGGATGGTATCAACTACTTTGTCTTTTACTAAAATAAAAGATGATGGGGTTCCGTTAACACCTGCTTTATTTCCGTCATCAACGTCAGCTTGGATTTTGACTTTGAATTTTCCACTAGCAAGACAAGTATTAAAGGATGTGACATTGAGTCCTATGTATTGGGCAATCTTCGGGAGCTCTGCCACATCAAGGCCATTATTGGATGGAGTAACTTCAAAAAGTCTGTCGGTATATTTCCAAAAGGCATCATTTCCACCTTGTCCCCATGCGCACTCTGTCGCCTCCGCTTCTTTGAAAGCTTTAGTGTGTTTGGGGATAGGGTAATGACGATATACCCAAGCCACTTGATTATTACCATTTACCACTTGATGCATGGTGTTGTGGAATACTTGACAAAACGGACATTCAAGGTCCGAGTATTCCACAATGATTATTTTTGCATTTCTATTTCCTTTTATGTGATCGCTCGATGTTACGGGTCTGCCTTGCCAACTTATGTTTTTATTATTATTTGTAACTGGTGCGTCATCTATAGGCCTACTTCCTTTTAGTAAAATTGCTCCGGCAATAAGGATTCCAGCTATAATTATTGCTCCAACTATTTGCTGTTGATTGTCTTTAATAATAATTTCTTCTTTTCTTTCTCCATTTTCCCCTTTAATTTCAATATCAATTTCTTGCATATTTTTTACATTATTGTGATAATGGACCCATTATACCATATTTCAAAAATATGCTATAATGGATGTATTAGTATTTTAAGGTCTTTTTATTAGTTAATATAGATTATATATATGTGTAATTCAAGTTGTGGTGGGCATCATGGTTGCAATGTTTCTTTGGTTGCAAAAGTTTTAGTTATTGTTGGAGCAATTAACTGGGGTTTGGTGGGTGTAGGAATGTTGATGGGTAGTGACTTAAATGTTGTTGGTATGCTTCTCGGCTCTATGCCAACTCTTTTGGCTGTCGTCTACGTGCTCGTGGGTGTTGCTGGGGTTATGAAAATTTTTCATTGCAAGTGCAGCAAGTGCAAGGCCGCATGCGCCACTTGTGGTACTGATAGCAAAATGGGAGGAAATATGCAATAATTGAAGCATGGCTTCAATCCCCAGTCTAGTATTTTACGTGCTAATCTTTTTGTCCGTCTATGTGCAGGTATTTTTTTTCGTTACTTTTTTTGAAAATAGAAAAAAAATAGTTATTCGTGACGGTAAAACAAAACTTTCCCGTTATCCTGCGGTGACGATCGTCGTGCCTTGTTTCAATGAAGAACGCACAGTTTATAAAACTGTGCGTTCTCTCCTTGATTTAAATTACCCGAAGGATAAATTAAAAATTTTCCTGATTGACGATGGCTCTACCGACGGTACTTGGAATATCATCTGTCATTTTGAAAAATATAAAAATGTAAAAATTTTTCATAAAAAAAATGGAGGAAAATATACTGCGCTTAATCTGGGGCTAGAACATAGCGAAACTGATTTTTTCGGCGGTTTGGATGCTGATTCATTTATAGATTCTGAGTCCCTTGTCCGTATTATGAGCTATTTTGAAAAAGATGAAAGTGTTATGGCCGTCGCTCCTTCTGTAACCGTGCATAACCCAAGAAATTTTATCCAAAATGTTCAAAAAGAAGAGTATCATATGGGTGTTTATTTTAAAAAGATGCTTGGTTTTTTGGGAGCTATTAGTGTAACTCCGGGACCTCTTACTATTTTTCGTAAAAAAGTTTTCGATGATTTGGGTCCATATCGCCATGGGCACAATTCAGAAGATATGGAAATTGCTTGTCGAATGCAGCAAAATCAGTACAAAATAGAGTATTGTAATGACGCTTATGTATATACTAGTACCCCAATGACTATAAAGAATTTATACAAGCAAAGGTTGCGTTGGATGTATGGACTTATTAACAATACGATTGATTACAAGGGCGTTTTATTCAAAAAGAAATATGGAAATTTTGCACTGTTTACTTTACCTATGGGAATTATTTCTATTGCTTCTGTTTCCTATCTTTTTGGTAGAATAGTTTATAACTTTGGAGATTTTCTGTATTCTAAAATAATAATTTTGAATGCCATAGGTTGGCGTTTTAAGATGACAAATTTACATTTCGACTCTTTTTTTATAAATACACAGTCTTTTGTATTTTTAGTTATCTCTACTTATTTTCTAGTTATTTTTGCGATGATTTTTGGTCGGAGAATGACCGAAGGGAAGTGGAGATTTTCCATAAATATGATTTATTTTTTCCCCGTTTTCAGTATTATTGCCCCATTTTGGCTTCTTAAGGCAATATATAATACTATCTTATCCAGAAAGCCCGACTGGAGATAAAAATTTACTTGTCCCGTTAGAAAATCAGCTAATGGGTATTAAGGATAGAATTATTAATTTAAATTTTTTAATGGGATGAATAACAATATTGATTGGAAAAAATATTTAATTGTATTTTTTATTACCATGAGTCTTTTCCTGTCTGCGAGCTACGTCAGTAATTATTTTAGTAATAAAAAAATTAATCAATTAAAATCGATTCAAGATAAAATTGCGATTGATATTTTGTCTTCTGAAACCCAATTTTCTTTACTTTCAGAACTTTCTTGCAAGAATATTCCCGATTCTATTTTTTCTGATCAGCTTAGGGAATTAGGATCTAAACTAGAATGGAGTCAAAGTAACTTGGGTGCCACTGACGAAGTGTCTTATTTAAAAAAATACTATGCCTTACTACAAATCAAAGACTATTTATTAGCCAAAAAGATTTCTACGCGCTGTGGAGTGAAATCAGCATTTATTCTTTACTTTTATAAAACATTAGATAATTGTAGTGAGTGCCAAAAGGCGTGGTCAGTGTTAACCAGTCTTCGAGATAAATACCCTAAGCTTCGTGTGTATTCTTTTGATTACAGTACTGACTTATCGGCTGTTTCCTCGATGCTTCGAATTTATAAAATAAAAGATACCATGCTCCCTGTTTTTGTGATAGATGACGATGTGTTGACTGGTTTTCATAGTATTGAAGAGCTCGAGTCTCGCGTCAAAGAGTCTTTCAAGCTTCAAGAGACAAAGCCAATAGAAAATGAAAGAAGTTCTCCTTAAATTTTTTTGAGCCGGCAGAGGGATTCGAACCCACGACCTTCACTTTACAAAAGTGTTGCTCTACCAACTGAGCTATGCCGGCGATATATTTATTTACTTTTAAGAACTAATTTACCATATTTATTGCATATCTACCAAAACAGCTATGCCGGCATGCGTATAATCCTACCATATCTACGAATTTCTTTCCTCTTCGTGTATTTTATGCTTAATTTCCCTTATTTTATGCTTGTAATCTGAGATCATCTTTAGAAATTTGGAAACCTGCTTCTCCGGCAGGTCGCTTGCGAGACGGTTTCTATATTGTATGTTTTTAATTTTAATTTCTTCGTATTTATTTTTTAAAAAATTAGAGGATCTGATATAAAATCTTAGTGTTTCTACTAGACTTATATGGCCGTATTTTTTTATATTCTTGATGGTTATATATTTTACTTCTTTAATATAAGGGTGAATTTCAAATTGCCGATCTTCTTCAGCGGGGATTTCATTCAGGCTTTGCCTATTTTGTATTAAAACCAGTTTTCTTCCAATCATAAAAACAATGCCGAGAAGCGATATAAAAAACAAAATTAAAAGTATATACATATTATTTTTTTGAAAGCTCAAATCGTGCATAGCGCCCGATTTCTATTCTTTCACCAGTTTTTTGGATAGCTTCTTCAACAAGTGAGATGATGTTTATTTCTCCATTTTTTATAAAAGGTTCCTGCAAGAGAGCCTGAATATCCTTAGGGTCCGTGGCCGCTATTTGCATGGCTATCTCTTTGGCTAAAACTTTAAAAACTTCATTTTTAGCCACAAAGTCTGTTTCACACAGAAGCTCAACCATGGCGCCAATTTTACCTTCACCGTGAACATAGGCGTGTATATAGCCTGAACCAAGTAGTCGGTCAACTTTTTTGAGCGCGATGTTCGAGCTCGTTTTTTTTAAAATGGCCAGCGCTTTTTTCATATCGCCTTTGGCCTCAATAAGTGCGTGCTTGCATTGCATTACGGAAATTCCCGTAGCATCTCTTAATTCTTTTATAAGTTCAGTCGTTATTTTTGTAGGCATATATTTGCTTGCCCCGTACCGAGCTTTGCTCTGGTAAGGGGTTTAAGACGTTTTAGGAAGCACAGATTTATCCGCCGGGGCGGACATGGCTCCTTCTTTGTAAGCGTTAGCAATAGCTCCGGCGAAAAACTTGATGGACGGTATGCTGGAATCATTGCCTACGATAGGATAATCAATATCCTTTATATCTGCATCGGAATTTGAGAGGCTTAAAACAGGCACATCTGCATTTTTAGCTTCAGTTGCGGCGATATATTCCGCTCTTGCATCCACGATAAACAACAGTTCGGGGGTCTTTTTTAAACCAATAAGCCCAGAGTAATACCTTGAAAGTTTTTCCATTTTTTTTGCCATGACCACTCGTTCTTTTTTGGTATATTTATCAAGCCCGCCTACCACGCTATCTTTGCGATAGTTTTCAAGTTCACTGATTCTCTTTTTTATTTCCGTAAAATTAGACAAGGTGCCCCCGATCCAACGCTCCGTAACATAAGGCATATTTAAAGATTCTGCCACATTCTTAACGGCATTTCTTGCTTCCGGCTTCGTGCCGACGAAAAGGATAACTTTGCCGGCAGCCGCCAAACTTTTAACAAATTCTAAAGCGCGCTCCAGCAGAACAGCCGTTTTTTCCAGGTCTATGATATCCGTTTTATTTTTTGTAGCGTATATATAGGGGGACACAGAGGGGTGTCTTCTGGTCTTGCCATATCCGTAATGCGCCCCAGCCTTGAACATTTTTTCTATTAAATTGTCAGTTTCTTTCTTAATATCTACTTTTTGCATATGGGTCAATATAACAGAAAGTTCCGCTTTTTGCAAATCTTTTTCACTTTGACCAAAAGGTTTTTTTGAAGTAAGATGCAGATATGACTAATGGAATGAGGCAAAGCATACTTTTTACTAAGACGAGAAAGGAAGCGCCAACGGACGAGGTGTCCAAGAACGCCGAGCTTTTGATTCGGGGCGGTTTTATCCATAAGGAGCTCGCCGGGGTTTATAGCTATTTACCGCTGGGACTTCGGGTGCTAAAAAAAATTGAAAATATAATTAGAGAAGAAATGAATAAAGTAGGCGGGCAGGAAGTTTTAATGTCCTCTTTTCAGCCAAAAGAAAATTGGGAAAAAACTGGCCGATGGGAGGCAATGGGTGATTTGTATAAAGTGAGCGACGCGTCAGGTAGAGAAGTCGCTCTTGGTCCTACTCACGAAGAAATTGTTGTCCCTATTTTGAAAAATTATATTTCCTCGCATAAAGATTTTCCTATCTATATTTATCAAATTCAAAATAAGTTTAGAATGGAACTTCGCGCCAAGTCCGGCATGCTCCGAGGCAGAGAATTCATGATGAAAGACATGTATTCTTTTCACATTTCTCAGGAAGATTTTGAAAAATTTTACAATCAAATGAAGGATGTTTATAAAACTATTTTTAAGAGAGTTGGCATTGGCCACTTAACTTACATGACTTTCGCTTCGGGTGGAACTTTCTCAAAATATTCACACGAATTTCAGACTATTACGCCTTTCGGCGAAGATACTATTTATGTTGATGAGGCAAGTAGTATTGCTGTTAATAAAGAAGTTTTAAGTGATGAAGTTTTAAGTCAGCTTAATTTAGTAAAAGAAAAATTAGTGGAAGAAAAAGCAATTGAAGTTGGGAATATTTTTGATTTGAAGACAAAATATTCAGAGCCATTTGATTTATCGTATACAGACCCCAAGGGAGAAAAACATATTGTTTTAATGGGTTGTTATGGGATAGGTCTTGGCAGACTTATAGGCACGGTAGTAGAGGTTCTATCTGACGATAAGGGTATAATTTGGCCGGAGTCTATCGCGCCCTACGCTCTCCACTTGCTTGCTCTGGGAGACGATGAGGAAATTTCAATAGAAGCCAATAAAGTTTACGAAAGTTTACAAAAAGCCAATATTGAAGTTTTATTTGACGACCGAAAAGGCGTATCAGCCGGAGAGAAATTTGCCGAGTCAGACTTGCTTGGCATTCCACACAGGGCGGTTATTTCCAGTCGAAGCTTATCTGAAGGAGGCATAGAATTAAAAAAACGCACTGAAAACAAGGGAAAAATAGTTTCACTTAATGAATTATTAAAAATACTCGTCCCGTAGTAAATTTTTGATTACGAGACATAATATTAAACATTATTATTAAAATTTTACTACTGGGATGTTTGAAAAACTTTACAAATTAATTTCCAATGACATAGGCATCGATCTGGGGACTTCTAATACTCTTGTATATTTGAAGGGCCACGGCATTGTCATCAACGAGCCTTCTGTAGTGGCGGTTAATATCAAGACCAATCAAATTCTAGCCGTCGGCGCAAAAGCCAAGGAGATGCTTGGCCGTACTCCGGGACACATCAGGGCTATTCGTCCTTTAGTGGAGGGTGTTATTTCTGATTTTGAAGTTACCGAGGAGATGCTTTCATATTTGATAAACAAAGCGGACAAAATATCCCAAAAATTAGCACGGCCGAGAGTTTTAGTGGGCGTGCCTTCCGGCACGACCAATGTGGAAACGCGCGCCGTCTATGATGCGGCTCGAAGCGCCGGCGCGCGGGAAGTCTTTTTGGTAGAAGAACCGATGGCAGCCGCCATCGGGGTGCGGCTTCCCATTAAAGACCCAGTCGGATCAATGATTATAGATATCGGTGGGGGGACGACGGATATCGCGGTAATTTCTTTGGGCGGAGTTGTAAAATCCAAAAACTTAAAAATAGCCGGTGATAGGCTGAATAACGATATCATTACCTACATGCGCGACGAATTTAAAATACTTATCGGCGAGAGAACAGCGGAAATGGTCAAGATCGCCATCGGTTCTGTTATCCCCGGGAATTACATGGAAACAGAAGTCCACGGGCGCGATCTTTTGACCGGTTTGCCCCGCGCGGTGACAGTGACAGATGCCGACATACGTGAAGCGCTCACTTTTTCAATTAAAGGCTTGGTAGAAGGAGTGAAAGATATGCTGGAAACGACGCCGCCTGAAATTTTATCCGACATAATGCACCAGGGGATTACTCTCACAGGCGGCGGCGCGCTCTTGCCAGGCCTAGGAGAGCTTTTGCAGCGCGTTTTGAAAATCCCGGTTTATGTAGTGGAAGATCCGCTCTCCGCCGTGGCCAGGGGGACAGGGGTGATTCTGGACGATATTCCGTTTTATAAAGAAGTTTTGATCGGTAATCAAGATGAGCTACCTCCTAGATAAAAAAATCAAAAGGAAGAAGTTTTTTTACTATATTTTTTTTGTAATTATTTTTCTTGTTTTGTTTTATTTTAGATCAAGTGTTGCAAATGGCCTCTCTTATGCGAGCCATAAGCTCTTTCGGCCGTTTTTAATTCTCTCCAACAATGTCGGCGATAAATTAGGAAACATCGGAAGTTTTTTTATTTCCAAAAGCTCTCTTTACAAAGAAAACATGGATATCAAATTCCAACTGAGCGTTAATAAAAATACGCTGGCGAATCATGATTCTGTTCTAGCCGAAAATACTAAAATCAAAGAAATTTTGGGAAGGAAAGATCCAAAGACTGTTATGGTTTTATCTGCCATATTAGGGAAACAGGACAAAAATAGTTACGATAGCCTCATTATTGATATAGGCGCAAAAAATGGATTACAGATAGGAGATACAGTTTTTGCCCTAGGCAATGTGCCTATCGGACGTATTTCAGCCGTTTATCCTGATTCTTCAAAGGTCACTTTATTTTCAAATAGTGGGGAGAAGACGCAAGTGGTAGTCGGCAGTAACCATATTTTTTTGGAAATTATTGGAAGAGGCGGGGGGAATTTTGAAGTGGCCTTGCCGAGGGACTTTTTGCTTTTAAAAGGAGACCAGGCAGTCTTACCGGGCATTACTCCTTATGTCGTAGCTGTTGTTGAAGCAATAATTTCCGACCCGCGCGATTCCTTTATTAAAGCCTTGCTTGTCAGTCCGGTGAATATACAAGAACTCAAATTTGTTCAAGTAAAAATTGAAAATTAAGAATTGATAATTGAAAATTAGAAATTAAAAAGCTGGCTCAACGAAAAATTCTGGCGCCTTCGCCCTCGGAGTCAAAAGGACAGGGAACCCACGACGCTTTGAATTTTTGCCGAGCCAGCTTTTTAGGGTTATCCCCATTTTCCTTCTAACGCAAGGCTATTTTTGATATAATTAAGGTGTCCTAAAATACAAAATGATACCAAAAAATTTTAGGAAAAAATTTCTTACAAGGACGGTCCTTGGGGAAACTTCTTTAAGGACCGTCCTTAGACTACTTGGACTTTTAGTCTTAGCTTTTTTGGTTTTTGCGCCGGTAGGAGTACAAGCTGTTTCAGATTTGAATATTCCTTTTTCTAAAATTAACCCCTACCTCTCTAAACTAAAAGATATAAAGAATGAAATAGTTTCCTCTATTACTTCCGCCACCTCCCAAACAGCCAACATCCTAGACACCTTCACCGACAATCTCCGAGATGCCTGGAGAGCTTATGTTAATCCTCTGCCTCCTCTCCCGACCACAGTCCCGACCCGGGTCGGGGCCATCATCACCGTCTCTGCCCCTCCCCCAGTCATCTCTGACCAGGCTCTACTGAACGCTCTCTCTAT
>MFUY01000011.1:0-32473 GCA_001787035.1 Candidatus Nomurabacteria bacterium RIFCSPLOWO2_01_FULL_41_12
TCACCTTAAGTGAAGATGGCACCAGTACTAACAACTCTTTCTTTGACTCTATCATCTCCATGTTCAAGAATGCTTTTGAGATTGTGTTTGAGAAGGGGCTCCTGAAGGTGGCGAATATTATTACCGAGAAGCTCTCGGCCAGTGTCGGGTCGTTTAAGAAGGTGGAGTTGCAAGATGAAGATACTGGAGATGTCTATTGTGTAAAGATAAAAAGCGGTCAAATATTGAGCACCCAAGGGAATTGCGAGTCTATCCAGGCAGAATCTTCTTCGGAGTCTGCTTCAGAAGAACCTACATCTGAAACTACAACAGAGCCCCAGCCTACGCCAGACTCCTCTGCACAAGGCTCCGAAAGTCCAACGGAGGCTACGGCGGGCGAAGCAGAACCAGAGGTTTTTTCCACGGAAGCTACAGTGGACGAGTCGGCGAGCCAACCAGCCCCCGAACCTGCACCTGAACCGGAACCCGAGCCGGAACCGGAAGTGATTCTGGAACCAGAGCCTGCGCCAGAACCTACGCTAGAGGCAACTCAATAAAAAATGTTGAGCCCTTGCCTGCGCCTTCGGATTCTGCGGAGACGCGCCCTTTGTGCGCTTCTACCACTAACTTTACCGAATAAAGACCGTAACCAGTTGAGTCCACATTAACTTTGACTGATTCTTTGCCCCGCCCGCCTTCGGTAAATAAATTCTTTTTATCCTCATCGGTGATGCCGATGCCAGTATCTTTAATAGAAAGGATAATTTTGTTTTCCCCACCTGCATCAGCTATGCCTGAAGCATTGCGGGCAGGTTTTGCGCGCCTTAGGTCAACAATAATTTTACCCTCCTTTGTATACTTGATTGAGTTTTCAATCAAGTTGCTTACCGCTTCCTTTATCCAGAAGATGTCGCCTAGGACATTATAAACACCTTCTTTTAAATTGCCTTCCATTGCCAGATTTTTCTTTTTTACTTCCGCATGTTTCTCTTTTAGAAGATTTTCTACCATATCTCGGAAATCAAAAATTTTCATGTCATATTTTACTGTACCTTTTTGTAGGTTCGCGGCATTTAAAACCAAATCAATTGTTTTTATGCCTCCGTCATTTGCTTCGAGCCCCTCTTCGGCTATTTTTTTCATCTCTTCATTTGTTTCGCCAAAGGTGCCATCCAGCATTCCAGCAAAGATGTATTTTGAATGAGTGAAAGAACCCTTTACTTTATGGGTGATAAGATGCATCAGGCTTTCCCTTTGCTTGTTCAAAGCATCGACTTCTTTATACAATCTCGCCAGTTCGAGATTTTGCTTGTACATTGCTTCCGTGACTTTTTTGTACTCTTCCGGATCAATAGGCTTATTTTCGTCGTTGGTAACCATGGCAGATTATTATTTCAAACTCTCCGGCACTTCTTCCGGCTTCATGCCGGAGAGTATATCCCGTACCGCGTCATGACAGACCGCATGCGAAGCTTTGCCGAAGATCCTTTCATACTGGGCGACCAGACGGTTTACAACATCTTTTCCATCTTCAGAGAAAGAAGCTGAACCGTGTGATTGATCAATAGTAAGTCCAGAAACTTTTTTTGCTTCATCCCACGCCAAAGGGCCGATGACGAGCTCTTGCTCCTTTATTATTCTTATGGGGATTTGAAGAATTGCGTCCATAAATACTAATTAAGATTCTTTTATCTTAATAAACATGCTGCCAATATGTATTAATGCAATAGCCATCAAAAAATAAGAAATAGAATACAAATAATCATTAAAACCTCCGGCGCTCCACGCGCCAGCGTTTGCCTGATATAAAAACATGAAGTCCGATAAATATTGGATTATTAAAGCAAAGATTAAGAATAAAATAGGTTTTCGCATTACTCCGCCAAGGATATCCTTAGACAAGACTAAAGTTGCTATTGCGATCGAGACATAAAATGCTTGGCCAAAAGGATAGCCAAAGTCTAAAAATATCTTCAGCTTTTGCGACCAATCAAATTCATATCCTTTCAGGAAAAAAGAGTACGATACCCAAAGGATAATAATAGGTATGAGAATTAGATAAACTTTATTTTTTATTATCTTCCAAGACGAGCGAAAGCCGGAAACTCTGGCAAGATAAATAATACCCGCTATATAAGCGATAACACTTCCGAAATAACCAATGTCCCCTATGGAAGGATAGGGCACCTCTATTTTTTCAAAGAAAATATAATAACTGTAAGCTGATTGCCCGAATGATTGCAATAGCAAGCCTAAAGAAAAAAGGCTTAAAGCTTTACCCAGCAAACTTTTATATCCACCCCAGCTTTTTGCGATCCAAAATCCAGTAATGGCACCGAACAGAGCTAGTATTTGGTAACAAGCCGCAAAAAGCTGCTTGTTCTCCGCAGTTACATCAGGGAAGAAAAAATTAATATAAATCCACCAAGCCGACAACCCTATAAACAACAGTAAGTTTACTATTAACAAAGGCTGTTTTTTAAAATTTTGTATCGCTTCTTCCATATTTTTATCTTTAATAAAACGCCATTATAATTTCACTATAACATACTTCTTTAAGAAAGAAGCAGGACGAAAAGAATTTTTAGAAAAACGCAAGGATGAAAGCCCTAAATCTTGTTCATAATTCATGAAATGCGAAATTTTGCTGATATTTTGAGCATAATTTTTAAGCATATATTCATACACACCTCCGTATTTTATGTCACCTTTGGTAAAATGACACAAAACATAGTCCTGATTGATTATACTACTTATAGAAAATCCCACCAATTCTTCTTCGACATATAAGCATAGGAATAAAAATTTAGAATTTTCAAACTTATTAAATGCGAGGAAAAATCTTTTGACGGCTTGAATTTCATTTTTTATATCGAAATTCACCAGCTTTTCAACCTTATGCTTGGCCCATTTTTCATCCAGCTTTAATATATCTTCTATAGTTTTTGGTTCTATTGTTTTATTGATTAAAATGCGGGCATTCGGGTAAGAATTTTTAAATTTATTATATAAGCATCTTTTGTTTTTGAATTTATTTCCAGAGTAATTGGCCAGATACTCATTTTTATAAATATAATCAAAATGATCAGGATCTTCTTCTAAAGAGTATGTCTTTAAGTCTAAATTTTTACTAACTATATCAGGCACCAATCTTAAGAGCGGTTTTACACCTTCTTTTTTTGCAAATTCCAAAAGTTCTTCCACCGTTTCGTTTATTTTATTATTTCCCAAAAAAGAATAAAAAGGCTTGCTGGAAAGATAATCAGTAAAACGCACCACCAGATTGCCATTTAAGATAGAAAGGCGCATTTCGTCTTTTATATTCCAAGACCATAGGGATATAAAATTGAAATCAGAATATGGCGGAAATTGAGAAGTGATTTTTTCAACTTCTCTTTTGTCTAATAATTCTAAATTTTTAAATTGCGGAAATATAGGAATCATATTGGGCTAACCACTTTTTTTAATGCTGGCCGCCAGACAAGGAAAAGAACGATACTCATATTGATGAAGAAATATAAGGCCCAACCAGATTCGGCCACAGACCAAGTTCTAATAGTAAAAATTTCCAAAACTGCCGATCCAAAGCCGAGCGTCCATCCCAGCCGATTTTCTTGTTCGGGGTTCACCCAGACATGGCGGAAATTTGGAACTGAAGCCAGAAAGTCAGCTGCAATACTAACCAATAATGCGATAATTGGTTCTCCAGTAAGAAGCCATAGACCTATACCCGCAAAAGCGCTCATTACGCAAAATTTATTTAAAAAATCCCAATTATTATCACCTTTTTTAACGGACAAAATTGCCACTCCGAGCTGGGAAAGACAAAGCCAAAGAGGTAATATTAAAACTTGCCAGGGTGCGCCAGCCGCTTTTGAACTTACTACTGTAATCATTGCTAAGATTGACCAAGTCCACCATGATGCCCCGGAAGGTTTGGTCTGATTTTTTAAAATAGCTCTCACATATGGCACAAAAGCCACCACGGAAAGGGCGGCAGCTGCGATGCCTATTATAAAATACATTTTACTTGCTCCCATTTCATAATATTATACCACATAAACTTGTCCGCGCACTTACTTTTAAGATATTGAGGACAATTGCGATAAAGGCGCGTCTTAGAAGTAAGTGTGTGGGCTTGCTATGAACATAAGACATGCTATGATTTGTGGATGTTAGACAAGCAAAAAATTAAAGATAAACTGGAAAAAGAACGCGATATGCTTTTAGAAGAACTGCGGGATATGGGCAAGCTCAATTCCGAGACGGGCGAGTGGGAAGCGACTCCGGAGGAATTGGATTTTCCACAGTCGGACCAAAATGACATGGCGGACAGATTTGAAGACTTTGAAGCCAAAAGCTCAATGCTGAAAACACTCGAACCGAGATTGCAAAATATCTTGAAAGCGCTCAAAAGCATCAATAAGGAATCTTTCGGCAGGTGCGAAGTTTGTAAAAAAGACATAGAGCTGGCCCGCATGGACGCCAACCCTGCCGCCCGAACCTGCAAGAAGCATTTGGAAAACTAATTGGATAGAGCGTCGCGCCAAATCGACTTGCGCGACGTGATTCCGCAGAATCAATGTCATTTGCCAAAGTTTATTCAGCACAAGTAAATTTATTAAAAGGAGTCATCGTGACTATAGAGGTGGACTTATCCAAGGGGCTACACACTTTTTCCGTCGTGGGTCTGCCGGATAAAGCAGTCGACGAGTCAAAGGACAGAGTAAGCGGAGCCATAAAAAATTCTGGTTTCAAATCTCCTAAAGCCAAGAATCAAAAAATAACCGTTTCTCTTTCACCAGCTGACTTGAAAAAAGAAGGGCCGTTTTTTGATTTAGCTATTGCGATCGCTTATCTTAAGGCTGCCGGCGAAATTAAATTTAATTCAGAGAAAAAGATTTTCTTGGGTGAGCTAGGGCTCGACGGCACTCTGCGGAGCATCCGGGGAGCATTGCCACTTGCGGAAGAGGCCAAAAGGAGGGGATATCAGGAAATATATCTGCCGAGAGAAAATGCAGCTGAAGCGGCGCTCGTAGACGGCATAAAAGTTTTTGGAGCTGGCTCTTTAGAAGAAGTCATAGAACATATTGATGCCCCGACCAAAGTCGGGGTCCCGACAAAGGTCGGGAAGAAAATTCCAGCTCAGCCGAAGACTAAGATAATTTATAAGAGGGAGATGAAAGGCGGGGACTTTGCCGATATCCGCGGGCAAGAAGGGGCGAAAAGGGGGCTGGAGATTGCGGCAGCCGGCGGGCACAATATAGCTATGTATGGTCCGCCGGGCACCGGCAAGACGATGCTGGCCCGGGTATTCTCGGGGCTGTTGCCTGATTTAAGTACTGATGAAGTCTTGGAAATAACAGGCATTCATTCCGTGGCGGGAAATGCGAGAGGCGAGCTGGTTTGCTTTCCTCCATTCCGCTCCCCGCACCATACCTCGTCTTATGTCTCTATTGTCGGTGGGGGAACATATCCCAAGCCGGGAGAAGTGACGCTCGCACATAGGGGAGTTTTATTTCTGGATGAATTTCCGGAATTTGAAAAGAGAGTGATAGAGTCTTTGCGCCAGCCACTTGAAGATAACATTGTTTCAATTTCTCGCGCCAAAGGCTCGGCGATTTTCCCGTCTAACTTTATTTTAGTGGCGGCGATGAATCCTTGTCCTTGTGGGAATGCCGGAAGTAAACAGAAGCAATGTATCTGCAAACCCTCCGACTTGGACAGATATAAAAGAAAATTATCCGGGCCGATAATAGACAGGATTGATTTATGGCTTTCTGTCGGCAATGTAGATTATAAAAAGTTGGGAGGAGAGGGGACGGGAGAGAGGAGTGAGAAGATAAAAGCGCGAGTAATAACAGCGCGGGAAATTCAGAAAAATAGATTTCAAAAATTAGGCCGAGATATAAGTACCAATAGCGAAATGAATGTAAAAGATTTGTCCAATATGGTAAAACTTACAAAAGAAGTCAGGGATTTGCTGGATGATAGTGCTGAACGCCTGGGTCTCTCTGCCCGCGCCTATCACCGGGTGATTAAAATCGCCCGCACCATCGCCGACTTGGAAAATTCTCCCGATGTAGGGGCGAATCATATATTAGAAGCTATTCAATATCGTCCGAAGGTTAATACGTAAAATAAATACTAACTAGTATATTAGCAACGGCCGTGTCTATTATACTAGTTTGCTTAATTGAGATTGCTCTAGTTCGGAGTTATCCACAGGGGGTATTTGACAAGTGAACGCTCGTTCACTTATACTGGTTGGGTAGTCGAGTATTAGAAATATAAACATCCGCCTACGCTTAATAAGCTATAGCGAGACAAGTATGTCACAAAAACAATATTTGAAGTTAGTAGAGAAGGAAATACAGAGAGTCAATAAGATTATTGACCAAAAGATTATCAAAGGGGAGAATTATTGGAAAGAGGCAAAGGATCACAAGCTGCTTCTCCGTAAAATCCGCTTTCACGAACGCCGCAGTTTTTTCCGCCGGCTTTTTCCTACTTTTCTTTCAATCTAGATGAACAATCCCTACCAAACAAAGCTGGAATCTTTTTACTCTCAAAATAAAAGAATGCCGACGTATTCGGAGATGACAAAACTTTTTAATTTCAAAAGCAAAAACGCAGTTTTTCGTGTTGTTGAGAAATTGATGGAGGCTGGATTGGTCGCGAAGGATCATTTAGGTAGGCTTATGCCCAGTCAAGTTTTTGGTGAAATTCCTAAATTAGGATTAGTGACGGCGGGTTTCCCGGCGACAGTAGAAGAGGAATTAGCAGATACGGTTAACTTAGATGACTTACTTGTAAAAAATAAGGCGCTCACTTATATGCTGGAAGTAGATGGAGACTCAATGATAGACGCGCATATAGAGAAAGGGGATATGGTGTTGGTGGAGAAAACTAACGTAGCCAAAGACGGCGAGATAGTGATAGCGGAAGTGGATGGGGAGTTTACGATGAAATATTTCCGCCGTTCGACTGTGCTCACGGCAGGCAAAAAGACAGAAAAAGTCTGGCTTGAGCCGGCGAATAAAAATTACCAGCCGATATATCCGGAGACCAGCCTAAACGTGATAGCAAAATTAAAGGCGGTGATTAGGAAATACTAATTTTCTTTATCCAGTCTTTTTGCTTCTGTCCAGGCGAGTTCGTAAATTACTTTCATTGCGTCGGCTATTTCCGTGCTTTCAATAATAATGCCGAGCTGTTCGCGCCAGGAAGCAATCATAACTTTATTATTGTAAATATTTATTTCTGGCGAAAAACTGTATTTGTCCGGAGGGATTAAAGCTGTTTCGCGTTTTTCTTCAGCATTATTTTTTATTAATTCCAGATTTCCTTCTGTTTTTGGGCCGATACCACGTAGAAAAATTCCTTTTTTCGCCCTTCTCTTGTAATAGTCCGGGAAATATCCAGGTAATATTTCATATACGTGCTCTACTGTCGCATAAGCCCTTATCGTCTCAGTTGATGTAAGCGTATCCTCATAAACTTTTTTCAAGCCTTCTTTCCCCTCATAGAAAAATACTTTCGGTCTTTCTTTTATATTGTGTATTGATTTTAATTCCGGAATAATTTCTTCTGTTTTTCTCAACGCTTCAGTCTTTGTTTTTATCTCTTCGTAAATAAACTTATTCAGATTTTCCGGCGATTCGGCGCTGTACTCCTGTTTCGGCTCCTTGCCGGAAATACTGACCAATCCTTTGGCAGAGAGGGAATCCAATATATCATACCCAGTTGTGCGGTTGATATTTGCCCGGCGGGAAATTTGCGAGACTGTCCCATGGCCGAGCAACAGGAGCGCAATATAGACCCCAGCTTCTTTCCGTGAAAGGCCTATCTCTATAAGCAATTGTTCCAGGTGTATATGTTCTTGTTGCTCAGAGCGAATCATAGAAATTGAGTATATACTATTTGATATATTTGTGTCAATACTTTTCCACGAAAAATTAAGTTTTCAAAAAGACTCTCTTCAGCCAAAGAGTTATTCACATTTTATTGACTATAAGATTTGACAACTAAATTATTTCTGCTAGACTCTACTAAATAAGGTCTATTATAAGTTTTTAATTATTTAGTAATATATGACTACAACAGGAAAAGTTATTGTGTGGGGAGTGGTCGCAGTGCTTGTGATTTGGGGGATAGTTTCCATGTCCAAAAAAGACGGCACAGAATCCGAGACTATAAAAATAGGTTTCATCGGTCCCTTGACCGGAGATACGGCTAATATTGGACAAAACGCGCAAGCAGCTGTGGCCATTGCAGTTGAAGAAGTGAACAATTCAGGAGGAGTGCTCGGCAAAAAAGTGGAAGTGGTTTATGAGGATGACGGTTGCAATGGTGCAACCGCTGCCAATGCGGTGTCTAAGTTGATAAATACGGACAAAGTTGTGGCGATTTTAGGCGGGGCATGTTCCGGGGCAACGCTCGGTTCAGCGCCGATTGCGGAAGCCGCCAAGGTTGTCCAGCTATCTTACTGCTCCACCAACCCGACTATAAGTTCTGCTGGGGACTACATCTTCCGTGATGTTCCATCCGATTTGTTCCAAGCAAACTATGCGGCTGAATATCTGGTCCGAAATGGCAAAACAAAAGTGGCTTTACTGACCGTTAAGAATGACTGGGGCGATGGTTTAAACAAAGCATTTACTGATGCTCTTGCCAAAGCCGGTGGCACAATTGTCATAGCTGACTCATTTGACCCGGACGTAAAAAATTTGAAAGCTCAATTCACGAATATAAAAGCAAAAAATCCAGATGCGGTTTATTTTGTGGCTTACACCGACGCGAGCATTGCTGGCCTCAAGCAAGCGTCTGACCTCGGCATTAAGGCTCAATTTTTCGGAGCGGACGCTTGGGATGACACGAAAATTTGGAGCGAATTAGGTTCGCTTGGCAACGGCGCGATGTTCACGGTGGTCGGAACAAATTCAACCGATGCTTTTAAAGCAAAAATGAAGGTCAAGCTTGGCAAAGATGATTTAATCTACTGTTCTAACTATGCTTATGATGGGTTGAAAGTAATTGCCGAAGCGATAAAACTTGCCAGGAGAGCTACCGGTCCGGCCATCAAGGATGCGTTATATAAAGTAAAGTACACCGGCGGAGTTTCAGCTAAAGAGCTTATGTTTGACAAGAATGGCGACCCGACTTCCGCCGCTTATGTCATAAAAGTGGCGAAAGACGGGAAACTCTCTGAATTGGCACAATAGTTATAATTAGAAAAATCGTCGTAATAACTTTTCGCGGGGTTTTGAGCGCGACGGCGCGAGAACTTCAGGATTTTTTAAGCTTCAAAAAATTCGTACCGAAGAAAAGTTTATTACGACAATTTTTGTTATACTTAACGTATGATATTCTGGCAACTGACTCTCTATGCAATCTCTGTTGGGATGTTTTTTTCTGTACTTGCTATGGGCTGGGGACTCATTTTACGCAGCGCAAAGTTTTTTAATTTGGCTTATGGTGGAGCATTTCTGGTGGGAGGGTATATGATGTTTTTATTTTACCGCATGTGGAACGTGCATTTCGTCTTTTCCATCTTACTTAGTCTTTTCGGGTCAGGTTTGTATATGCTACTTTCTTATAAATTTATATTTAGCGTACTTCTCCGCCGCAAAGCGAAAAGCTTGATTCTGCTTATCGCCTCCTTCGGGCTTCTGACCGCTACATCCGCAATTCTTGGCATGATTTTCGGCAATCAATCCACTCTTATCGCGCGTCATCTAAGCGATATTTACACAGTAAATGTATTTGGAGCGGTGCTCAATTTGGCTCAGGTCGTCGCTATTGTTTTTGTTCCTGTATTAATATTTGTTTTTGCATATATTCGTTCTTCTACGCGTTTTGGGAGAGCGATGAGAGCAATAGAAGATGATAGTGAAGTAGCCGAGTTGGTAGGGATTCCAAAAGACAAGACTCTTTTACAAATTTTCTTTATTTCCGGGACGTTAGCGGGCTTGGGCGGAATAGCGGAAGGATTTGATCTTGGGCTTATTCCGACTTCCGGACTTATAATTATCCTTCCGACAATTGTGGCTACTGTGGTCGGGGGGATGCAAAGTTTTTGGGGCGGAATCCTCGGCGCTTTTATTCTGGCTATAGCTCAGCAATTAACAATAGTTTTCTTTGGCGGAAGCTGGGTGCAAGCGGTGCCGTTTGTTATTCTTATCATTATGCTTCTTCTACGTCCGCAGGGAATACTTAAAAGATAACCTGTCCCGTACTAAATTTTTGATTACAAAAAATGACCATTATAAGTAAAAACTTAAAATTTTAGTACCGGGATGGAATATATTTTTCACATTTTAATACTTGTATCCATCTACGGCATTTTGGCTCTGGCGCAAAATTTAGTAATGGGCGGAGCGGGCTTGCTGACGATTGCCGGAGCCGCTTTTTACGGGATTGGCGCATACGCGGCGGCAATTCTGGCTACAAAATTCGGCTTTAATATTTTTACCACATTGATAATTGCGCCGCTAGTTGCGGGTCTGATTGCGCTAATGGTCGGGAGCACTTTTGCGCGCTTTCGGGACGATTATTTCATGCTGGCGACTCTCGGGTTTTTGATGATATTCAATACCGTAGTGCGGAATTGGGAGAGTTTTACTGGTGGGTCTTACGGTATAGCCGGAATTCCGAAACCGCACGTCTTTGGTTTTGTTTTTGATACGCCTCTTTCTTTTGTTTTTCTCGCAGTTGTTGTCCTTCTTATAGTTACAGCTATAACTTATTTTATTTCCCGCTCATCATTCGGCCGGGTGCTGAATGCTATTCGCGAAGACGAAGACGCACTTGCTATTTTCGGCTACAAAACGTCAACTTACAAATTAATGGCTTTTTCTATCGGAGCGGCTTTAACTGCATGGGGCGGCGTGCTTTTTGCAAGCTATCTTACTTTTATTGACTCAAGGCTATTTACGGTAAATGAATCTATCCTTCTTTGGGCGATGATTATTTTAGGAGGAATCGCGAGAAATCGTGGAGCCTTGCTCGGAGCTTTTCTTTTAATAACAGTTCCCGAAGCATTGCGGTTTATTGGTTTTCCAGTGGACTTTGCCGCGTTGCTACGGCAATGTATATATGGGCTGCTACTTGTTTTCTTAATGTTATATCGTCCGAAAGGAATTTTAGGGAAATATAAATTATGATAAATAATGAAAAATATTATTAAAACAAAACAATTAGTAAAACATTTCGGCGGGGTAAGTGCCGTAGACCACCTTTCTATTACTATCCCAAAAGGGCAAATTACCGGACTAGTAGGTCCAAATGGCAGTGGCAAGACAACGCTCATTAATTTGCTATCCGGCTTTTTTTCTCACGATAAAGGCGCGATATTATTCTCCGATACCGAGAGAAGAAAAATTCTTCCTTGGGAAAACAAAATTTATAATATTACCCGCACTTTTCAGCAAATCAGGCTTTTTGACCAAATGACTGTGCTAGACAATATGTTGGTAGTTTTAACCGAACGCAATCCATTTTGGTCTTTATTTGAAAAGCATAATAAGTATCACATAAAGCAGGCGGAAGATATCCTGGGGCACTTGGGTTTATATGAAAAAAGATTTCATAATGCCGGTGATTTGTCATACGGCCAGAGAAAACTTTTGGAAATTGGACGGGTACTCTCTATGGATGCGGACACAATTCTTTTTGACGAACCTTTTGCCGGGCTTTTTCCTGAAATGATTAAGCAGATTGAGGGAATTATTAAAGAATTAAAACAAAAAGGGAAGACAATAGTTCTTGTTGAGCACAACATGGCGATTATCCGGTCTTTGTGCGATTATGTCATTGTGATGGATGCCGGCAAAATGCTTGCCGAAGGCAGTCCGGAAAAAGTATTATCAGAGAAAATTGTTTTAGAAGCGTATTTAGGAGAGTAGAATTATGATAAATTTATGAATACAAACTTTCCTTTGGTACGGATTTTTCAATAAACGGTTAGTCTTAAAAAATTCTGAAGTTCAGAGCTCGCCAGCCTCGAAACCCCGCGGAAAGCTTTATTAAAAATTTATGAAACCATTACTAGAATTAAAAAATATTTCAGCCGGATATGGAGAGCAGAAAATCATACACGATATTTCGCTTTTTATAAATGGGGGTGAAATCGTGGCATTAATGGGCCCGAATGGAGCAGGAAAATCCACGATTTTAAAAGCAATTTTTGGCTTAATATCCCATACTGGCGCTTTATTTTATCAAGAAGAGAAAATTATTCCAACGCCCTCTCAAATTGTGAAAATGGGAGTGGCTTTTGTGCCTCAAGGCAGGCGAGTGTTTAATAATCTGACAGTGGAAGAAAATCTGGAAATTGGCGGGTTTTCTTTGAATGATGAAGAAGAATGCAGAAGGAGAGCCAAACATCTTATGCATCTTTTTCCTGCACTTCATGCTAAAAAAGATGCTTATGCCGGGACGCTCTCCGGTGGGCAGCAGCAGCTTCTTTCTATTGCCCGCGGACTGATGATGCAGCCGAAACTTCTCTTGCTTGATGAGCCCACGCTTGGCCTCTCGCCGAAAGTTGTGAAGGAAATTTTCCAAACCATCAAAGATATCAATAAAAATCAAAAAACAGCCATTCTCATCGTGGAGCACAATCTTCATTCTCTTTTGCCGATTACTGATCGCGCGTATGTCCTTGCTCATGGCAAAATCGTTGTCTCCGACACCGGTCCAAATATCGCCAAGAGTGATATCCTTGAGCGGGTTTTTATGGGGAAGATATAAAAATTAAAAAAATAATAAATATAAATTTTTTTAGGTACGGATTTTTTGAAGCTTAAAAAATCCTGAAGTTTTCACGCCGTCGCGTTCAAAACCCCTAAAAAACTTATATTTATTATTTTTCAGGAAAACAAAAATCCCCATAAAGGGATTTTTGTTTTCCTACATTTCTCTCGAGAGAACCCGCCAAAGGACGGGCAGGAATTTACGCAACTGTGTCTTTCAAACCTTTTGCCGGTCGGAATTTCGGAACTCTCTTTGCAGCCACTTTGACTTGCGCTCCAGTCTTTGGATTGCGGGCCATTCTGGCAGCTCTTTGCTTTACGGAAAAGATTCCGAAGCCAGCGATTGATACTTCGCCGCCCTTTTTCAAGGTCTGGACGATAGCATCAAACAATCCGTCTACGACTTCTTCAGCCTGCACTTTGGTACCACCGAGTTTTCCGTGTACCCAGTCAGCCAATGCTTGTTTGTTCATATTTTTAAAAGTTATTTTTATAATTCTTTCGACCTTGCCCGCCTGCTTACCCGCCCTAGGCGGGTAAAGAGGGCTAATTACCTATATAAATCAATACCTACCTATTATATATCAAGGGTTTTTTAAGGGCAAGCCCCCACACTTATCTTTGGTATTATCCTGCTTTTTCAATAAAATTATTACTTTTACCTATATTTCCTGTAAAAAACCAGTTTATTAAAAGATTTATTTAGCAGAATAAAAAGCTATACCAAAATAAGTGTGGGGGCAAGTCCTTTACCAGACCACTTCTTTGGAAGGGAATAAAGCCCGAAGCATTGATAAAAACACCGGAAATTGAAGTGGCCATAAAAACATAGCCACAACAGGCACATTTAATATGCGAATATTGTCGTATGGCCAGTTGGCGAAAACCCACACCTGGAAAGGTCCGTTTAAAAATTCAATTGAAACAATAGCGATAATATTCGCAATTGTTATAAAAATAATCGGCCAAAAATTACCTGACAAAATGTCGTGAGTTAAGGTCTGCTTGTTTTGTTTGAAGCATATGTATTCAAAAATGAAGAAAGTGGCAATGAAAACCAAGATGATTATATAGAATCCAGAAAAGGGCACTTCTCCTTTTTGATTGATTATAAAAGACGAGAGAGATGGATTGGCCAAAAATCTTAGAGCATAGTTGATGCTTAAAAGATAGCCAATAATGCCAAGGACAAGTTCGCTATTCATTATCATCTCATAAAACTGTTTCTTGACATAATGCCCCAGATTGATCTTTCTGTGATTTGTCACTAGATCTTTTGCAAACTCATATAAGATAAAAAGGAGGAGAGTATATGCGCCGAACGCAAATGGCGCTATCGCTAAATAAATTTTCAATGACCAAAATGGGTAATACCAAAGTCTAGCCACAAATACGCCAAAGCCGTCCAAAAGAACGCAGAAAAGTAAAGATACTACACTAATAATAAAGAGTTTTCTCCCTCTCCATATTGTGTCGGGGATAACGCTATGAGAGAAATATTTTCTTTCAAAAAAATCAAACAAGCATATAAGCCCAGCCCAGCTGATGCCTAAAGGCAGAACGACAAACCAATTATAGCTGCCTAAAAAGATAGTCATCCATAAGGCGGAGAAAAATAAGATGAAAATACCTAACGAAAATTCATGATGCGTGATAAATTTCCACATTGTTTTTATCTTGCATATTCTATCACTCTCGTTTCGCGGATCAAAGTTACTTTGATTTCTCCGGGATATTTGAGTTCTTGCTCTATTTTCATCGCTATGTCGCGGGCGAGGAGCTTGGCTTCGGCGTCGGAGATTTTCTCTGGGGTGACAAAGATGCGGATTTCACGTCCGGCTTGGAGAGCATAAGATTTTTCAACGGCAGGGAAGGCGTTGACCAGCGCCTCTAGTTCTTGCAATCTCTTCAAGTAATTTTCCACCGAGTCGCGACGCGCACCGGGACGGCCGCCAGAGATTGCATCGGCGGTCTGCACAATAATAGCTTCAATGGTTTCATAGGGGTAGTCTTCATGGTGGCTTTTCATCGCGGTGATGATGCGTTCATCGGCTCCGAATTTCTGCAATATTCTGATGCCTATTTCAATGTGCGTGCCTTGCACTTCGTGGTCAAGCGCTTTGCCGATGTCGTGCACCAATGCTCCGGCTTTGGCGATGGCAACATCCGCGCCCAATTCTTCAGCCAGCATGCCAGCGATGTGCGCCATTTCAATGGAATGCTGAAGCACGTTTTGCCCGTAGCTGGTGCGGAAATATAATCGTCCGATAATGGCAATGATGCGGGGGTCAAAGTTGAATATCCCGCATTCATAGACTGCCTGTTCGCCTTTCTCTTTGATTATTTTATTTATTTCTTCCTTGGCTTTTTCCACCAGCTCTTCTATCTTGGCCGGCTGAATGCGCCCGTCCAAAATCAAGTTTTCCAAGGCCAGGCGGGCGACTTGCCTTCTGATCGGATCAAATGAAGAAATGACAATTGAGCCGGGAGTATCGTCCACAATCAGCTCCACTCCCGAGGCTCTTTCAAAAGCCCTGATATTTCTGCCTTCTTTTCCTATTATTTTGCCTTTTATTTCATTATTCGGTATGGATACCACGGTCGTCATCAATTCAGAAGCCGTACTGGAAGCCAGACGCTGGATACTCGTAGCCAAGATATCTTTAGCCCTTAATTCTAATTTTTCCTGATTGCTATTTTCCAGTTTCTGGATTCTGACCAAGATATCTTCTTCATATTTCTTTTCTATGTCCCGCAAAAGCTCTTCTTTAGCCTCTCCCTCCGTCAACTTTGCCACTCTTTCCAGCTCTGTCCTCTTTTCTTCTTCTACCTTTAATACTTTTTCCTGGATCTTTTTTATTTCCTCAACTTTCAATTTTATGTTCTCAACCTCCTTATCTATCTCAACCTGTCGAGCGTCCAAAAACTCGTCTTTTTTGACAAGCCTTAGTTCTTTATCTCTCCATTCCTGTTCTTTCTTTTTTTCTTCCTCTTTTAGTTCTGCGAGTTTGCCTTCCGACGCCTTTTTTGCCTCGTCGGTAATATTTTGCGCCTCTTCTTTGGCGTCCATCAGCATCCGCTTGATGTCTATTTCGATGGACCTTCTTTTTCCCAACGCGACTATCACTCGCAGATAATACCCAATTAGAACGCCCAAAAGGAGTACTCCGACTCCGATTAAAATTATTATTATGCTCATAAGCTTCATGTCAGCTTACAAGAACAAACCACTATATTGTTAGTTTCATTTCTGCCAGAGCAGAGACGCATTTCAAGATTTGAAAATTATTCTTTAAACACTTCATAATATATGGAATATTCCTATGAACCGACGTAAATTAAGTAAAATCAATTTGTAAAATTCAACATTTCCAGTATAGCAAATAGTAGAATGTTTGTCTACTAGTTATTTGATTTTGAAACCGGAGCTTTGGATTTAGTGACTATTTCGTCAATGATGCCATATTTTTTGGCTTCTTCGGCGTCCATGAAAAAATCCCGCTCTACGTCTTTTTCTATTTGAGCTAAAGACTTGCCGGTGTGTTTTGCTAAAATTTTATTTAAATTATCCCGTGTTTTTAAAATATGTTTGGCGGTGATGGCGATGTCTGTCGCTTGGCCTTCCACTCCGCCCAATGGCTGATGAATCATAACTTCCGCGTTCGGCAGGATAAATCTCTTTCCTTTTTTGCCGGCGGACAAAATAATTGCTCCACCGGAAGCCGCCAGGCCCACGCAAAAAGTGGAAATATCAGGGCGAACATGATTCATTGTGTCAACTATTGCCATGGTGGAGGTTACCGATCCGCCAGGGGAGTTAATGTAAAGAAAAATATCTTTTTTGGCGTCTTCGCTCTCAAGAAAAAGGAGTTGGGCAATAACGATATTAGCCGTATGGTCGTCAATCGGCCCGCCTAGGAATATAATGCGCTCCCTTAAAAGCCTCGAATAAATATCATAAGCCCTTTCTCCAAATTGACTTTTTTCTATAACTGTTGGTATTAACATTTACATATCATAGCAGAATTGCGAACTTTTTCAAGCCATGCTAACATTCTACCTAATATGAAAAAAATCTGGGATAAGAGAGCAGGGATAAAGACGAACCAAGCTGTAGAGAATTATACCGTCGGGGTGGATTATTTATTGGACTTAGAACTCTTGCCTTATGACATCAAGGGTACAATGACCCATGTTAAAATGCTATATAAGATAAAAATACTTAATTCGAAAGAATTAAGTATTTTGCTAAAGGGGCTTAATAGAATTTTATCTCTTTGGAAGAAAGGAAAATTTAAAATTAACAAGAAGCAAGAAGACGGACATACTGCCATTGAGGCATACCTTACGGAGCATTATGGCGAAGTCGGCAAGAAAGTTCATACTGGGCGCTCCAGAAACGACCAGGCTTTAGTAATGATTCGTCTGTTTAGTAAAGATAAACTTTCAGAAATTGAAAAAAGAGCAGTCAATCTCATAAAAACTCTGGAACAGCAAATCAAAAAACAAGGAAAAATAAAAATGCCCGGCTATACTCATATGCAAAGAGCGATGCCTTCTTCTGTCAGCATGTGGCTCGGCTCTTATCTTGACAGCTTAAAGGATGACCTGATTCTCTTAGAAGCGGTTTCAAAAATTATAGATCAAAATCCCCTGGGATCAGCGGCAGGCTATGGAGAAAATATTTTAGGCTTGGATAGAAAATTCACCGGGAAAGTTTTGGGCTTCAAAAGAGTGCAGAACAATCCGATGTACTGCGCGCTCTCGCGAGGTAAATTTGAAAATATCGTCTTACAGGCAGTCGGGAGCGTGATGTTTGATATTGGTAAGATTTCAAACGATTTGCTTCTTTTTACCACCAAGGAATTTGATTTTTTTACTCTACCGGATTCTTTTAAGACAGGTTCTAGTATCATGCCACAGAAGAAGAATTATGATATCTTGGAACTAGTGCGGGGCAATGTTGCTGTTTTTAACGGTTATCAGCATCAAATAGAAAACGTCATAAAAAATCTACCTGCTGGATACAATAGGGATTTCCAGCTGACGAAAGAGCCTTATATCAAAGGTGTAAAACTTGCAATTGACACCATAGAAGTCATAACTTTAGTTATAAAAAATTTAGAGGCGAAGAAAAAAAATTTGGAAAATGCCTGTACACCGGAACTTTATGCGACAGATGAAGCTTTAAAATTGGTAAAAAAAGGCAAAAGTTTTCGGGAAGCTTATCAGGAAGTAAAAGAAAAGTATGTATAACCCAAAAGAACCATGGAATTTAAAAGCACAAATGCTAGAAGCTATCCGAGAAAACGGAGGATTTGTGAATTGTCACGGTCATTTTGATAAGGCTTATTACATTACCCGTGAGGGTTTGGATAAGGCCCATGTTGATATGGAAGTAAAGTGGCGTATGAGTGATGGTATAAAACGTGCATCCAGTGTTGAGGATATAAAAGAAAGAATCAGACTTGCGCTGGACGTTTTAGTAGCTCAGGGATGCAAGTTAACATGCACGTTTATTGATGCATATGACGCAGTCGGGCATAAAGCTATAGACGCAGCTCTTGCAGTAAAAGAAGAATATAAGGATAAAATAACCATGCTTTTAGCAACCCAACCCTTGGGTGGTTTAGTAGATGATGATGCTCGCGCCCTTTATGAAGAAATCACGGCTAAAGCAGATATTGCCGGTGGACTGCCTTCAAAAGATCGTCCAAATGACGAAAAGCATTTAGATTAT
The DNA here is from genome assembly GCA_001787035.1 of Candidatus Nomurabacteria bacterium RIFCSPLOWO2_01_FULL_41_12. GTDB lineage: Bacteria > Patescibacteriota > Minisyncoccia > Phycocordibacterales > UBA9973 > UBA9973. The sequence continues at coordinate 18,472 of MFUY01000011.1, forward strand.
CTTTTTGAAATTGCTAAAAAATTAAATAAGCCTGTGCACGTGCACATTGATCAGGAAAATAATCCAAATGAACGAGATACAGAAAAGTTGCTTAATGCGGTTGAAAGACATGGTTATCAGAATAGAACAGTAGCGGTACATGTGCTTTCGGTTTCAGCACAGCCGAAAGAATATCGAAAAAAGATTTATAAAAGAATGAAAGATTTGGGGGTGGCAGCAGTAAGTTGTCCTGCGGCTGGGATTTCTATGAGACAATTAGACCAATTTATGTCTAATGTTCATAATTCTATTGCGAATGTACCTGAAATGCTTGAAGCAGGAGTGCTTGTGGGTATCGGTGTGGATGATATCTGTGATTTTTACCAGCCATTTATCGATGGCGATATGTGGACAGAATTGCGCTTGATGCAAGAAGCTTGCCGATATTATAACCTTGATGCGTTGGTAGAAATCGCTTCCACTAACGGAGCTAAAATACTAGCATACGAATAACTTTTATTGACTCTCCAAAAACACAAAAATTTTCTCATTAGTAAGTACATTTTCCGCGTGCATGCGGGCGCGCTCGGAGTCGGCACCCTTGTAGTGCTCTAGTATTTGAGCTACTTCTTTTGCAACTTCTTCTTCGGGGGCAGTAATTTTTTCAATCTTGGCGATTTCATTCAATATGAGTCCGAGTTTAGCTTTCTTTTCAGCATCAGTTCTGAATTCTTTTCTCAAATCTTCAACCTTTTTATTCAGGTGTTTCAAATAGTCTTCAAACTTCAACCCCATAGCAGTAATGTCGGACTCCATTCTGTATAAAATTTTGTCCAATTCAACTTCGGTTAAGACCTCGGGCAGTTCCAAAACGCTGTCATCAATTATTTTCTCAATTATTTTCAGCCTAATTTTTTCTTTTGCGGCGTTTTGTTTTTCCAATTTGATGTTTTCGCGCAGTTTATTTTTGAAATCCTCTATGTTTAGGAAGGGTCCTAAGCCTTTTACGAAATCATCATCAAATTCTGGCAGATTCAAGGTGTCCGACACCGGATTCTTGGTGTCGGACACCTGAATTTCCTCTGCCATACGCACCTTCGGCGCCCGGGATTTGCGTATATCCATGATTGTATTTTCTAAGTCTTTATCTGACACGACGAAATCCTTCTCTTCCGGTTTTATGTTCCTAGTGATTTTTTGAGCGATTTTTTTATAGTTTCCTAGCTTGATATCCGGCAATATCGAGACTTTTATTTTAAATCCCAAGGGGTTTTTGCGGGCTAATTTTGTGATGGAAATTTCCGGCCGGCCAATGGCATCAATTTTCTTCTCTTCTAGTATTTTCGGATAATGTTCCGTGAGCGCGAGCTCCGCCATCTCTTCCAAGATGCGAATTTCCGGAACTTTGGAAATAAGAACACTTTCTGGAATTTTTCCTTTTCTAAATCCGTCTAATTCGAAGTGTTGGCCGATTTTTTTTAGTGTAGCCTTAAAATAGCTCTCAAATGCTTCAGCTTCCAGCTCTCCCTCAATCTCCACCTCGCTTTTCGGTAATTTTTTAATTGTTACAAGCATCCTTCCTAGTTTACAGCATCTACATCAACGCCAGTTTGAGTGTCTGTCATTTGCAGATCCGCTTCTAGCGTATCTAGCTCGCTAGAGTCCTCGGTCGTGATATTCTCTTGAATCGGCGCTTCCGGCATCTCTTGCGATTGCCAGATATACAGCCCACCGACAACGAGGATAATGATAATTATTGCAAGTCCGACGAGCGCTCCATTTGATTTTTTTTCTGGTTCCATAATTTTTTATTTCTTATCTAATAATTTATTGAGTAACTTCCGTTGTCGTGGAAGCTGTACTTGCATCAGTTGACGTGGTTGTTGCCGCGCTTGTTTTTTCAACTTCTACTTTTCTTTTCAAGGCATTCTTTAATGATTTAACGGCATCATTGAGAGTACGATGCGCTTCTTTTATGAGAGTTTGTGTTTCCTGATTTAATGTTTTCAATTTTGCTTTATTTTCCGCCGTAAGTTCGTCAATCGATGCGGATAGCAGTGCACTAGCTTCTGCCACTTTCGCTACTGCGGCGCTTAATGCTGTTTCAGCTTTTATCACTAAGTCTTTTGCGCTTGTGATATCTGCTCCTTTTGCCTCCAGTTTAATTATATGGTCATTAACCCTATCTTTTAGATTATTCATTCTTTCAACCGCCGCATCAAATCTCTCCAGCGCTTTTTCTCGCCCGACGACTCTTAGCTCTTTTATTCTTGCCTTTGCTCCATCTTTTTCTTCTTTGATTTTAGCTTTAAGGTCTCCGATTTTCTGTTTTGTCTCTTCTTTCATAGCTTCTCTCTTTTCTTTCATTTCTTCTTTCTTTGCTTCCAGCTCTTTTTTCAATTCTTCTCTCTTCAACTTCACTTCCTCCTTCACTTCTTTCCTCTCGTCTTTTATTTCTTGGCGGTTTTCCTGTGCTTGGGTTTTGACTTCCATTCTCTTGTCTTTAACTTCCGTTCGCACCGCTTCACGCTTGACTTTCAAATCAGCTTGAGCTTTAACCCTTGTCTCTGCGTTGATGCGTTTTTGCTCCGGAGCAAGAACGTTGCTTGTTGTTGCGCCTTCTCCCGTATTAGAAGATACATCATCTTCCGCTTTTGCTACAGTACTTATGGCAAATGCCATTGTTAAAACAACCAATAAACCTAAGTATTTTTTCATGGTTCTATTTTATCACCATGACCCTGAGCTTGTCGCATGGATCATAATTTTAAACGCTAAAAATCTTATAATTTTGACCTGCTCTAATTATATCAAAAAAGCAACTAAAAGCAAAGCGACAATGTTTAGAATTTTTATCATTGGGTTGATGGCAGGACCGGCGGTGTCTTTATAAGGATCGCCGACAGTATCTCCGGTAACTGCAGCTTTATGGGCATCACTTCCCTTACCGCCGTGATTGCCTTGTTCAATGTGTTTTTTTGCATTATCCCAAGCGCCTCCCCCGGAGGTCATAGAAATTGCCACAAAAAGTCCTGTGATAATAGAGCCGACAAGAAGTCCCCCAAGCACCACCAAGCCTTTATCTTTTCCAAAAATTAAGACCACTAAAATCGGCGCAAGTACTGGTATCAAAGCTGGCACTATCATTTGTTTTATGGCTGCACCCGTGATAATTGAAACGGCCTTAGCGTAGTCGGGCCTTGCTCTTCCATCCATGATTCCTTTTATCTCTCTAAATTGCCTGCGGATTTCTTCAACCACTTTACCCGCAGTTTTTCCTACAGCTTCCATGCAAAGCGCAGCGAAATAATATGGTAGAAGTCCTCCAAGAAAGAGGCCAACGATAACATATGGATTACTCAAATCAAAAGAAATATTTTTTCCAGCTTTTACTATTTCTTCTGTATAAGACGCAAACAGAACAAGGGAAGCAAGTCCGGCAGAACCAATGGCATAGCCTTTGGTGACGGCCTTGGTAGTATTTCCTACAGCGTCTAAGGCATCGGTAATTTCCCTGACTTCCGAAGGCATCCCTGACATTTCTGCGATACCCCCAGCATTGTCTGTGATAGGACCATATGCGTCTATCGCCACAATAATTCCCGTCATTGAGAGCATGGACATTGCGGCAATAGCAATTCCATAAAGCCCGCCATAATGATAGCTGATTAAAATGCCGAGAACAATTGTGATTAAAGGCCACGCGGTAGATTTCATTGAAATAGCTAAACCCTGAATGACATTTGTGCCATGACCAGACAAGGAGGCCTTGGCGATGGATTGCACCGGGGAATATTTGGTGGAAGTAAAATATTCTGTAATGACCACAAGAGCTCCAGTAACCAATAACCCCACCAAAGAACAGAGAAATAAATCTATTACTGTGTATTTACCGTTACCCCTCATAAGTAATTCTGTAACAGGATAGAAAAGAGCGGCAGCAATAACACCAGAAGCGATAAGTCCTTTATACAAAGCGCCCATTATATTTTGAGACTGATCTTTCCCTTTGCCAAGTCTGACGAACCAAGTACCTATAATTGATGCGAAGATTGCCATTCCACCAATGACCAGGGGATAAATAATTGCGTTCTCAAATTGAGTAAACAAGAGTGAACCGAGTAGCATTGTCGCAATTGAAGTAACAGCGTAAGTTTCAAAAAGATCAGCGGCCATACCGGCGCAATCGCCGACATTATCTCCAACATTGTCCGCAATAACTCCGGGATTTCTCGGATCATCTTCTGGAATGCCTGCCTCAAGTTTACCAACAAGGTCAGCGCCAACATCAGCTGCTTTAGTAAATATACCTCCACCCAATCTTGCGAAGACTGAAATAAGAGAGGCACCAAAACCGAGTCCAACTAAAGCTGTAATATCTCGGGTGATTGCGTAAAAAACGGTAACACCAAGTAAGGCAAGTCCAACCACTAAAAGTCCGGTGACCGTTCCGCCCTTAAAGGCCAAAGAAAGTGCGTCGCTAAGTCCACCCCTTGCAGCTTCTGTTGTTCTAACGTTCGCCCTAACCGATACATTCATGCCTATATAACCCGCCAGGGCGGAGAAAATAGCTCCAACTAAAAACCCCAGAGCCATAACCCATCCCAATTTTGGTATAAGGCCGATGACAAAGAAAAGTACCATGGCAATAATGCCAATCGTTTTGTATTGTTTATTTAAATAAGCATTAGCGCCCTCCTCTATCGCCTTAGCAATTTCTCGCATACGCTCATTTCCAGGGCTCTTTTTTAATATTGACTTTGCTAGAAATAGACCATAAACAATGGCTATAACTGAACTAACAGTTGCAAACAATAAAAATTTATCCATATTTTTAAGTATATCTTACTCTTCTTTTTTTTCAATCACTTCTTCAGTTTCCGTAGAGACCACTTCTTTGCCGTCGCCCTTGATGTCTATCCTCCACCCAGTCAGCTTGGCCGCTAGGCGCACGTTTTGTCCACCCTTGCCGATAGCCAGCGATAATTGATCATTGGCTACTTCTACCGTGGCTTTGTGGTCCTTTTCATCCACTTCAATTGCAACGACTTTTGCCGGAGAAATGGCATTGGCAACAAAGATTTTCGGATCCGAAGACCAGGGAATAATATCGATTTTCTCGCCACCTAGCTCTCCGGTCACGGTGTTTACCCGCGTGCCTTTCTGCCCGACGCATGAGCCGACTGGGTCTATGTGCTCGTCGTTTGAAAATACCGCTATCTTGGAACGGGCGCCGGCTTCCCGGGCTACAGATTTTATCTCAACGATTCCATTTTGAATTTCCGGCGCTTCCACAGCAAAAAGCTTTTCTATGAATTTCGGATGCGTGCGGGAAAGGCGTAAATTAATGCCCCTTGGCGTGTCTTCCACGGAATAGAGATATGCTCGCACGCGAGCCCCTCTCTGGAAAGATTCCCCGGGAATTTGCTCTTCGGCGGACAGGATGCCTGTGGCGCGATTGAAATCAACATAGACATTTCCTCTTTCAACTTTCTGCACTATTCCCCCGATGATTTCTCCTTCTTTTGTCCCATATTCATCAATGATAGACGTGCGTTCAGCCTCGCGGATTTTCTGTATTATGACCTGCTTGGCGGTCTGGGCGGCGATGCGTCCGTAATCTTCTTTTGCCTCTAATGGGAAAATAACTTCATCATTTAATTCCACCCCTTTTTTTATTTTCTTTGCATCTTCCAGCATCAGGTGATGTTCCGGATTGAAGTGCACTCGTTCGTCTTCTATATCTTTTACAGAATATTCCCCGCCTGCATCAGCTATGCCGAAAGCATTGCGGGCAGGTTGCTCATTTTCCTTACCTTTATTTTTATCCCCATCTAAGATTGCGATAGTTTCATCAACCACGATTTTTACTTGGAAAAATTCCGTTTTGCCGGTCTCCAGGTCGAATTTAGCCCGGATAATTTGCCCTTTTTTGCCGTAATCCTTTTTATAAGCGGCCGCCATTGCTTGCTCTATAGCGTCTAATATTTTTTCTTTTGGAATTTTCCTTTCTTCTTCGAGCTGTTCCAGGGCTGACTTGAACGTCTTTAGGTCTAACATAATATATTTTCTTTAATTTTATAAACAAAAAGAGCCCCGCTAGCACAGGACTCATACGTAGTGTATAGTATCACAAGGTTTATGGAAACGCAATACTTGCGAAAAATTTGGGAAACAAATACCCATTCATTCTTAGTTCTGCTCGTTGTGTCGGGGTGTATTTTTTATTATGGCTATTTTACAAATCCTATGGTTAAAAATGGAATGATCACAGTTATTATAAATGACAAAGGATTTTCTCCAGAAAAAATTATTGTTCCTCAAGGTACAACAGTGAAGTGGGTTAATCAAGATGAGCGTCCACATTGGCCGGCTTCCAATTTCCATCCGACTCATAGTCTCTACCCGGAGCAGGGCGGCTGTATTGGAAGTCTGTTTGATGCTTGCCGGAGTCTTAAAGAGGGAGAATATTACTCTTTCAAATTTGACATTGCCGGTATTTGGCCAGTGCATGATCACCTTTCTCCGGGGATGATTATGGTGATAGAGGTTGTTGACCCCGTTAAAAGTGCTCGCGACGGAGTCGCGAGTTTAAAAGACCGCAGCGCGGCTACTTCTAACGGGGTAACTGCTGCTGAATTCCGCCAGCTTGATTATGGCAAACAAATGGAAATCATTAAATCCATGGCAACTAGTAATCCGAATAAAGCATGGGGTTATCTCAAGAATAGCTACATAGTTGACGGCCAGGTAGTCGGCAATGCCCATGAGTTTGCCCACATTGTCGGTAATCTTGCATTTGAAAAATTCAGCTTGGATGGGATAAAAGTTTGCGACGCAACATTTGCTTTTGGCTGTTTTCATGGAGTTACGGAAAAGATGCTTTTAAGTGAAGGCCTGGGGGTTATTAAGTCTATAGAAAATGGATGTTTAGAAATTTTCCCGCCGGATAAATCGCAGGATTATACCAGCTGTATTCACGGGACGGGCCATGGGGTGTATAGTTTTGAAGGAGGGGACATGAAGGAGGCTCTTATTGATTGTGATATTATCAGCGAACCCTACAGGCAGTATTGCTATGACGGGGTATTTATGGAACGTTCTTCCCAGCCGGATGCTAAAATATTTGACAATAAAAATCCATGGAAATTTTGTACCGATCTTCCCGAGCGTTATCATCGCAATTGCGCCAGATATCAGAGCCAGATTTTCTTAGGCGCATTTGGCTCGCTGGGTTCCGTCAAAGCAGTCGGCAAAAATTGCGCTCTCGGATCGTCAGTATTGCTGCGAGAAACATGCTATGAAAGTCTTGGTTATTATATAGCTCAGCAATCTCTTGGAAAAATGTCAGAAATTTTAGAAAGTTGTAAACAAATGCCCAATACCGACGGACAGTCAGAGGGGGGAGAGATATGCATGATGGGTGGAGCAATTGAAAGTGTTTTTCAGAAATATCTTGATTTTCGGGACACTTCCTATAGGCTATGTAATAGCTTAACCGAGCTAAGGCGAGTATTATGTTTTAACAATATAGAAAGGATGCTTAAATGAAAAATAAAATTTTACAACTGATCAAGATTTTTGCCATTGTGTTTTTGATATTTTTATTTTCAAATCTAAATTTTTTCTTTGGTTCGCGCCCGGCGTGGAAAGATAATCCAGGATTGATTATGGCCAGAAATATTCATGATTACTGCCTAAAGAACGCAAGTCTTTCTAAAGGCAAAGACAATTGTTATGCGGAGGAATTTAAAAAGCTCGGTGAGCAAAATGGGGACGTTTTTAGTTTTAAAGTTTTAGATAGTCTGCAGAGAATTGACCCAGATGCTATTGGTTGCCATTTGATTGCCCATGGTATTGGCACAGGTTCATATAAAAGAGAACCGGAAAATTGGCGCATCTTGGTACAGAACATAAACAGCAGCTGCAGTTATGGAGCTCCTCATGGAGTTTTGGAAAGTTATGTTCTTACTTTACCAGAGAAAAGCCTGAGCAAAGATGTAATTCCTACTATCTGCGGCGAGGCTCCACGGGCTGACTGCAACCATATCATCGGACATTTGCTTTTAGTCCAAACTGACGCTGACGTAAGTAAAGCCTTAAATTTATGCGAGGTATTTACCGACCCACGGCAGAATAATTTTTGCATATCAGGAGTATTTATGGAGTATCAAACTGCGCTTAATTTAGTCGCGCATGATTTGGTTCCAAAGTCTTGGCTCAATTGGCCACCCAGACTAGGAGAATTAGAAAAATTATGCCGTTCTTATAGCGGCAAGTATGCCGAAGGATGCTGGGAGGAGATAGTTCATGTAGCGTTGGTAAAGTTTAACAACGATGCAAAGACGATTTTTGATTTTTGTAGTACAGCCCAAGTTCCCAACGGAGCGAAAAGATGTAAAAGGCATTCAATCGGGATTATCGGCGCGTCGCGGAATTTTAATCTTGCCAGCTTGAAATCAATCTGCAGTCTTCCACAAAAGAATGACCCTAGTTTTGAAGAAGAGTGTTATACAGCGCTGGTTTCAAGCGCGCTTTCTACCATACCTTCCATTGTTCCCGAAGCAACTTCATTTTGCCAGAGTTTAGAAAAACAATTTCAGTCTTCTTGTCTTTCCATGGTTGACGCTATATCAGGTAAGGTTTATGTTAAAGGTTCCGGTAAAATTATAGCTCTTCAGGCTACGCAAGATAAGGATAAAATAGTGAAATTTTCTCCCGATGAATTTAAAATTTTATGGCCGAAAGCCTTATTTAAAATAGGCTCACAGAAAGACAATACTTTAAATAGCGAAATTGTGAGTATTAAAACTGTGCGAAACATAGATGAACAAGTTAAATTATATACAAAATTGATTGAAAGAGTGGGGCCAGAGCAGGCCCAAGAAGACCTTTTGCGTTCCGGATTACCTTTTGACGGGCAAACGCATCTTCTCAACCATACAGTGGGAGATTATTTATATTTAAAATACGGCGTAGCTGGGCTCTCACAATGTAAAGACTACTTTCTGTCTTCCTGTTACCATGGTTTTATCTTGCACGCGATAGCGGACGGTGGCATGAATAAAGTAGCTGAAGTTTTCGCTTCTTGTTATAAAGAAGGCTCGACCGTTTATATCCAATGCACTCACGCCATCGGCCACGGCTTTTTAGCGAATGCGGGTTATAAAAATTTAACGCAAGCCTTAAAAATTTGTGATGAAGCAATCAGTACCATACCGAACTTCCCGGCTTTTAATTGTTATGACGGAGTATTTATGGAAAATATTTGGGCAGTGCACGATGGCAAGCCTTCCCCAGACCGATGGATCAAGGAAGATGACATGGAGTACCCTTGTAATGACAAGCGGATAGATGCTAAATATCTATTTGGCTGTTGGTCTAACCAGCCTTCTTTGGTCTTTCAGCTCTCCGGAGGTGATATCAAAAAAGTAGCAGATGTTTGTAGTAAAATAAAAAATTCTGGCTATCAAGAAACATGTTTCAATGGTCTTGCCAGACAAATCCATCCATTGACCAGCGGGGAAGTTGGAAAAACATTTGAACTGTGTGGCTTGATGCCTAGTTTGAAGTGGAATAATTATTGTGTATTTGTTAATGCCACCTCCAGTTATTCAGTGGGGGACAGAACTACCCCATTTGCAATGTGTGCCAACATCAATGGAAATGAGAAACAGGATTGTTATAATCAACTGTTTTCCATTATGCGGAGTTATGCCAAGCCCGGGGAAGACATAAAAAAATTATGCTCAAAAGTTTTCGAAATAGAGTGGCGTAAAAAATGCGAGTTGAGCCAGATATCCGGCTAAAATTCTGGCGCCTTCGCCCTCGGAGACAAAGGACAGGGAACCCACGACGCTGAGAATTTCACCGGATATCTGGCTCTAAATTATAAAATTCTTGAAACATAATTTTTCGCAGGGTTTTGAGCGCGACGGCGCGAGAACTTCAGGATTTTTTAAGCTTCAAAAAATCCGTACCAAAGAGAAATTGATGTTTTTAGAATTTTGTTATTCCTCGGCTACTGGCACGATCTGCCACTTACCTCCACCCAAGCCGTTGCCATTTACGTCGCCGGGAATTTTGTCTCCTATGTAATAATACACCGGCTGTATGCCATAAGCATATTGGCGCGTTCCATCGCTCCTTTTAGCGGCGTTTAACTTTTTATCCAGAGGATTGGTCATAGTTGCAAAGTTTTGCGTAGTGTCCCACATAAATGGAGGCCAATTTTTTACACAATCCCCGGCACAAGTACTCTTGAGCCTTTCATCATCTTTAAATGCATAGAGTGTCATCCCTTCTGAGTCTGTCAGATATACTCCAAGTTTTTCACTTTTTACATAACCGACAACCTTACCAGCCACTAAATTAAGACCAGGCACCTCATCTTCGTCTATGGTCGCACTACCCCCATTTTGTACTCTCGGTGTTTTGTTTAAGAAAAATATTAATCCCCCAATTAACACTAAAACTATTACAAACGCACTAATTATATTTTTATTTTCCATACCTATATAATAACGCTTTTTTGATTTTTTGCAGACATAACACTGTGGATAACTCCCCTTGATTGACAAATAGGTTTTTTAAGAGTATAATGGCGATTGAGAAGGGGCGTTCTGTCCCTCGCTCATCGTCAATAGAAGAATTGGAGGTGACCCATGGGTCGCTACAGCTGGCTTTTCGTCGTCGTGCTGGCGACCGTGTTGGTCGCCGCTTGCAGTGAGCCTTACAAGCCCACTGCGCCGTCGTCGCCCTCTTCGTCTCTCACGTCAGGCGTTTGGTTTGCGCCTGGTACGTCGGAAATGGCGTCGGTGCACGATGTGGAACCGGAACCGGCACCCTTGCCGACCCCGGAACCGGAACCGGCACCCTTGCCGGCACCGGAGCCGACCGTCGTGCATCCTGGCACCGTCACGGACGTCGCTGGCAAGCCCATCGGGGGTGTCAAGGTGATGTTCCTTGACGGACTCAACGTTGGCAAGTTCACGTTTACGAATGCCGACGGTGACTATGTTGGCGCGTATGCGTTTACCGATGCGTTGGTCGGAAACGCGAACCTATCAGCCACGAAGGTTGGGTACGCAGAGCAGATCCTTGGCATCTACGTTGACGGCATCAACACGCTTGATTTCGTGCTGAGCGCTATGTCGACACAGTCCCCGAGGGCTGTGGACGACAACTACACCGTCCAGCTCGGCACGGTTCTGAATGTTCCGGCCCCTGGAGTCCTGGCGAACGACTCTATTCCGGCGGGAATGACGGTTACGGCATCATTCCCGCCACCGAGGCCACCAGGGACCTTGACCAACACTGGGGGTGGGGGGTTTACGTATAACCCCATCGTTGACCCTCAGAACCCGCCTGTCGTGCGGTTTCAATACCTGATCCAAACAGCGGCTGGAGCAATCAATGGAGCAACCGTGACGGTTAACTTCGTTGTTGATCCTACAAAGCCAACCATCAGCATCAGGGAGGTGCTGCCGGCGAGCCCTGCGGGGCCGCTGCCACGTGGGAACTTGAGCACGGTTCGAGTTCTTCTGCATTTCGAGCAAAACAACTGGGCCGGGACGGACAGGATGACCGCTTGGCTCTGCGGGGCTGATGATCGTCCGAGTATGATCATCCGGACCAGTTGTCAGGCGAACAGCGTGAGCAGGCAGTCGCCGGACTTGTACCTCAACCCCACGCTGGGGCTCCGGGGCCCGTCTGACTGCGGAATCGTCAAGGTCACGCGGCTCGTGGCGTTCCTCACGCCGACGAACGAGACGCCACATGTGCCCTCGCCTACGGATCCTTACAAGTCTGAGGTGGGGATCACTATGTGGGCTCGCGCTGAGCGAGCCGTCGACTGGACCTATCAGCCGTGCAATTAGGCTGACAGGTAGTTAGACGGGAGAAAACAAGGGCCGGGGCGCGAGCGCCCCGGCCCGAGGAGGCAATGTGAATATCAAAGATAATATCAAAACGTCGTTAAGACCCTTAGGGAGCACTGGCGGCTTTTTAATTTCAATAAAGTATTGTACTATCAATTTGTGAGTAATAAACTTAAAAATATCGTTTCTAATCAAAAGGACTTATTTTTGTTTTTCGGGATAATCCTAATTTTGGGCATTTTTTTGTTTCAAGATAGTCCAAAAAATAAATTTACTGTGCGTAACAGTTATCCTGAACTTTCATTTTTACAAGGCAAGAATTTTAATTTTGCCGAAAACTCAAAGTTTTTTGCGAAGTTGGCTCAAGACCAAGGCGGAGAGTATGCTTATAAGGCATTAGCATATGCGACAACGCGTTCCATTTTCCCTGCAAATATTGACACTCATTTATTAGGCCATGTGGTTGGGGATGAATTATTTAAACAAAAAGGTCTTTTCGGTATGCAATTTTGCACTGATGACCTGCGCAATGCCTGCTCTCATTCTATTGTGGTTGGCGGGCTTCTGGCTGAAGGGATAGACGCGATAAATAAAATGGTGGGAGTTTGTAAGGGAGCACCCGGTGGTAAAGGAGCGTATCGTATGTGTGTGCATGGCTTGGGCCATGGTGTTTTGGCTTTTACCGACTACGATATGCGTAAAGCCGTTGATCTTTGCAAGCCTATCGCTACCACTTCGGAATATTCTAATATGGAGTTCGTGGAGTGCATCGGTGGTATTACTATGGAGATGATGGCTGGGGTGAATGATAAGCAGGCTTGGGAAAAACAAAAAGTTAACTATTTCAAATCTAATGACCCATTAGCCCCCTGCAATTTAGGTTTTATCCCGGAAAAAGCGGTCCATATCTGTTACACTTTTTTAACACCCCATTTATTTGAAAGCGCCGGGATAAATCCAGGAGCGCCCCCCCTTCCTATGCATCTTAAAAAAGCTTTTACTTTTTGTGAAAAAATTCCTGAAAATGAAGGTCGCAATCGGGAATCCTGCTTTGGTGGTTTTGGCAAGGAATTCGTGGTGCTGGCAAATGAACGCAATGTGCAGAGCGTGGAGAATATGGATAGTGGAAAATTGGCTAAAATTGACGAGTGGTGTAATCTGGCTATAGATGAGGGTATAAAGCCGTGCCTTTATTCAGCGCTCCAGTCTTTATTTTGGGGCGGGGAAAATAAAAGGGATGTGGCTATTAGATTTTGCTCTATTATGGAGGATAAACAAAAACAAACTTTCTGTTTTGAGAATTTAATTGGGGCAGTGTCTTATTATATTGTTGATGCTAAATATCGCGCGGAATTTTGTTCAGAAATCCCGGAAGGCTATCGCACAGAATGTAAATCAAAACTGGAGTTGAAAGAGCCGGCAAGATTAATTTCAAATAAAGTGTTTTTTGACTTTAATAAAATTAGAGTGACTGAAAATGAGAAATATCAAAGATACGCCGATCAGATTTTAAAATTGTGTGGTGATAAAAATTACCGACCCGCTTGTTATGATGAAGAAATCCCTAAATTGATGGATTCTATCTCAATGGAAGATGCGTTTAAAGTTACCAAATTGGTGCAAAAGCAGGATTCGGAATATCTTTATTGCCATGTTTTAGCCCATAACTTAAGTGCCCAGGAAGTGGCTAAAAATCCCGATAATTGGAAAGATGTGGTGATTAGGTGTCCTTCAGGCACGTGTTCAAACGGCTGTATTCACGGTGGATTCCAAGAACGTTTTCGGGCTGAATCATTTTCAGCAGAGCAGATTGAGGTCCTAGTTCCAGATTTAAAAATATTATGCGAACCAAGAGGCTTATGGAAGCCGACAGGGCTTGAACAAGGGTCTTGCTATCACGCTTTAGGGCATTTGACTATGTATTTAACCGCGGCCGATATTGATACATCGCTCAAGCTTTGTGATAGAGTGGCTCTACCGTTTTTACAGCTTTGTTATGATGGGGCTTTTATGCAGATTTCCCAGCCACTAGAACCTGAGGATTTTGCTTTGATTGCCGGAAAAGAAGTGAAAAAAGAAAAATTGAAAGATTTTTGTTCAAATTTCAAAGGGAAACAGAAAAGTTCCTGCTGGAGCGAGGGCTG
>MFUY01000011.1:32483-38659 GCA_001787035.1 Candidatus Nomurabacteria bacterium RIFCSPLOWO2_01_FULL_41_12
TTAGATAATACTCCGGAGCCGGAACGCTGTATTAGCACGCTTATTTATGTGCTCTCGGCGCAATTTCATTTAGATGCTGATAAAATTGTAAATTATTGCTCCGATTTACCAGAGGTGTGGCAGGGCCGATGCTTTGCCAATGCGGCAACCAGAATGATTGAAACTGATTATAGCTTAGCAGAAAGGGCAGTATCCGTTTGTAATGCTCCATCTCGCTTGGAGGTTAAAAATGAATGTTTTCGGGAATTACTCATATTTTCTACTTATAATTACCACCCTAAGTCAGAAGGGTTTTATACACTTTGTGAGAGTTTGCCTGGAGACTGGCAGACCAAATGTTTAGCAAATAAAAAAAATGAAAGAATATAAACAGCTTCAAAAATTTATTGTTATTTTCTTGATATTTTATTTTATTGCTGGTTTATCAACCGAAGTACTTCTTCCCGGTAGAGAAAAAGATATTCCGATGTTTTTTTCATGGTTTTTATTTGACCAAACTCCCAATGAAAAATGGTCTACGGAATATGCCGCCAGGATTCTTGAATTTGACGGCAAAATATTTAACCCTCCAATTCTTTTTAACGAGGCTTATGGTATTATTGATAAGCCTAATTCTTCCAAAATGCGCGATCTTATCAGGAGACTTGTTTCTAGTACTGCCATGGGCGCACTTCGGGAAAGTGAACAGCTTCGGAGGCTTTTGGAGCAAATATACTTGCCGGCGCCCATTCGCTATGAACTTGTGATTCTTTCTTATGACCCAATACGGCGTTTCCAGACAGGAGAGTTCGCTGACATTAAAAAGCTCGGAGAGTTTACTAAAAATAATTAATGAATTTATTGCAATATATAAATAAATATTTTTACGACGATTCTCCATTGGCAAAAATAGAGAATTATGTCCAAAAGGATGAACCGTTTTTTACCGCGCAGCTTTTGGTGAGAGTATATTATTTTTTTCTGCTCTATTCTTCTATCACCTTTTTTTCTTCATGGGACTTTTCAATCGGTCCACAGACGGATATCTCATTTATATTACCTATAAGCTGGCTTAAGTACGCGGGCTTTCCATTGGGTATGATTATAATCCGTTTGTCTTTTATTGTGACCAGTCTTTTAGCTTCTATTGCGCCTCAATTTCGTCTAGTCAGGATACTTTCTTTTGTCGCGCTTCTTGAATTTGTTTCGCTTTATTTTTCAGTCCTTCAACTTGATGTTGACTGGTATACGATGCTACTTGTGTCTTTTCTTTTGATTTTCTTGCCGGACAAATGGGGTAAAATTAATTTGTTTCCAGTTATCGCCCGTCAGAAATTTCTTCTGGTATTTTGGGGGTGCCAGGCTATTGTCGCTCTTACTTACTCTATGGCTGGTCTTGGTAAGCTGGTGGGGGGAGTAAGCCAACTTCTCGCAGGCGAATCTTTTATGCTTGAAATGAAAGCGGGAGCTTTACAAGTGGCTAATCGTCTTATTGTCACTAATAGCACCAGTCTTTTGGGCCCTTGGGGAGTGGATCATTATATTTTTCTTTGGCCATTTTTTATCGGAACAATTTATCTGCTCCTTTTTTCATTTGTCGCCGTCTTTCGTCCAAATATCCACAGACTATGGGGTTTTGGCCTGATTCTTTTTCATATTGGCAATTATCTTTTCATTAACATAGGATTTAGCGCCCATATTTTCCTTCTATCTCTTCTTTTTCTGGCTTCGCCTTTTGCACCGAGCATAGTCTCGTGGCGGGAGATATTAGATGATTTGCCAATTTTAGGTTTCGCTTTAAGGCTTTTTAAAAATAAATATGCTTCATAATAAAAAAAATTTTAATATTTTAAGTTTTCTACTAATTGCATTAATAATGGTTTATTTATCGGTGGCGGCATCATTTCAAAAAATAAGGCCGGAGAGCGCGCAAGCTTTTACGCTTATTGTAGAGGGAAAAGAACGCAATTATATTGCGTACGTACCTGACGTTTTTGCCGACGCGCAAAATGCATTTCCTGTGGTAATCGTGTTACATGGCGGCGGCGGACCGATGGGGAATGCACAAATGATGATGGATGTAAGTAATTGGGCGCAAAAAGCGGAAAAAGAAAAATTTTTAGCAGTTTTTCCCAACGGTACTCTTCGTGATCCGGGGAGGCCCATAGAACTCACTGGCAACATACAAGAGTGGAGTGACGGGTCAGGTAGGTCATATGCCGAACAAAATGGAGTTGATGACGTTGCATTTATCAACACGCTTATTGATGATTTACTTATAAAATTTCCCGCGGACAAAGAGCGGATTTTCGTGACCGGTTTTTCCAATGGGGCTTCTATGACTTTCCGCGTCGGTGTAGAGCTTGCGGACAGAATTGCAGCCATTGCTTCGGTTGCCGGCGTGCTTTCTAATTCTCTGGATGCCACAAATTCTCCCGTATCGCTTCTTTATATTAGTGGCTCGGAAGATAAGCGTCCTAGTAGCTTATCCCCCAAAAATAGTTTTAATATTAATAGCAGGGAAGATAAGCGTCCTAAAATTGTAACTAAAAATTCTTTTTCTTCAGAAAATCCTGTTGCATTATGGGCGCAAATGCTTGCTTGCCCTTCTCAGCCGGAAGTCAATTTAGAAAATAAAAACATAAAAACCATCATTTATAGCTCTTGTCGGGGGAATACTGAAGTTATTTCATATACGGTTTTAAGCATGGGGCATGTATATCCCGGAGCGCAAACCGAACTTTGGGAAGAGGGCGCTGACAATCCCGCGAATGACATTCTTAATGCTACCGATGCTGTTTGGGATTTTTTTAAAAAGCATAAGAAATCTTCCGCGCAATCATCAGCCCGTAATGTCCAATGTCAGACTCTCAGTGAACGCAATAAAAAAATTCAATGCTGGGAAAAAGCATTAAATGCGGAGCTTAAAGAGAGTGGCCTCGAGGCCTCCTTTGTTTTATTTAAAGAACTTTATGACGCTGATCAGGATTTTGCCGGTGAATGTCATGCTTTCACTCATTTGATTGGCACCGAAGCATATAACCTTTTTAAAAATAATAAAGATTTTTCCGTGCCGGCCATTGTTTCCTTCTGTAATTATGGGTTCTATCACGGTTTTATGGAAGCATTATTGACCACTGGCGGGAATATTGAAGAGGCGCGCAAATTTTGCACATATATTGACCGCAAGCTCTCTGTGGAAAATCCGGAGTCTCCGGAACAATGCTATCACGGCATTGGACATGGGAATGCCGGTGTGCACGACAAGCGTCTCTTCGGTAATGCGGATGCCATAATTAGAGAAGGACTTAAAATATGTAAACTCGTTTCGGATACTAAAGACCGTCTTTACCGCTGCGCTTCCGGAGTTTACAATGCTATTTCTGATTTTCACATAGAGGGGGAATTCGGTTTTTCTATGGATATGATTGACCCGGAAGATCCATTAAAGATCTGTAACGGACAACTCAAAGAGTATCAAGAGCCTTGTTATGGCAATATGAAAAGCGTTGTATCATCAGTAACTGGCGGAGATTTTAAAAAGGTTGTTGCAATTATTTCTAAAATTCCTGATATGCGTAATGCCGAGGTGGCGATGTGGTATCTGGCTGGATATAATATGCAGACTAAGCTTTACTTGAAAGATTATTATCCGGATATTGCCATTTGCCGTTCTGCTTTACCGAATTTATATCTTCCTTGCATCAGGGGGCTGGCGACCGGCTTTTTGTGGTATGCAAAGCCGGAGGAAGAATACAAAAGTGCGCTTAACTTTTGCGCCTTAGATATTTTGCGCCCGGAAGAAAAAGAGGCTTGTTTTTCGGAAATTATTCCACGGCTCTCATTTTATTACTCATATACTAAAGTAATAGAAATATGCGAAACAAAACTTGTGCCGGATGCCTGGAAGGGTATATGCAGGACTAAACAGCTAAACCAGCCCGTTGAGAGATTCTGATTTTAAATTTATTTATTGCCGGGGCCGCTTCTTTCTAAGCACCGTTTTTTGTTTTCTTTACCTAGTCCCTCGCAAATATTTGGCGCAAATTGCCGGACAGGTAGAAGTCCGTAGAATTGTTCGGTGGCGGACATGCGACAAAATAGTTTTCCTTCTTTATTTGGCATTTTTTCACATTGTTGTATTGTTAAAGCTACCTCATAATTACTTGAAGCAGCGGAACTTGTACCAATTCCTAGAAAGCACGCATTTTTGTCATCCATATTATTAACGGCTTCGCAAAGTTTCCCCATACGTGTGAAATCACTTCCAAATACAGCTTGCCACCAAGGGCCAAGGTGGTAATAGCAGGATTGATGATACTTCTTTGGCATCGCCGGACAGGGCGCATAAGGATTTTCTGTATCTAGGGGTCGGATTTGCAGAAATTCGTCCGATGCGGTCGGGATGCTTGCTTCCATAAAAACACCGAGGGTGCAATTGACTATAGGATGAATAGGTTTTAGCTTATCACAGGCCTCTAGCGCTTCCATAAAACGTTTGGGGCCCATATAGTCATAGACTCCGTGTCCTGTGCCGTGTTGGCAACTGATTGCTTCGGAGCCGACCACTTGATGGCAAACAGCGTCTAGGGCAGAAAGCGCATTTAAGCCTTCTTCTACAATCGCGGCGCTCACAAAACCATGAAAGCAACCCGGGTTAAATGCAAAGTCGCATAAAGTCACGCTTTTCATGCCCTCATTTTGGTAAAGTATTTCTCCGAAAAGATGGGAAGCAAGATGACGAATGCGAAAGTCCTTTTTACTATAGGCTGTTTTAAATTCTTTATAAGCTACATCTGCCCCGGCGAAATGAATATACTCTGTCCACTCTTCTCGGAGTTTTACAACATTAAAGTCTGAGATCTTAGAGACTGCGCCACTTTCCTCTAGTGTTGATGGTACATTATGTTCGGTAAAAAAGATGCTATACCCGACGGCAAATAAGACCACACCTACCATCGCATATCTAACAATGGTTGCAATATTGGTTTTGGTCATGATGTAGCATAGTTTATGAATTAGCTATTTGCTGTAAAAGATTATTCTTCTACAAAGAGAATACCGGCCGGGCCAGATACCCTGTCGCACCCATAACTATAAAATCCTTTTCCTCTAAACAAATCAAATTTGATTTCTGCCGTATTATTTGCTGCTACCGCATACTTGTATTTTCCGGACTCTAGTGTAATCTGGTGATTTTTCTCATCTTG
This sequence comes from Candidatus Nomurabacteria bacterium RIFCSPLOWO2_01_FULL_41_12, assembly GCA_001787035.1. Classification (GTDB taxonomy): domain Bacteria; phylum Patescibacteriota; class Minisyncoccia; order Phycocordibacterales; family UBA9973; genus UBA9973. Next base: position 37,673 of record MFUY01000011.1, read on the forward strand.
GTTTATGATTGACACTATTTTCCCAGGGATAGCTTTAAGAACCGTGGGGCTACCTTTGCAGTCTTTAATCGTTATACTATCTCCTTCTTTCGCCAAGCGCTGTGCTAAAAGGAAATACTCTTGCTGTTTTTCCGGAGTGGCATTTGGCCCGATATCCTGCATGAGCTTTTGTTCATCGGCATAGGTGGAGGGCTGGAGGGATTCTGGTATTTTAGGCTTTAGACCAGAATAGTTAAATACCAATACGATAGCTACGAGCACGAGAATAATGATAAGAAAAATTTTGCTATTAGACATGCCTCTATTGTATTATAGAGATATGGCTTTAGTCAAGGAATCCCGAAAAAGCGCATTGATTCTTATTATTCTATTGTTCTTTGGGCTATATTTATTTTACTTTCCTTCTAAAACACCTAGTGTTAAAGATGAAATATTATTTATTGCGAAGGATATGATTGCTCAAGGAGACATAGTTGTTAAAATAACCCCGGATGGGTTTATTCCTTTGGAAGTTAACATCAAGCAAGGAGAGAAAGTAGTTTGGTGGAATGAGAGCGGTGCTTATGCTTGGCCCGCGTCTGACCTACACCCCACCCATACTCTTTATTCTGCTTTTGACCCCTTGGAGCCTATACCAGAAGGCCAGGCCTGGGCTTTTGTTTTTAACAGAGCTGGAGAGTGGAAATATCATAACCATTTGAAGCCAAACGCTAGGGGGCTGGTGAGGGTTGAGTAGGATAATATGCTATGATATACTATAATGTGATTTAATTTGTCGGCGCTTATAAAGTATTTAATAAATTTTTATGGAACAAAAAGAAAGTTTAAGAAGTAAAATAATTAAGTCCATTATTTTTGTTTTTGCTCTTCTTTTAGTTATTGGGGCGTCTTTTATTTCCAATTCCTCTTCTACGCTTCTGGCTCAATATGAAGAAGGTGGCTACTACGGCGAAGGTGGCTACTACGGCGAAGGTGGCTACTACGGCG
>MFUY01000012.1 GCA_001787035.1 Candidatus Nomurabacteria bacterium RIFCSPLOWO2_01_FULL_41_12
TGGACGGCTCGCATATTCGCACCCTTCTCCTTACTTTATTTTATAGATATTTCAGGCAGGTTATTGATGCCGGATATATTTATATTGCCCAGCCGCCCTTATATAAAATAAAAAAAGGGAAAGAAATATCGTACGCATACACGGATGATGAGAAATTAAAAATTGTCGACAAGGGGGCGGAGATAAGCGAGATACAGGAAGTGGAAGCCGAAGGTCCTGAGGAGGCCGTTGGAGAAGAAGAAACAGAGGTCAAAACAAAAACCAATAAAATCCATATTCAGCGCTTTAAAGGCCTCGGAGAAATGAATCCGGAAGAACTCTGGGAGACGACGATGGATCCGAAAAACCGCGTTCTTAAGAGAGTGGATATCTCCGATGCCGAAGAGGCGAATAAAATTTTCGATATCCTGATGGGCTCTGAAGTTCCTCCCCGCAAATCTTTCATCCAGTCCAATGCCAAATTAGCTGAGATTGATATTTAAGCTATTTCTTATCTTTTATCTCTTCCAAAAGTTTTTTCACGAGTTCCTCTTTTGTCATTTGCCCCAACTGACCCGAGTCGCGGGATTCCAGGGTTACTTTTCCAGCTTCTATTTCTTTATCACCGATGACAATCCAATACGGCATTTTATTTGTCTTAGCATCACGGACTTTTTTGCCGAGATTCTCGTCAGCGTCATCTAATTCCGCGCGGATATTATTTTCTTTTAACAATTCAAAAACCCGTTTTGCATATTCATTATGACTAGTGCGCACGGGGATGACTTTGACTTGCACGGGGGAAAGCCAGAGGGGAAAATTTCCTTCATAATATTCTATCAAAAACGCCGCGCCTCTTTCTAAAGAACCATTAATAGCTGAATGAATCATAACAATGCGTTCTTTTCCACCACGCTCGTTTATACACGAAAGGTTAAATCTTTCCGGTAAATTCATGTCTAGTTGGATAGTTGCTACTTGCCATTCACGACCGGCAGAGCTTTTTGCCATAAAATCCAATTTTGGTCCGTAAAGCGCCGCTTCACCAGGTGCTTCAAAATAATCAGTTTTATGCTCTTTCTTGCGTTCCTCGGCAATATTGCGAAGTTCGTTTTCCGCTACATCCCAGATTTCTTTTGTGCCGAGATATTTTCCTGGTTCTTTAGTATCGCGGAAAGATAATCTTACCTTCAAACTTAAGCCAAACGCTTTATAAAAACTGTCAACAATGTCCCAAATTTTTAGAAATTCCTCTTTAATTTGATTTGTTCGGCAGAAAACATGCGAATCATCTTGCGTGATAGAAACAACGCGTGTCAGGCCTCCAAGCTCGCCAGATTGCTCATCGCGATAAACCATGGTTGTTTCCGCGTATCTCTGGGGCATTTCTCTGTATGAATGCGGTTTACGGTCGAAAATTTGAATATGATGTGGGCAATTCATCGGCTTCATGGCGTATTCTTTCCCCTCACGAGAGGTAATACGGAAAAGCTCATCGGAGAATTTGTCCCAATGTCCGGATGTTTCATATAATTCACGCTTTGTTATATGAGGAATAGTCACTCGGCTATAACCATATTTTGCTCGCAGTTCCCATACGAATTTATCCAATTCTTCACGCAAGACAGTACCCTTGGGCGTCCAGAGTGGCAGTCCTGGTCCAACCAGCTCAGAGAACGTAAATAGGTCTAGTTCCTTACCCAGAATTCTATGATCATTTTTGTCCATAACATTATCTTTTTCATTATCCATAGACCACTATAATAACATATTTTGTATTTTTTCAAAATTGCTTTTCATATGTAATGTGTTAGGATAGGTGCATTATGGTGGTCCGAATGAGGAGTACAAAATCGCATACTAAAAACAGGCGTTCCCACCATGCGTTGGTGAGTACGAGTTTTAGTAAGTGTGAAAATTGTCAAGCGTTAAAGAGACGCCATACAATCTGTTCTTCCTGTGGATTTTATCGAGGGAAAAAAGTTTTAGATTTGATTAAAAAGACAGAAAAGAAGCAGAAAAAAGCTAAAGCGAAAGAAAAAGCAGCGAAATAGTTAGTAAAGTTATGGCTAACCGGCACCTTTCCAGATCAATAGTTCTTCAGACGCTTTTTGAGTGGGATTTCAATAATCCTAAAGACACGATCTCGCCTGGCTTGCCCATAGGGCTACGCCCGAGGGTAGGCTCTGGGCCAAAGGATATTAAAGAAATTATTAAACAGAATATCAAAGAATTCGCGCCTGGGCTCGAAGATGATGCTTTCATTTATAAGCTAGCCGAAGAGGTGATGAAGAAACAGAAAGTGGTAGATGAAATTATTGTAGCATCGGCGCCTGATTGGCCGATTGATAAAATATCCGTGGTAGATAGGAACATACTCCGCATTGGCCTGACCGAGCTTCTTTTCGGTGACCGAAAAGAAGTGCCGCCCAAAGTGGCTATCAATGAAGCGATAGAGCTGGCGAAAACTTTCGGCGGGGAAAATTCCGGTAAATTTGTTAACGGCGTGCTCGGCGCAGTTTACAAAGAGCTGGGCGAGCCCGGTAAAGATGAAAAAAGCAAAGTAAAAAAAAGCGATTCTTTTGACCCAGCAAAAATTACTACTGAAAAATTAGGCGGAGCTTTAGTATATGCGAGGCATGAAGGACAAGTGTATTTTGGCTTAGTACACGACGTATTCGGATATTGGACTTTATCAAAAGGGAAGCTGGAGGCCAGTGAAGACGTAGCAGTGGGGACTATGAGAGAAATAAAAGAAGAAATCGGGCTTGATATTGTAATAAAAGAGAAATTAGGAGAAAATGAGTATATTGCTAGCCACCCGGAGAAAGGTAAACTTTTGAAGAAAGTGACATATTTTCTAGCAGAAAGCATATACAAAGAGCTTGTACTTGAAAAGTCCGGCGGACTTGATGGCGCCAGGTGGTTTCCACTTTCAGCTATACCGGAGTTGCGTATATATAACGACATTATTCCGCTTATTACAAAAGCTATTGAAATACTGAATAATAATAAAAAGTTATAAAGTTGAAAGTAAAAATATGATAAATTTTTCAAATTTTGAGAAAAAAACGGGTATTATTTTTAAGGACAAAACTTTGCTCCAACAGGCTTTTATACACCGTTCTTATATAAATGAAAACCCAGGCGTACCGCTGGCCCACAATGAACGGCTGGAGTTCTTAGGCGATGCCGTGCTGGAGCTCATCGTTACGGATTTTCTTTATAAAAAATATCCTAATTATACAGAAGGGGAATTAACCGCTTTGCGCTCGGCCCTGGTTAACGCTGTTATCATATCCGAGGTGGCCCTCCAAATAGGCATGAATGATTATTTGCTTTTATCTAAAGGTGAAGCCAAAGATAATGGCAAAGCAAGACAATATATTCTGGCTAATACCTATGAAGCATACATCGGAGCTTTGTACTTGGACCAAGGAATAGACGCTGTGCACAAATTTGTGAACACAACCCTTTTGCCTAAAACAGAAGAGATAGTAAATAAAAAGCTTTGGCGCGATGCGAAATCTTTGGTACAAGAGAAAGCGCAGGAGTTTGTAAATGTTACGCCTGCTTATAAAGTGTTGCACGAGTCCGGCCCTGACCACGATAAGCATTTTACGGTGGGCATTTATTTTGGGCCTATTTTAATTGCCGAAGGCAAAGGCAAGAGTAAACAAGAAGCAGAACAATCTGCCGCCTTAAATGCGCTGAAAATAAAAAACTGGCTTGATTAAATTTATGCGGCTTAAAACACTTGAATTAAACGGCTTTAAATCTTTTTCTCAAAAAACAATTTTGGAATTCAACAATTCCATTGTTTGCATCGTAGGCCCGAATGGCTCTGGAAAATCAAATGTGGTGGAAGCTATCCGCTATGTCTTGGGCGAGCAATCAATGAAATCCATGCGCGGCAAGACTGGCTCGGACCTCATTTTTAAAGGCTCAAAAAATTTACCAAAAGGGACAAAAGCGACCGTTACCATATATTTTGATAATATCGATAAAGTTTTTAAGCTGACAAATGACGGGGGAGAGACTACTAATTTAAATTATGACACTATTAGCATTTCTCGACAGGTTTTTCCGGATGGATTAAACAAATATGTTTTAAATGGCACGGAGGTCAGGTTAAAAGACATTCATAATCTTTTGGCATCAGTCAATATCGGTTCTTCCGGGCACCACATTATTTCACAGGGTGAAGCCGATAGGATTTTGAATGCAAATATGAAAGAGAGGCGCGCCATGGTGGAAGATGCATTAGGGCTTAAGATTTATCAATATAAAATAAAAGAAAGTGAGCGAAAACTGGAACGTACGAATGAAAACATGAAAGAAGTGACGCTAATGCGTAGAGAAAATGCCCCGCATCTTAATTTTCTACGGAAGCAGGTGGAGAAATTTGAGAAAGGCAAAGTTATGCAGGAAGAGCTTGGAACCTTATACCTAGAATATCTTAAAAAAGAAAGTTTTTATCTGGATATGGAGAAGAAGAATTTATTGACTGAAAGAAATAAAATTTCAAGTGAACTTCAAAGCATTGCCGGCAAGATTTCCGATGTGGAAGAAGGAAATTCTGCGAAAGGAAATAAAAAAATAGAAGAATTAAAGATAGTTGAACAGGCTTTGAATGAAAATCGCGCGGCTAAAAGCGAGATAGAGCGCAAGCTGGGCCGTATAGAGGGGATGCTGGAAATAAAAGAAAACAAAGTAAAGCTTGCAGGGAAATGCCCATTGTGCGGAAATGAGCTTAAGCAGATGGAAATAGAGCAAATAGAGAAAAGGCAAAATGAAGAAAAAGAGCTGCAAGAATTAAGAAATTCACAAGTCGGTCTTCTCTCTGAAATAAAAAAAATAGAAGGAGAGGAGAAAAAGCTGTCAGAAAAAATACAAGTTTTAAAGAAAGAGATAAACGAGGAGATGGAAGCCTTGCGCGATCTGGAGAAAGAAAAATTCAAATTTAAAGTCAGGCACCAGGAATTGTTTTCTGCCCTGGAGCTTGTTGCCATAAAAGAAGGGAATCTGGAGAACAGAAGGTATGCTTTTGAAAATGAAATAAAAGAAGGTACGGCATTGATCGGGCAGGACATTTTATCCTACAAAGATTTTTCCGCCGAAGGCGCGCCTACTGGCGGGAAGGTGTTAATAGACGGAACAGAGCAAGTGGAACTAAAGAAAAAAATAGAGCGTCTAAAAATAAAATTGGAAGATGCCGGTCTTGGTAGTGGGGCGGAGGTGATGAAAGAATTCAAGGAAGTCTCGGAGAAGGACCAATTTCTCTCGAAAGAAATGGAGGATTTGACGAAAAGCATTGAATCTCTGGTTATACTTATAAATGACCTGAAAGAAAAGATAGATATAGAATTCAAAGAGGGTATTAAAAAGATAAACGTAGAATTTGATGCATTTTTTAAACTTATGTTTGGCGGGGGAACAGCTTCTTTATCTATTATTACGGAAACTAAAAAGAAGAGATTGGGAAAATCAGACGAAGAGGCTGAATTAAGTGAAGAGTTTGAAGAAGAAGAGACTCCAGAACAAGGGATAGAGATAAATGTATCGCTTCCCCAGAAAAAAGTCAAAGAACTCCATGCGTTCTCCGGCGGGGAGCGGTCGCTTACTTCTATTGCTTTACTTTTCGCCATGTCGCAAGTCAATCCTCCGCCTTTCCTGGTGCTGGACGAGACGGATGCCGCTCTGGATGAAGCAAATTCGCGCAAATACGGAGATATGCTGGAGAAACTCTCCAAACACTCGGAGCTTATCGTGGTGACTCATAATAGGGAGACGATGTCTCGCGCCGGAGTGCTCTACGGCGTGACCATAGGAGAGAACGGTGCTTCCAAGCTTCTTTCGGTAAAATTTGAAGAAGCCACCCAAATCGCTAAGTAAAATTATATTAAAACATAATCAATTGTTTTTCGCTCCAAATCCGCCCCTTTGACTTTTATTTTAACCCGGTCACCTAGGCGGTATTTCTTCTTCTTCTTTTGTCCCGACAATTCTAGCTTCTTTTCGTTGAAAATATAAAAATCATCTTTCATATCCCGCACCCGCACCAGACCTTCACATTTTGTTTCTATTTCTTCCACATAAATGCCCCACTCGGTGATGCCGCTTATAATCCCTTCAAACTTCTGTCCCATCCTTCGGCTCATGTATTCAACTTGTTTGTATTTAATAGAAGCCCGCTCCGCGTCCGAGGCGCGCTTTTCCTGTTCGGACGAGATTCTGGCGATTTTTTCATATTCATGCAGTTTATCCTTGCCTACTTTTTTCTTAGAAAGATGGTCGTTAAGAAGCCTGTGTACCATAATGTCCGGATACCTTCTGATGGGGGAAGTGAAGTGCGTATAATGTTCAAATGCCAAGCCGTAATGTCCGATATTTTTAGTGGAATAAATTGCTTTGGCCATAGACCTTATCACCGCGCGATGCACAGTGTCAGCCTCGTCTTTCCCCGCCAAATGCTCCAGCAGCCTATTGATTTCGTGTGTTGGGATAAGCCCGTTCTGGAGCGTTACTTTATGCCCCAAGCTTCGCAAGAAAAACGCCAAGTCGGCCATTTTTTCTTTGCTGGGGAGGTCGTGAATACGATAAATGGACACACTTTCATCTTGCATTATACCTTTTTTACTTTTGTTTTTTGTGGGCGACAATACTTCTGCCACCTTTTTATTTGCCAGAAGCATAAATTCTTCAATCAATCTATTTGAATCGCCTCGTTCTTTTTTAATTACTTTTATCGGGACCCCATTTTTATCCAAGACGAATTTCACTTCCTCCTGATCGAGCGATATCGCGCCTTGAGCAAACCTTTCTTTGGTTAATTTTTTGGATAAGTTATTCAAGACAGACAGTTCTTTATGGAGCGGGGCTCCGATTTTTTTAATAGATTCTTCGGCTTCCTCGTAAGTAAATCTTTTTTGAGAATGTATCACTGTGCGTCCAAACCACTCGCTTATGACTTTTGTATTTTTATCTATGGTAAAGACCGCGCTCATTGTCAGCCGGTCTTTATGGGGCACTAAACTGCATAAATCGTTGGAAAGTATTTCTGGTAGCATCGGTATTGTTCTATCCACCAGATAGACCGATGTCCCTCGCGTTCTAGCTTCCTCGTCCAAAGCGCTATCAACTTTAACATAGTGCGATACGTCGGCGATATGAATGCCGATTTCATATAATTCCCCCTCCGCAGAAACATTCTTTTCTTCAGGTCCTCGGTTCTCTGGGGCCCCGACCCCAGCCAGACCGTTCAGAAAAGTATGTTTCTGCTTCAGGTTACTAAATGATATTGCATCGTCAAAATCTTTCGCATCCGACGGGTCAATGGTGAAAGTGAGGGTTTTTCTGAAATCACGGCGCCCTACATAGTCGCTTTCTTTTATGCCATCATGTTTTATTTTTCTTGCTTCGTTGTGAACTTTTTCCGGCAACTCCGAATCAAAACCTTTTTCCATTGCGATTGAATGCATTTCGGTATCATTGTCCCCCGGAGTGCCTAGAACTTTTACCACGCGTCCTTCCGGCATTTTACGGGGGTCGGGCCAGGAAACTATTTCCACGAAAACTTTAACTCCGGCTCTGGCGCCATGCAATGATTTTTCCGGAATTAAAATATCCGTGTACATTTTTGTATCGTCCGGCTTTAAAAAGAACATATTATTTTCCTTTTCTAATACTCCGGCAAAATGCATCTTCGCGCGGGAAATTATTTTTGATACTTCGGCAGTCTGCCGTCCACTTCCTTTTGGGTGGAGGATTATCTCCACCATGTCTCCATGGAGCGCGGTATTTAAGTGCCTGAAATCAATTTCCGGGTCCTGCCCGATTCCTGTCCCGACCCCTGTCGGGACTCCGACTTTGGTCGGAGCCACATATCCGGTACCTTTTGATGAGATGGATATAATGCCCTGAAGTTTATTTGTATTTTTATTCATTCATTTTAATATAAGCACAGCTTGAAATGACGTAATTATAACATAAAAATTAAAATAATTTGCTTTTTCTAGCATATTATAATAAACTCTTTTTATGTTAAAAATAAGACTGCAGAGAATAGGTAGAAAAAATGACCCTGCGTTTCGGGTGGTTTTGACTGACTCCAAGAACAGCACTAAGAGTGGAAGATTTTTAGAAATACTCGGCACTTACAATCCAAAGGCCAAAGAGGATAATTTGAAAAAGAATTTAATAGCTGACCGAATAAAATATTGGATGAGCAAAGGCGCAAAATGTTCCGACACGATGCATAATTTTTTAGTGCATGATAAGATTATAGAAGGCAAGAAAGTAAACGTGTTGCCGAAGAAGAAGCCGACAGTTAAAAGAAAGGAGTTGAAAATGAAGAAATAATTTTGTATACTTATTACAGTAATAGCAGTATTGGGTCGCAACACTGCATGATTAGAAAGATTAATATTTATTAAAAATATGGAAGAAGCTGATAAGATATTTCTGGAATACGTCGTCAAGGCTCTTGTGGACAATCCGAACGATATAAAGATTGATCGTACGGTGGATGAAATGGGAGTGCTCATCACGCTCACCGTGAATCCTGCCGACATGGGTAAGATTATCGGGAGGATGGGCAATACCGCCAAAGCTATCCGCACATTACTGCGGATAATCGGTATGAAGAACAATGCCCGCGTAAATTTGAAGATAAATGAACCCGAAGGTAGCACTAGGCCGGAGCGGGACTCTGTGGGGCGTCCGGAGGGGCGTATCCCTCAAGCCCCGAGTTCGCTTAAGACTGTAGACCAAGCGATGGAGGATTTGAAAGGAATATAAATAAGATATAAATAGAAACAAAAAACACCAATAAAATTGGTGTTTTTTGTTATTGA
>MFUY01000013.1 GCA_001787035.1 Candidatus Nomurabacteria bacterium RIFCSPLOWO2_01_FULL_41_12
GAAAAAGAGACCCGTTCTTCCGGCTCCATTACTTTTCAGAACTATTTCAGGTTTTATAAAAAGCTCTCCGGCATGACAGGCACAGCTTATACTTCAGCGGAGGAATTTTTAAAAGTTTACGGGCTTGATGTGATTGTAATTCCCACTAATCGTCCCATAGTGCGCATAGACCATAATGATTTGATTTTCCAGACCGAGAAAGGTAAATTTCAAGCGATTGCAAAAAAAGTGAAAGAACTGAATACTAAAAGAGAACCAGTCTTGATCGGCACCATTTCAATTGAAAAAAATGAGCTTCTCTCTGCATATCTCAAAGAAGCTGGTGTGCCCCACGTAATCTTGAATGCCAAGAATCACGAAAAGGAGGGTGAGATTATTGCGCAAGCAGGTAAAAGAGGCGCGGTGACTATCGCCACCAATATGGCCGGGCGCGGAATTGACATTAAGCTTGGAGGCAATCCTGTCATCAAAGAAGAATATGAATTTGTGAAAAGCGTCGGCGGACTTTTTGTTTTAGGCACGGAGAGGCATGAAGCGAGGAGAATAGACAACCAGCTTCGGGGGCGTTCTGGTCGCCAGGGCGACCCGGGTGAAACGCAATTTTATGTGTCGCTTGAAGACGACCTAATGCGTGTTTTCGGCTCGGAAAAAATAAAAAACATGATGGGACGCTTCGGTATACCAGAGGACCAGCCGATTGAAAATAGATTTATTGGCAAGACCCTGGAAGGTGCGCAGGCAAAAATAGAAGGTTTCCATTTTGATGCCCGCAAACATACGCTGGAATACGATGATGTGATGAACCATCAGAGAAAAATTATTTACGAAAGGCGCAATATAATGTTGCATTCAAAAAAAGAAGAGATTGAAACCTTGCTTGGCAATATAATCGCCGAGAGAGAAATGGCACAGCAAATAGTTGAAGAGAAAAGAAAAAAACTAGGCGACGAAGCTTTTTTAGAAGTTGTTCGTCGCATTGCTCTTTACACTACCGATAGCCTTTGGATGGAACATTTAGAGGCGATGGATTATCTGCGGTCTTCGGTAAATTTGCGGGCTTATGGCCAGCGAGAGCCGATTGTCGAATATAAAAAAGACGGTTTGATGATGTTCAAGGAAATGGAAGAGGCTTTTAAAGAGCAGGTATTTTCTTTAATCAGCACCATAACAGCCGAAGGTGCTGAGCGTAGTCGAACGCAAACCGGCGAAACTTTACCCAAACAAACTTTAATTACGAGTCAAACTGAACTTTCGCAAGGACCGTCCTTGCGAAAGGGGTCCTTGTATGGTGAAAAATCAGTGGGCAGGAATGACCCCTGCCCTTGCGGAGCAATTAACTCCGCAACCGGAGAAGTTTATAAGTGGAAAAAGTGTGGAATGATAAATGCCCCACAGCATAGGAAGGCATTAGTAAATTAAATTTATGATAGAGCTAGTTAAGCCAAGTGAAGAGTATAAAGAAAGTTTTATTGAGGCAATGCGGGAATTTCAATCAGAAGGGCAGGAACGGTATATGAAATTAAATCTTTCGGAGCTAGAGAGTGATTTTGAGCAATTTTTAGGCGAAATAGATGATAGAGAAAAAGGTATTAACTTACTCGAGGGAAGGGTCCCAAGTTCAGAATTTTGGGTAGTTGACGGAAATGAATTTATCGGTGGTGTATATATCAGACATAAGTTAAATGAGACTTTACTGAAAAAAGGTGGTCACATTGGATACCATATGCGTCCGACAAAAAGAAAAATGGGTTATGGCACACAGGCACTTCGGCTTGCTTTGCCAATAGCCAAAAATTTAGGTATTCAAAGAGTTTTAATTACCTGTGATGACGATAATCTAGGCTCTATGAAGATAATAGAAAAAAATGGAGGAATTTTGGAAAATAAAATTGAACATGAAGGCAAATTTAAAAGAAGATACTGGATAGATAATAAATAATATGAATAAATATAAAATATATATACATTTGATTCTTGGTCTGCACACGATACTATTTTTACTATTATTAGCTAGTTTACCTTTCGCTTTTCTTTTTAGCTGGTATAGAATTGTGACAGGAATATTTATTTTTTTTACTGTTTTACAATGGTATTTTACTAAAGGGGATTGTTTTTTTACCATGGCGGAGAATAATTTTCGCAGGAAATACAATCTTAATCCTTACAGTGGCAGTTGTATTGCTCATTATTTAGATAAATGGTTTTCCGTAAAAGTCACAGACAAGTCTGTTGATATTTTTCTGTACTCCTATTTTTTTCTAATTATTCTTACTATAATAATATGATATATTTAAATTATGATTACTTACGAAGATTTTGCAAAAGTAGATATTCGGGCGGGAGAGGTACTAGAAGTAGAAGATTTTCCCGAGGCCAGGAAGCCAATGTATAAAATAACAGTGGACTTCGGTCCGGAGATAGGGATTAAAAAGTCGTCCGGGCAGTTCACGCAGAATTACACCAAGGAAGAATTGGTGGGTAAAACGATAATCGGGGTTGTTAATTTCCCTCCAAAGAAAATTGGACCCTTTTTCTCCGAATTTCTCACTCTAGGACTTGCGGACGAAGAGGACAAAGTAGTGCTTCTGATGCCTACTCAAAAAGTGCCAAAAGGTGCAGAGATGTGTTAAAGATGAAAAACCTGATTAAAAAATTCAAACTAAAACGACGGGTGATTACGGCTTTAGCAGCGCTGCATTTTTATGGCAATCCGTCCGCAAAATTAAAAATTGTCGGAGTGACCGGCACCAATGGCAAGACAACAACGGCAACACTTTTATATAAAATTGCAACAGCTTTAGGGTATAAATGTGGTTTAATCGGCACAGTTGAAAATATTGTTGTAGACGAAAGAAGACCGGCTCTAATCACAACCCCCAGCCCGATAAATTTAAATAAACTACTTAATGAAATGGTAAAAAGGGGCTGTAAATACGTCTTTATGGAAGTTTCTTCGCATGCATTAGACCAGAACAGGGTTGCGGGAATAAATTTTACCGGAGGAATTTTTACGAATTTAACGCATGACCATCTGGATTACCATAAAAGCCTGGAGAATTATTTTATAGCCAAAAAGAAATTTTTCAAAATACTTCCCGTGGACGCTTTTGCTTTAACGAACGCTGATGACGAGCATGGTAGAATGATGCTGGAAGGAATACGAGCAAAAAAATATACTTATGGTTTAAAAAATAAAGCTGATTTTAATAATAAACTCGATACTAAACTATTAGGAGAATTCAATGCGTACAATGCACTTGCAGTTTTTGGCGCTTGTCAATTGCTTGGTTTTTCAGCAGAAAAGGTAAAAGATATTTTGAAAAATATAGAACCGCCAAGAGGAAGATTTGAACACTTTACATCTCCGAATGGCGTATTGGTTATAGTTGATTATGCACACACTCCAGATGCACTCAAAAATGTTTTAAAAACAATCCAAGATATTAAAAAAGGTAATGCAAGAATTATTTCCGTTTTCGGCTGTGGAGGTGACCGGGATCCCTTGAAGCGCAGAATCATGGGTAAAATAGGCGCGGAAAATTCTGATATAGCTATTTTCACTTCGGACAATCCTCGCAGCGAGGATCCGGATAAAATAATTGCAGAAATGAAAACAGATTTATCCGTGATGGATTTTAAAAAAGTCATGGCAATTACAAACAGGCGTGAGGCAATTACCAAAGCCGTAAGCTTTGCACAAAAGGGCGATATCATTCTTTGCGCCGGCAAAGGGCATGAGGATTATCAGGAAATTAAAGGCGTAAAATATCATTTTGATGATATGGAAGAATTTAAAAAATTACATGAATAATTATAAAGAATTTTTTCAAGATAAAAAAATAACAGTAATAGGTCTCGGACTCCTTGGGCGAGGGGTGGGGGATGCTGCTTTTTTAGCAGAATGTGGGGCGAAATTGACGGTTACTGATCTGAAGACTAAAGAGCAATTAAAAGAGTCTCTTAAAAAATTAAAAAAGTTCAAGGGTATTAAGTATGTTTTGGGCAAGCACAAGCTGGAAGATTTTAGAAATGCCGATTTTATTTTGAAAGCTGCCGGGGTGCCGCTTGATTCCATTTATATTAAAGAGGCCAGAAAAAATAAAATTCCTGTTGAAATGAGCGCGTCACTTTTCGCCAAGCTCTCTAATCTGCCAGTTATTGGCATAACAGGAACACGTGGGAAGTCTACCGTCACGCATTTGATTGCGCATATTTTGAAATCAGCAGGCAAAAAAGTTATTTTGGGAGGAAATGTGAGAGAGGTGTCTAATTTACAGTTGTTAAAAAAGGTAAAAAACACGGAAATAGCTGTTTTAGAGTTGGATTCTTGGCAGCTTCAGGGCTTTGGGGAGAGCAAGATTTCACCACATATTGCAATTTTCACGAATTTTCTTCCAGATCATTTTAATTACTATAAAGGAAACATAAGTAAGTATTTTTTTGATAAAGCCAACATTTTTAAGTATCAGAAAAAAGGAGATGTGTTGATTGTTGGTAAAAAAGTACTTCCATTTTTAAAAAAATTCAAACTAAAAAGTAAAATCTTTATTTCTTCAGACAAGTTGCAGAAAGGGCGGGACTTCAATCTACCGGGTGAACATAATAAATATAATGCACAACTTGCAGTAGAAGTGGTTCAATTGCTTCGGATTTCAAAAGTAAAAATAAAAAAAGCTCTTGCGACTTTCACTCCGCTCCCTGGTAGACTTGAATTTTTACGCATAGTGCGAGGGGTTAAAATTTATAATGATAATAGCTCCACTACTCCAGAGGCAACCATTGCCGCACTGTGGGCAGTGGGAGATACAAAAAAGAGAAAAATAGTTCTTATAATAGGAGGTGATAATAAATTTTTAGATATGACTGAGCTTCTCCGGGAGATTCCAAAGTTTTGTTCTAAGGTTGTACTATTCAACGAGAAAGGCACTAGAACTATTCGCGATAAAGTAGTAAAATTTAAGAAAAAAGGAATAGAAGTTTATAACGAGGAGGGAATAAACAATACGGTAAAAAGAGCTTTTGCCATCGCCAGACCAGGCGAGACTATTCTTTTTAGCCCAGCCTTTTCCTCTTTTGGTAAATATTTTAAAAACGAATATGATAGAGGAGATCAGTTTATGGATATAATAAAACAGCTGAAATAGTATGGATATAAATTTATCAAAAATAAAAAAAGTTTTCTTCATCGGCATTGGCGGGATAGGCGTTTCTGCTCTTGCAAAAATGGCTCTCGCGCGCGGAATGGAAATATCGGGAATCAATGACGAAGATAGTCCTAAAACCTTAGACCCATTTCGAGAGTCGGGTATAAAAATAATTGATTTAAAGACCGTCCTAAAAGACGTCTTGAAAGATCGCTTTAAAATTCCCAAAGCCGATTTGTATATTTACAGCGACGCCTGGATTTACCGGGGGCCTGCAATTATTGAGAAAGCAAAAGCATCAGGCAAAATAGTTATGAGTTATTCTGAAGCCTTAGGTCAATTTGCTAAAGAATATAAAGTGATAGCCATAGCGGGTACTCATGGAAAAACAACAACTACTAGCATGGTAGCGGAGATACTGATGGATGCGGGCCTGGATCCAACGGTTGTCGTGGGTTCTTTTGTAAAAAAATTTAATAGTAATTTTAGGAAGGGGGAGGGCAAGTACTTAGTAGTAGAAGCTGACGAATACAATAGGCATTTTCTAAATTTAGCTCCTTTTATTACTGTTATAACAAACATTGAAGCAGACCATTTAGATTATTATAAAGACTTGGCAGATATAAAGAATGCATTTGATCAGCTTCTTTCTCAGAGTGAAAATAAAATCATAGATTATAAAAAATATTTAGATAAAGTTCCAAAGCTTTCTGTTCCAGGTGAACACAATCGCATGAATGCGGCGGCGGCGCTCTCAGTAGCGGATTTTCTCCATATAAAATTAACAAATGCCCAAAAATCCCTCAACCATTTTTCCGGCACTTGGCGGCGTTTGGACAAAAGGGGGGAGAGTAATAATGGCACGATTATTTATGATGACTATGCCCATCATCCGACAGAAATTAAAGCAAGCCTCCAGGCGTTGCGGGAGCTTTACCCCCACACCAATGATATTGGTGTGGGGGTTTATCCGGCCGGAGCGAAAAAAATCACGGTACTTTTCCAGCCTCATCTATATAGCCGGACCAAGGCTCTTTTTGGCGATTTTTCTCAAAGCTTTATTTTAGCGGATAAAGTGCTCTTACTGCCCATATATTTTGGTAGAGAAGACAAAGACGAAAGTGTTTCCAGTGAAAAATTAGCCGAGGCTATCAATCAGACTATTCGCCTAGAGGGGGGAGACGCAGAGGCATATCCCGACTTTGAATCTGCGGAAAAGGCTGTTTTGGGCTTAAAACTGGGACCCAAAGATGTGTTTGTAACAATGGGGGCAGGTGAGGCCTATAAAGTTGCCGACAAGGTCTTTGGGTTGACTTTGGACTCTAAATAGCATAGTATATGGATATAATCCTATTTTAAGCATAAAGCTTATTAGATAAGGGTTTTTTCAGTTTTAGCTTAGGTTTTGACTGAAATTGGTTCAGATATGGGTTTGGCGGGGCAAAATCGCTTTTTATGAGAAATCAAAAATTAATACGCTTTGTTCAGTCGTTTGTTTTGTTGCCAATACTAACAATATCAGGGTTGCAGGGAGGAACTCTCCTTCAGGCCGGTTCTGGCATTATCTCGACTTCTCAATTCGTATTATCACAAAAACAGAATAATGGAGATCTGCCTTCTATTGCCCTTAACCCGGCTATAGACGGGTATGCTCAAAATAGAAAAATTAAAGCCGAATCGATTGATGCTTATTTTAAGGCGCGCAATATGCCGCTCTCGGGCTTGGGCATGAAAATGGTTTTGGAAGCTGAAAAAAACGACATTGATTGGCGATTGCTTCCGGCGATAGCTGTCCGAGAATCAACGGGTGGCAAGCATGATTGCAACAAAGTTTCCAACAACCCATTCGGCTGGGGCTCTTGTAAGATCGGCTTTAAGTCAAACGAAGAGGCGATAGAAACTGTGGCTAGAAATTTGGGAGGTAACAATCCAAATACTGCCAAGCATTATGACAATAAAACCACTAAACAAATACTTCAAAAATACAATCCGCCGCACATCGTCCCTCGTTATGCGCAGCAGGTGATATCTATAATGAACAAAATCGGACCGGAAGATACGGCAATCACGACCATAGAAAAAGTCAACGCTAATACTTAAAAAACAAAATCCCCCGTATTATGGGGGATTTTGTTTTTTAAGGTGCTGGCTCTTCAGGTGTTGGTTCCGGAGCAGGCTCGGGCTCTGCTTGCGGTGAGCTTGTCGAATCCGGTTCAGGTTCTGGTTCAGCCACCGCCTCTGGCGGGGTCTCGCCTTCGGCGGTGAGTGTCGGCTCTTCTTCCGGAGTCACTTCCGGCTCTGGTTCGCTAGTCGCAGGTTCATCCGGAGGAGGGGTGCTACTGCTTCCATTACTTCCTCCGCCGGAGCCGATGAGGAGGGCATCTAACTCCGCTTTATTCACACAAGTCTTTGCTCCCGTGTCATCAGAAACACACAAAGACTTAGTATCTATCTCTCCCACAAAAATTTTCACTATCCCATTCCCCGCATCCGCCAGCC
The DNA here is from genome assembly GCA_001787035.1 of Candidatus Nomurabacteria bacterium RIFCSPLOWO2_01_FULL_41_12. Taxonomy (GTDB): domain Bacteria; phylum Patescibacteriota; class Minisyncoccia; order Phycocordibacterales; family UBA9973; genus UBA9973. Next base: position 7,644 of record MFUY01000013.1, read on the forward strand.
AGGTGGTGATTTTTGAAAATAAGTTCGTGAAGAAAGAGCTCACAAAAGCCTCGCCCGTAAGGCTATGGCCGAGGGATTCTGAAGGAGAACCCAGTAGAGGAATTGTGATACCTGCGATTCCTTCCAGATTTAGATTTAATTCTTTAATTCTTTTCTCGTGATCAAACAAATATAAATATGATTCTTCCAAAGAAGCCAGAAACCCGTCGCCTTTATCAAACAAGCCACCATCTTTAACGGCATATAAAAGAGGTAATTGATATTTTTCATTGGTAAATTGCTCTATCTCTTCAAGAGTCTTTAGTCCTGTATAAGTAGAAGCCCCAGGGTTACCAGCAAATTGTATTATATTGCCAGTAAAGAATTTTTCAAACACATAGTCAGGATTTGTATAGGCTGTCCCATTTTTGTAGATATCACCAGACACATTGAGAGTACCGCCTCCTTTTGAACCGCCAGTGGGTTCAGTGGTAACATAAATCATAACCCCTCCGCCAGTTTGAATTTTCATATTTTGAGCACCGGCAGTCCCAAAGATAATGCCTTTACCTCCTACACCTGTCTGATTTTGAATATAAAGATTCGAGCCTGCAACATCAGGGGACGGAGGAACTGCAGCAATCTGGAAATCATCCGCTCCGGCGCCCATGTCGTTGGGATGATTTGTTCCTATATACCCCTTAGCGACGCCATCGGTTTTGAAGGTTAAATATCCGCCGCTTGCGTGGGTTGAGTTAATTGTTAGCACATTTTGTGCAGAGCTTGTATGTGTCGCAATGCCGTCACTTTCAATAATCGCCAATGCGTCAAATCCTTGTGTCGTGCTGCGCACACGGAACTCGGCGCCGCTTACCTGTCCAGGAGCTGCTAAGATATCTCCAGGAGCCGTTCCTTCGTTACCGTAGACATCAAAATAAGCACCACGTGTGGAATCTCGTAAGCCACCTCCTACAAGCCCCAAACGACCACTATCACTCCCATCGCTTGTATTCCTGCGAATAACTTTGTCAGCAGAAAAGATAATATC
>MFUY01000014.1 GCA_001787035.1 Candidatus Nomurabacteria bacterium RIFCSPLOWO2_01_FULL_41_12
ACAGTGCTCTGTGGCGACGACTCACTTACTCTACCGTTCATGTCCGTCGGTGCTGAAGGTGTCGTCAGTGTCGCATCGAATCTCTACGTTCGCGAAGTCAGCGACATGGTGAAGTTCGCGCTTGCCAATGATTTCGTTCAAGCGGGCAAGATCCATCGTCGACTCTACTCGGTTTTCAAGACGCTCTTCGTCGAGTCGAATCCAGTCCCAGTGAAGTCCGCACTCGCACGCGCTGGTATCATCGCATCCGCCGAGGTTCGTTCTCCACTCTGCGAGATGACTCTGGCCAACATGGAGTTGGTCGAACAGGTGCTCGCGGACTTTAGGTCGTAGCTTGGGCTTACCGGCGGAGAGACAGCCAATCTTCGCCGGTCGTCCTTTACATGCGAGGAGGGGTAGCACATGCGTATTTTGATTGTCGGCTACGGGAAGATGGGCCGACTCGTCGAACAGTTGGCTCTTGAGCAAGGCAATGAAGTTGTGGGTTATGTACTTCGAGGGAGTGACGAATGGGCGCAAGCGGACGTTGCCGTTGATTTCTCGACTGCCGAGGCGCTTGAGGGGAATTTTCCTCACTACATCGAGCGTGGCTTGCCGGTCGTGATAGGCACGACAGGCTGGGGAGATCGGATGGCGACTTATCGGGCTGACGCGGAGAAAGCTGGGCTCGGCGTGGTTGCTGCGGCGAATTTCTCTGTCGGAGTGAATATGTTTCAGGTGATCGTGAGAGAGACCGCGCGACGGATGGCTACACAGGCGGACTACGGTGCGTGGATTCATGAAGCGCATCACGATACGAAGAAAGATGCACCATCCGGGACAGCGGTACTTCTGCAGGACACGATGACGCAAGCAGGATTCGACCGCGTAATTGACATCTCGTCGACGCGCGCGGGTAGAATCCCAGGAACCCACACTGTCGGCTTCGACAGTGCGTCCGACACCATCGAGCTCACGCACACAGTGCGAGACCGAAGTGGATTCACGCGTGGTGCACTTCTCGCGGCGTACTGGATTGTCGGTCGTCGAGGTTGGTACTCGATGGCTGATGTTCTGAAAGATTCAGTCTTAGAATAATGGTTCAAGTGTGAAGAGGTAACAACACGATCTCATATCTCAAAAAGCCAGTGACATCCGAAAGGAGAAAATGTTCACTGGCTTTAAAATTGATACTGTTGGCTAAAAATATGCTATAGCATATTTTTAGCCAACAGTATATAATTGTAAATATGGGGAAAATGGAAAGAGAATCTAGCAAAAGAACTCACAGGACAAATTTACAAAAAACAATATTGTCCGTGATTTTTGCCGTGGGAGGATTAAGTGTGGCGCTCGTGGCTCCAAAGATGACAAAAATTTTGGCAAAATTCGAGCCAGACTTCTTGAAAAGCAAATTTCAAAAGTATTCTTTTAACCGATCATTTGCCAGATTAAAAGGTGCCGGTTTGATATTTTTTGAAAAAACTGCAAAAGGAAATTTTGTCCGCCTGACCCCTAAAGGTGAAGCAAAACTGAGACGGCTGGAGTTTCTTAATTATAAAATAAAAAAGCCAAAGCACTGGGATGGAAAATGGAGAATTCTGGCATTTGACATCAAAGAGGAAAGGAAAAGCGTCAGAAATAAGGTTCGTCATACTCTTTCCCAGATAGGTTTTGTTCGCCTGCAGGATAGCGTGTGGGTCTATCCTTATGACTGTGAAGATTTGATTATGCTACTAAAGGCGGATTTTAAAATAGGCAGGGATTTGATTTACATCATTGCTGACAGTATTGAAAATGATAAAAATCTCCGTAACGCATTCAGTTTATCTAAGATGAATTGAATTTGCTAAAAATATGCTATAGCACCAAACTGGTAAATATATTTTATAGGTTTATATAAGTTCACACAATACCCTAGAGAAAGGCCTTAGACCTTGTGCTATAATTGAAATATGACAGAAGATACCAATGATATCCAAAAAGAAATAGAAAAATTGGAAACTAAAATGCTTGAGGTGGATTTTTGGGCTGATAAAAACAAAGCGCAGGGGGTTTTAAAAGAGCTAGCGGAGTTGAAAGCTAAAAAAGAAGGTTTGGGGAGATACGATAAAGGCAATGCGATACTGACCATTATTTCCGGCGCTGGCGGGGACGATGCGGAAGACTTTGGCCGGATGCTTTTTGAGATGTATTTGAAATATGTAAATAAAAAAGGCTGGAGTATCAATCTTATCCATGAGAATAAAAATGACCATAATGGATATAGAAATATTTCAGTGGAAATAGTAGGCAAGGGTGCTTATGGTACTCTTAAAAATGAAACTGGCGTGCATCGTCTCGTACGTATCTCTCCTTTTGATGCAAAGAAATTGAGACATACATCTTTTATTTTGGTTGAAATTTTGCCTAAATTTTCCAAGCTTGAGGAAAAGGATATTGCCATTGCAGACAGTGATTTAAAAATTGAATTTTCAAGATCCAGTGGTCCGGGCGGGCAGAATGTAAATAAAAGAGATACAGCGGTCAGAATTGTCCACCTTCCGACGAACATTGCTGTGCATGCTTCAAATGAACGTTCCCAGGAACAGAACCGGGAGTCTGCTCTGTCCATCTTGCGCGCTAGAATTTTTAAAAAGGCGACGGAAGAAAAAAAGAGTATAGAAGATAGTATGAAATTGAAGAATACGGAGATAGAATGGGGGAATCAGATTCGTTCTTATGTGCTTCATCCATATAAAATGGTTAAAGACCATAGGACTGGTGCGGAGACTTCAAAGGTTGACGCAGTTTTAGATGGTGAGTTGGATATTTTCATTGAGGCGGAGAAGAATTTGTGATAGAATGAGAAAAGATTGCTTTTTCTCAGGTCCTCGGTTCTCCGGGTCCCTATCCCGGCCAGACCATTCGAAAAAGCAATCTTTTCTCATTCTTTATGATTTACTTCAATAACGTTTCAAAAGTTTATAAGGACGCAGTAGCGCTTGACAATGTTACGCTCACAGTCGTAGCGGGAGAGTTTGTTTCTGTTGTCGGACATTCAGGGGCGGGCAAAACAACTCTGACTAAAATGATTCTAGCGGACGAAAATCCGACCGAGGGCACTGTTTTTTTTGAATCTATCAATGTGCATAAATTGAAAAATAATGACTTGACCAGGCTCCGCCAGCGCATCGGGGTGGTTTTCCAGGATTTCAAATTATTGCTTAATAAGACCGCGTACGAAAACATTGCTTTTGCCATGGAAGCGGTCGGCAAGACCGACGAAGAGATAGCGAGCGATGTTCCACATGTTCTAGAGCTGGTTGATTTAAGCCATCGTCTAGAGCATTTTCCCAATCAAATGTCCGGAGGCGAACAGCAGCGCCTCGCTATTGCCCGCGCTATCATCAATCAGCCTGAACTCATCATCGCCGATGAGCCGACTGGTAATTTAGACCCCATTAATACGCACGAAATAATCCAGATTTTAAAGAAAATAAATGACCTTGGCACGACCGTGATTTTAACCACGCATAATCGCGCAGTTATTGATTCAGTCGGGAAAAGGGTAGTAACCATGGAAAACGGCAAAGTAATCCGCGATACCAAGAACGGCAATTAAGTGCTATACTCTACTTTTATGATGACCGAATTAAAAAGAATTATAAAAGCAGGATTTATAAATTTTACCAGGGGCGGGCTGGTCTCCTTTGCGGCGGTTTTGGTCGTTACTATTACTCTTTCAGTCATCACTTTTATTGTTTTACTGCAAGCGGTGCTGTATTTTTCCCTTGGTCAAATTAAAGACAAGGTGGATGTCACTATTTATTTTACAGTAGGCGCGCCTGAAGCGAAGATTATTTTATTGAAAGATTCTCTTTTGAAATTGCCGGAAGTGAAAGACGTGACTTACACCAGCGCCGAGGAGGCTCTGAAACTTTTCCGCGAGCGCCACAAGAATGATTATCCGACTATTGCCGCCTTGGACGAGATAGGGACTAATCCGCTCGGGGCGTACCTTAATGTCAAAGCGAAAGAGATTTCCCAATATGAAAGTATCGCGAATTTTATGAAAGGGGATAATATACTCGTGCTAGGCTCCGAGTCCATTATAGACAAAGTTAATTATCACCAAAATAAACTGGTCATAGACCGATTAAACGCCATAATAGCGGGTGCGCAAAAACTTGGCTTTCTAATTACTCTTCTTTCAATAGTCATCGCCATTATTATTACCTTCAATACCATCCGCCTGACCATTTTTATCGCCAGAGAGGAAATCGGCGTGATGCGCCTGGTTGGAGCCTCCAAAATGCGCGTTCGTGGTCCCTTCATGATTGAAGGCGTAATTTATGGTGTTATCGCCACGATTATAACATTGATTCTTTTCTGGCCCGCGACGGCTTGGTTCGGGCGCAACATGACCCCATTTCTTGGGCTTGATATTTATGACTATTATATTTCCAATTTCTTTCAGATTTTTGCAATTATTTTATCGTCAGGTATAATCTTGGGAGTGATTTCGAGCTTTCTGGCAGTTAGGAAGTATTTGAACAAATGAGGAGAAAAATTCAAAAAATTTTGGCGCCTTCGCCCTCGGAGACCAGAGGACAGGGGACCCACGACGCTTTAAATCTTTTGAATTTTTCTCCTATTAAAACATGAAAAAAGAAACAAAATATATTTTCGTGGTAGGGGGCGTTATTTCCGGAGTGGGGAAAGGTATCACCTCATCTTCTTTGGGGCTTATTTTAAAAAATCGCGGGCTTAATGTGACCGCGATAAAAATTGATCCTTACATAAACGTGGATGCCGGCACAATGAACCCGACAGTACATGGGGAGGTTTTCGTGCTCTCTGACGGAGATGAGACAGACCAAGATATGGGCAACTATGAAAGATTTCTTGACTTGAATTTAACCCGGATAAATTATATGACGACTGGACGGGTGTATAAAACGGTCATCGAGAAAGAAAGAAATTTAGAGTATGGAGGTAAATGCGTGGAAGTGGTCCCGCACATTCCCTTAGAAGTGATAGGTCGCATTAAGAAAGCAGGAAAGATAGCTAAAGCAGATGTGGTGATAGTTGAAATCGGTGGGACAGTCGGCGAATATCAGAATTTACTTTTCTTAGAGGCTGCTAGAATGATGAAAATTGAATCTCCAAAAGATATTATTTTTGTGATGGTTTCTTATTTTCCAACACCTTCAAAAATTGGCGAGATGAAGACCAAGCCTACCCAATATGCCGTGCGCACTCTAAACGGCGCTGGCATACAGCCTGACATTCTTATTGCTAGGGGAGATACTGCTTTAGACGAAAAAAGGAAGGAAAAAGTGTCTGTTATCGTATCAGTTTCGGCCGATCGCATAATTTCCGCCCCAGATGTGGATAGTATCTATGATATACCTATTAATTTTGAAAAAGAAAAACTTTCCGATAAGCTTTGCAATTTGATGGGCATAAATGCAAAGAAAACGGACACTCAAGCTTGGAATAAATGGAAAAATTTTGCCAAACACGCGCATAATGGCAAGGACATACTGAAAATTGCCATGATTGGGAAATATTTTGAGACGGGAGATTTTGTATTATCTGATTCTTATCTGTCGGTCATTGAAGGGATAAAGTATTCTTGCTATGCGCAAAACAGAAAGCCCGTTATTTCCTGGTTGAATTCTACTGATTTTGAAAAGTTTCCTGAAAAATTGAAAGATTTAAAAAAATATGACGGTATAATCGTGCCGGGAGGCTTTGGCACAAGGGGGGTGGAGGGAAATTTAAAGGCTGTGAAATTTGCGCGTGAAAATAAGATACCTTTCTTCGGCCTTTGCTATGGCATGCAGATGATGGTGATAGAATACGCGCGCAATGTCTTGGGTCTTAAAGATGCTAATACTAGGGAAGTGAATCCGGATTCAAAGAATATAGTGATAGATGTGATGGAGTCTCAGAAAGAGCATTTAAAAAATAATTTATACGGCGGGTCTATGAGACTTGGTGCGTATAAAGCAATTTTGCGCGAAGGTACTCTTGCGCGTGCGAGCTACGGCAAGAAAGAAATAATAGAGCGGCACCGGCATCGCTATGAGGTAAATCCGGCATTTGTCGGAGATCTGGAAGCTCAGGGATTGATCTTCTCCGGGCGCTCTCCGGATGGGCAGCTGATGGAAATAGCTGAATTACCCAAGAGCAAACATCCGTTTTTCCTCGGTACGCAATTTCACCCGGAATTTTTAGCTCATCCGCTTGACCCGCACCCTCTTTTTACTAGTTTTATAAAAGCCTGCGCTGCCAAGAGGAAGAAATAGAACAAAAACAGTTCAATTATATTTATCCACAGTGTTACTTTGAAGGTTAAATAAGGGGGTATATACTTAAACCTATGGAAAACGAGAATGACACGCCTAAAAATACTGGGAAGTTTTTAACCGGAATAGTCATAGTTCTTGTATTAGCTCTGGGGCTCTATTGGTATTTCAAAAAAGAAGACAAAGATGTTCGTGTTGAGACTACCGAGGAAGCAGTGGAGGTTTTAAGTCAAACACCTCAAGTTGACATAGAAACAAACCCGGTAAAAAATGTTCCGGACATCAATCCAGTAGACAAGACTAACCCCTTTAAAACAACTAACCCATTTGAATGAATAAACTTCTGACAATTATAGTCGTTTTTTTTGGAATATTTTTGGGTTCTTTTGTTATTTACGCTCAAACAAACGATTCGGCAACAGCGCCTGAAATTATTTATCCTGTTATCGAGCTTGGAAATTGCAAAGATAAAACAGAATGTTTTGCTTATTGCGAGCTTCCTCTAAACGGCAAGCAATGTTTGGCCTTCGCTAAAACACACCAGCTTCTTCCGGAAGAAGAAATTCGTGTTGCGGAAAAAGTGCTGGGGGTTAAAGGCGGACCCGGAGGATGCAATTCTAAAGCTTCTTGCGAAAACTACTGCGACGATGTGGCTAATATTGAAGCATGTATCGCTTTTGCCGAGGAAAATGGCTTGATGAAAGGCCGTGATTTAGAAGAAGCCAAAAAAGTGCGCGCCGTGATACAAAGCGGCAAGAGTCTGCCGGGTGATTGCCGTAATAAAAATGCTTGTGAAAATTACTGCAAAAATCCGGAACATATGGAAGAATGTTTAGCTTTCGCTGAAGCCAGCGGATTTTTGCCCCCCGAAGAATTGGCACAGGCAAAAATATTCATGCCTCTCATGAAAAAGGGTGAGACCCCAGGCGCATGTAAATCCAAGGAGGAGTGCGATGCATACTGCGAGTCGGATGAACATTTTGAGGAATGCATTTCATTTGCCGAAAAACATGGCATGATTCCGGCAGAAGAAAGAGAGCATATTGAAGCTTTTAAAAAAGCCGGCGGCAAAGGGCCGGGAGGATGTAAGGGCAGGCAATGCCAGGCATTTTGCGAACAACCTGGCAATCAACAAGCATGTTTTGAATGGGCCAAAGAAAATGGAGTCCTGAAAGAAGACGATTTGCGCCGGATGGAGGAAGGACGACAACAAATAGAAAAAGTTTTGGGAGACGCCCCGCCCGAAGTGGCTTCATGCCTTGAAGGAGCGCTTGGCCCCGGGGGAGTAGAGAAAATGCGTTCCGGTGGGTTCTTTGGCGGAGAAGCCATGGGAGAGAAAATGCACGCTTGTTTTGAAGGTTTTATGTCTCAAATGGGCGGTGAATTTGGCGGTTCAAATGGTGAACACGGCGGACCAAATGGAGAACCAGGAAGAGGTGGCGACTTCAGCGGTCCCGGAGGGTGCAAAGGACCAGATGAATGTATGGCTTATTGCAAAGATCATATGGAGGAATGCCAAAGTTTTGTTCCGCCAGCTAGTGGTGGGCAAGGTAGTTTTTCAGGTGGTGGACCAGGCCCCGGTAATATGGATGAGTGTGCTAAACTGAACGGCGATTGGAATGGAACAAGGTGTGATTTTGGACAAAAAGAATGTATAAAACAGGGAGGTACTTGGGATGGGAAAACTTGCAATTTCCAATTTGGACAACCAGACATCAATGGTGGCAAACCCTCTCGTGGTCTTCCTCCTGGTGAATACCGCGGTCCAGGTGGATGTAGCACGGGAGAAGAATGCAAAATTTATTGTGAAACTCATCCAGAAGAGTGTATTGGGGCTAAACCCCCAGGAGACGGACCAGAATATCAGACAGAATCTCAAACACAATATTATCGCGGAGCTGAAGAGTGCATTAAGCAAGGAGGCCAATGGGCTGATGGTAAATGTTTTTTTGGCTCACAATATGAAATAGAAAAAGGGGAACATATTCCATCCCCTTTAGGTGAATCTCAACAGAAGTTTCAGCAACAGTACGACCAGCAATATCAGCAAGAATTTCAAAAGCAATACAATCAACCCACCCCAAATACTTCAGGCGATCAAAACTATCAAATGACACCGGAACAGCAAACCCAATACCAGCAACAATATCAGCCGGTACAGTAATACTAAAATATAAAAGCTATGAAGCATCAGCCGCAGGCTGACCAGCCTCGGGCTGGGGCTCCGAAGTTGTTTCAGGCTCTGGGCTCGCCTCGGGCTCTGGTTCTAGTGTGGGTTCTGGCACAGGTTCCTCTTGTGGTGTTGGTTCCGGCTCTGTTTCACTCGCCGTAAGTTCGGGCGTAGGTTGAGACTCTGATGTTTCATTTATGGACTCGCTAGTTTCTAATTCGGGTTCAGTCGGCGTTGAA
>MFUY01000015.1:0-29989 GCA_001787035.1 Candidatus Nomurabacteria bacterium RIFCSPLOWO2_01_FULL_41_12
ATCTGGATTTCCGAATCACAGGAACGTATGACGCTCTCTGTGCCCCCTAAAAAATGGAAAAGATTTTATAACCTGATGCAAAGTCGCGGAGTAGAAGCGACGGTAATAGGAAAATTCACTGACTCTGGAAAGTGTGTTGTTCATTACAAGGGAAATAAAGTCATGGATATGGATATGGAATTTCTGCATAATGGCTTGCCAAAAACTCACCTAGAAACAACGCCTTATCTTTTCACTTACCCTGAACCCCTCGGCCGTAGCCCTACGGGCGAGGCAAAAATACCCAAAGAATTTTCCCACACAAAAATTCTGGAAGATTTATTAGCAAGTCTTAACCTTGGAAGTTTTGCTTTTATCTCACAACAATACGACCATGAGGTGCAGGCCTCTTCTGTGCTGAAACCTCTCTCTGGTGCTGGGCGCATAAATACCGATGCACAAGTTTTTCGCCCTGTTTTAGACTCAAATAGGGGAGTTGTTTTAGCATCCGCCCTTTATCCCTCATATGGAGATATTAGCACTTATCACATGGCCGCCTGCGCTATTGATACGGCTATCAGAAACTCCATCGCCTGCGGCGGCACCATGACCCACCTAGCATTACTGGATAATTTCTGTTGGTGCTCTTCTTATGACAAAACACGCTTGGCACAGCTTGTAGAAGCCGTAAAAGCCTGCTATGACTACGCTGTTGGCTATGGTACGCCGTTTATCTCCGGCAAAGACAGTATGTTTAATGATTTTAAGGGCTATGATATCCAAGGTAATCCTGTGGCTATCTCTATTCCGCCGACTCTCCTCATCTCCACGATAGGCGTAATACCTGATTTTTATAAAGCTGTTTCGCCTGAGTTTAAAAATACTGGAGATGTGATTTATTTATTAGGAGAAACTAATGATGAAATGGGCGGAGGAGAATACTTCAAAATGTTGGGCTCAATTGGAAATAACCCCGCACCAGAGCAAGCTCGGTACGGAGCAAGTGTTCCGAAAGTTAATATAGAAAAAAACCTAAAAATTTATAAAGCCCTAGAGAAAGTTATTCAAAAAGAGCTCCTAGCTTCTTCAATTTCTGTAACTTCGGGAGGCTTGGGGATTGCGCTTGCCAAAGCCTCCCTCGGCGGGATGCTCGGATGTAAAGTTTCTATGGAAAACTTGTCCGGAAATGCAACATCCATAGATGCCAAACTTTTCTCTGAAAGCCAAGGCAGAATTTTAGTATCTGTTTCACCCAAAAATGTTAAGGTATTTGAAAGAACAATAAAAAATATTTCTTACGCTAAACTAGGGAAAGTAGAAAAAAATGGTAAAATCATAATTATAGAGGGTAAAAACAAAATAATAAATACAAATGTCAAAAAGTTGCACACCATTTATCATAATTTTTCAAACAAGATGAAGTAAGAAGTATTCTATAATTCTATAGAATTGTAGAATAGATAAATTATGGAAAGCGAAACAAAAAATTGCCAAAACTGTAAAAAAGATTTCGTCATCGATCCGGATGATTTTGGGTTTTATGAAATGATAAAGGTTCCACCGCCTGTGTGGTGTCCACAATGTCGCTTACTTCGACGCATGAATTGGATTTCCTACAGAATACTGTACAAAAGAAAATGCGACTTTACTGGAGAAAATATCATTACTTTTTACCATCCAGATGTGCCTTGCAAGGTTTATAAACAAGATATTTGGTGGAGCGATAAATGGGATCCAAAGAGCTATGGACGCGATTATGATTTTTCTAAGCCCTTTTTTGAACAATACAAAGAATTGCTGGAGGAAGTACCGAGAGCCGCACTGCACACGGAGTATACAACGCTCACCAACAGCGAATACTGTAATGCGGTAAGCTTCCTTAAAAATGGCTACTTGTGCTTCCGCCATATTACTGGTGAAGATAATGCTTACACAAATTTTGTCCTACGTATCACCAATTGCCTTGATGTAGCATTTTCATTTGATTCGGATATGTGCTATGACACAGTTGATGTTCGTCATTGTTTTCAAACCTTTTTCTCCCAAGATTGCGAGAATAGCCAGAATGTTTACTTTTCTCTTGATCTGACAAATTGCAGTAATTGTTTCGGGTGCGTTAATTTAAGAAACAAGAATAATTGCATTTTTAACGAGCAATTTACTAAAGAGGAGTATGAGAAAAAATTAAAAGAATTTGATTTGAGGTCTAGGGTAAACCTAGAAAAATTCAAACGGCAGGCGCACGAATTTTCCTTGAAATATCCGCGCCGAGCACTAAAGGGGAAAAATAATGTAAATATTTCGGGCGAATACATATACAATTCTAGAAATGCCCGCAAGGTCTACTACGTTTCAGATTCGGAAAATGTAAAATACTCGCATCTTTTTGTTAAAGGAGGGGTAAAAAATAGTTATGATTTCACTTATTTTGGCTCAAATTCAGAATTAATGTACGAAGATAGCTGGTGTGGACATCTGGCCAACAATGTTCGCTTTGCCGTGTGGAATTATCGTGGCCACAATACGGAATATACTTTCGCCTGCCACGGTTGCGAATATGTTTTCGGTTGTGTCGGCTTGAATAAAGCATCCTATTGTATTTTCAACAAGCAATATTCTAAAGAGGAATATTTCCCTTTGGTTGAGAAAATAAAAAAGCAAATGGATGATATGCCTTTCATTGACAAAAGGGGACTATCGCATAAATATGGTGGGCAAATTCCGGTTGACCTTTGCCCTTGGGCATACAATGAATCCACCGCTTATGAATTTTTCCCACTTACTAAGGAGGAAGCTCTCGCTAAAGGCTTCACTTGGCGCGACCCTGACCAGCGGGAATATCTTGATGCCACTATGACAATACCCGACCATATTAAAGATGTCACCGATGATATTCTGAAAGCTATTTTAAAGTGCGAAGCCTGTGGAAAAAATTATCAAATTATCCCTAAAGAATTGGTATTTTTGCGCCGTTTTAATTTTCCAATTCCAAACCATTGTCCGCTTTGTCGGGATAGAGCCCGCATTAAACAATTAAACCCGATGCAAACTTATGACCGCAAATGTGATAAGTGCGATATCGCTATTGAGACTTCCTATGCCCCTGACCGACCAGAAATAGTGTATTGCGAAAGTTGTTATAAACAAGAGGTGTATTAGATACTTTAGTGCACTAAAGTACTTTAGTTGAGTAAAGTAAAAATGGAAAATAAAACAGAAACAAAAATATGCCAAAACTGTAAAAAGGACTTCGTCATTGAGCCGGATGATTTCGGGTTTTATGAGAAGATGAAAGTGCCGGTGCCGGAGAAATGTCCCGAGTGCAGACAGCAACTCCGTACGCTCTTTCGTAATTTCAAAACTCTCTACAAAAGGCCATCGAGCATGTCGGGAAAAATGATCGTCTCGGTTTACAACCCAGATGTGCCTTTTCCAGTTTATGATATTTCTGAGTGGTGGAGTGATGGTTGGGATCCTATGGAATATGGAGTGGATATAGATTGGAACCGGCCTTTTTTTGACCGACTCGGTGAATTATTTAACAAAGTTCCGCGAGTTTCGATAATGAATTCCCAGACTGAGAACTGCGAATACTCTAACCAGATCAATCAAAGCAAAAACTGTTATCTGGTTTTTGGGGGCCTGGACGATGAGGATTGCGATTATGGGCATATTATCTGGAATTGCCGGGATTCCGTGGATAATCTTTATTTATTCAAATCCGAGTCTTGCTATGAATGCCTCGATTGTTTAAAGTCTACTAAACTTTTTTATTCAGAGGAATGCGAAGCCTGCATAGAAAGCGTTGGTCTTTTTGACTGCCGGAATTGCCTAAATTGCATAGGCTGCGTTGGGCAAGTCGGTAAGTCATATTGCATTTTTAATAAACAGGTAAGTAAAGAAGAATATAAGAAATTTTTACAAGACCACCCTTTAAGCGACCCAGCTGCCATTCAATATATTTTAAAAGAAAGGGATTCATTGCGCCATAATCTTCCTCAGCGCTCTTTTTTTGGCTCGCATAACAATAATGTTTCGGGAAATCATATATACAACGCCCACAACGTCCATTATTCTTTTGATGTAAAAAGCGGAGAAAATTCTAAGTTCTGCTTTACGGTAAGACAGGCTATGGATTCCTATGACGCATCATTCACTGGCGAAGCGACAGAGTGCTATCAAATCTTAACTATGCTTGGCAATACCAGCAGGACAATCGGGTCTCAGCAGATAGTGGATTCTCATGACGTTTTTTACTCTGACCATTGTTATAACTGCAATGATGTTTTCGGCTGCTACGGCCTGCGAAAAAAATCATACTGCATATTAAATAAACAGTATACGAAGGAAGAATATAATACGCTTTTCCCGAAATTAGTCGAACATATGAAAAAAAACAAGGAATGGGGAGAATTTTTCGCAAAGGAAATAAGCCCGTTCGGTTATAACGAAGCAATAGTGAACGAATACATGCCGCTTACCCAAGGGGAAGCCCTACGTCAAGGCTTCAAATGGAGAGACGATATACCCGGCACAAAGGGACTGGGAACGATAAAATATTCCGATTTACCGCGAAATCCGCAAGATTATAGCGATGATTTACTGAATGAAGTTCTGACCTGCGCGAGCTGCGAAAAAAATTACAGATTGATTAATCGCGAGATTAATTTTTACAAAAGAAACAAACTAGCGCTCCCTTCCAAATGCTTTAATTGCCGACATGAGAACAGGATGAAGAAGAGAAATCCTAGAACGCTCTGGGATTCCACTTGTGCAAAGTGCGGTATAAATATAAAAACTTCTTACAAACCGGAAGACCAGAAAATTTATCAGCTATACTGCGAGAAATGTTACCAGCAGGAAGTGTATTAATCATTCTAACATTCTATAGAACATTGGAATGAAAAATCAAAGCGAAAAAAGAACACGTTCGACAGGTTCAGTATCTTCGATATGCCAAAATTGTAAAAAGGATTTTACTATCGAAAGCGAAGATTTCAATTTTTATGAAAGAGTCGAAGTACCACCCCCAACCTTTTGCCCGGAATGTCGCATCGTTCGCAGGATGAGTTTCTTAAATGACCGTAATTTCCATAAAAGAAAATGCGGCAAAACAGGCGAAATGTGTGTATCTTTATTTCCTCAAGATTTCAAAACTCCTGTATATTCACCGAAGGCTTGGTGGGCGGATGATTGGGACGCCACGGAATACGGCCAAGAATATGATTTCTCTAAACCGTTCTTCAAGCAGTTTAAAGAATTAATGGATAGGGTTCCCCAGTTTGCTATGCAAAGTCAATATACGACTCTGATAAATAGTGAGTACACTATGATGGGTACCTACAACCGCAATTGTTTTATGGTTACAAATACAGAGTATTCTACAGAGTGTGTATATACCACTTTTACTTCGTATGGTAATAATTGTTTAGATGTTTATATGTGCCATAATTCCGAGCTCTGCTATCAATGTATCAATGTGCGCAGGTGTAGCCGAGTTGTTTTTTCCATGGATTGTGAAGATTGTTTTGACATCGCTTTTTCTAAAAATCTTCGAGGGTGCAATAGTTGTTTTGGTTGTTTTAATCTGCACAAAAAATCTTATTGCTTCTTTAACGAACAATTATCCAAAGAGGAATATAAAAATAAACTGAAAGAATGTGATACCGGCTCCGAGAGGGTTGTAAAAGAATTACTTGATAGGTTCGAAAAAGAGAGCTTGAAATATCCAAGGAAATTTATGGAAGGAATAAAAAACGTAAATGTTTCCGGTAATTATTTATACGAATCCAAGAACGCTTTTGGATGTTTTGAATCTACTGGCCTAGAAGATTGTAAATATTGTCAGTTTTGTTTCTTAAAACCAACACGTGATTCGTACGACATGACCCAATGGGGCGGAAATGCCAGGTTTGTCTATGATTGCATGGGGGCGGGAGACAACGAGACAATGGTTAAATTTTCTATTGACTGCTGGGCGCAGGGTTCTAATATAGAATATTCTTACCATATTGTTTCGCCTAATGATGATTTGTTCGGCTGTATTGGACTTAAACACAAACGTTATTGTATTCTAAACAAACAATATACTAAAGAAGAATACGAGAAATTAATTCCTAAAATTAAAAAGCATATGAATGCTATGCCCTATATTGACAAGAAGGGAAGGGTGTATAAATATGGAGAATTTTTCCCAAGCGAATTGTCATTTTTCGGATATAATGAAACATTAGCCTATAGTTATTTCCCGTTGTCCAAAGAAGAAGCAAAAGAGAAGGGTTTTAATTGGACAGAAATAAAAATAAATAAATATGAAACAACAAAAAAATCGTCAGAGCTTCCTGATAATATTAAAGATGTGACTGATTCTATCCTAGATAAAATCATTGAGGATGAAGTAAATCAAAGACCTTATAAAATAGTACCGCAAGAGCTTTCTATTCTCAGACGATTAAATGTTCCATTGCCGCGGAAACATCATAACTATAGGCACTACGACAGAGTTTCAATGAGAAATCCGATGAAGCTCTGGCATCGTAGATGTATGTGCAACCCGACTTCGCAAAGCTTCAACGGGCGCGGTAAGACAAATCATTTTCATGGAAAAGAGAAATGTGTAGTAGAATTTAAAACAACTTACGCACCGGACCGACCAGAAATTATTTACTGCGAAAAATGTTATCAGCAAGAAATATATTAAACATGAAAAACAAACCAAAAATAATAATAATGTCCGGATACGGACTTAATTGCGAAGAAGAAACAAAATTTGCTTTTGAGTGGGCGGGAGGAAAAGCAGATATTGTGCACATCAATGACTTAATAAAAAAACCGAAAATGCTCTCGGAATATCAAATCCTGGCTTTCCCGGGAGGATTTTCTTATGGTGACGATACCGGCAGCGGCAAAGCTTATGCCAATAAGTTTAAGAATCACTTAGCTAAAGAACTTAAAGCATTTTTGTCGCGTGACACTCTCGTCATAGGCATTTGTAATGGATTTCAAATCATTACTAACTTAGGAATCCTGCCCGGTGCATTGACCTATAATAAAAAGGGCAAATACATAGACCGCTGGGTAGACTTGGAGGTTGTCGGACAAAGTCCATGGCTCAAGGGAATTAAAAAAATATCACTTCCGATAGCGCACGGGGAAGGAAAGTATGTAATAAATAAAAAAGAATATGAAAATTTAAAGAAGAACAGACAAATCGCTTTTACTTATGCAAAAGGAGAAATTTGTAAATTCCAAAATCTTGAGAAAAATCCAAATGGTTCAGAACATGACATTGCTGGAGTTTTAGCTTATAATGGGCGCGTACTAGGATTGATGCCTCATCCGGAAAGAGGGATGTTCGCTCACCAAAATCCTATGTGGCCCCAAAGGAAAGCAAGCTTCCTACGGGGCAAGTATAAAAATAAAAAAATAGAAAAATCAGGTGAAGGATTACAAATTTTTAAAAACGCAATTAAATACTTATGAACGAATTAAAAGAAAAGTGCGGAATCGTAGGAATATACGGACATGATTTGCCGGTCTCAAAACTGTGCTTTTTCTCTTTATTCGCGCTCCAGCACCGCGGACAGGAAGCTTCCGGTATCACCACAAGCGACGGAAAAAACATGTATACTCATAAAGGTGCCGGGCTGGTAGCGCAAGCTTATACAGAAAAAAACATAAAAGACCTGAAAGGATATGTGGGTATAGGGCATAATAGATATTCAACATCAGGTGGAAAAGCCCTTGACCATGCTCAACCAGTCATAAACAAGGATAATACTTTCGCTCTAGCGCACAATGGCAATTTACCTAGCGTAAAAGCTCTACAAAATTTTCTTTCTGCGCATAAAATTTTGCAAAAAAATAGAACTGATTCGGAATTAATAGCCGATGCTATTGGTTTTTATATAAAAGAAGGCGAGTCTCTGCCAAAAGCAGTTGCCGAAGTTTTTCCGCTTTTAACTGGAGCTTTTTCCCTTGTGATGATGGATAAAGATACGCTAGTAGCAGTACGAGATGAATACGGAATGCGGCCGCTTTGCTTAGGAAAAAGAGGTGGGGGCTACATCGTGGCATCAGAGACGTGCGCGCTTTACACCATAGCCGCGAACTTCGTCCGAGAGGTGAAACCAGGTGAAATGATTGTTATAAATAAAAATGGATTAAAAAGCATTAGATTGGCAGAAGCAAACCCAAAACATGATGTTTTTGAATATGTTTATTTTTCTAGACAAGACAGTGTGCTGGAAGGGAAACTTGTTTATGAAGTTAGAAAAAACTTCGGCAAAACTTTAGCCCACGAGTATAAACCTAAAGTTGATATAGTGGTGCCTATACCAGATACCGCTTTCCCAGTGGCCATAGGATATAGCCAAGTATCTGGAATACCCCTTGAAATGGCCTTGGTAAAAAACCGCTACGTGCACCGTACATTTATTGAGCCTGATCAGGAATCACGCCGGAATAGTGTTGCCTTGAAACTTATACCACTCCACAAAACACTCAAAGGAAAGCGTATTATAGTGATTGATGACTCAATTGTCCGGGGAAACACCAGCAGGAAACTCGTGAAGAGGCTTTTCAAGGCCGGCGCAAAAGAAGTGCATTTCCTGGTGTCATCACCACCGGTTCGCTTCCCTGATTTTTACGGTATTGATACACCAATGCAAAAAGAACTTATTGCTTCTAATAAAACAATAGAAGAAATAAGAAAATTCCTTGGTGCTACTTCGCTTCACTATTTATCTCTTGATGGATTAATAAAGTCTATCGGTTTGCCAAAGGAACATCTTTGCACTTCTTTTTTTACAGGCGAGTATCCGATTGATTTAAAAGAGCGCAAAAATGAAATAAATTATGACGTCCCAAAAGACTAAAATACAACTAGCTATTCTCATCTCCAACATCGGTACCGGCACCAACTTGAAAGCTATAATTGATGGAGTGAGTACCGGTAAAATTAAAGCTGAAATTTGCGCCGTAATTTCTGACATTGTTGATGCCCCAGGGCTAGAACATGCCAGAGCGTATAATTTGGAAAGTGAAATCTGTCCAGCTAAAGAATCCCTATTACCACTTTTGCAAAAATTGAACCCCGATTATATTTGCCTCGCCGGCTGGAAACAAATTATCTTGGACGAAATCATAGATACTTTTCCAAATAGAATTCTAAACACTCACCCTGGCTTGATACCTGATAAAATGGAAGAGGTCGTGAAAAATCCCGATGGTACGGATGCCTTATGGAACAAAGGGAAAATGACAAAGAAAGCGATGCAAAACTTTTTAGACAATCATGCCACTTATGCCGGTTGCACCAATCATTTTCTGTCTCATGAATTTGATTTCGGCCCGGTTTTGGGCAGGTGTTTTGAAAAAATTGAGCCCGGGGATAGCGTTGAATCTTTATACGCAAGGCTGAAGAAAAAGGAAAATGAATTGTATGTAGAAGTTTTAGAAAAACTATGTTCTAAAGTTCGTTAGAACATTAGAATAAGATTATGGAACAGAAAAAATTAAAAATCTTAATAATCGGTTCGGGGGGCAGGGAGCACGCGGTCGGATGGAAAGTGGCGCAGTCGCATAGAGCTGGACAGATTTTCTTTGCGCCAGGAAACGGAGGCACGCAAAATTTAGGAGTGAATGTGGATATCAAAGCAACTGATATAAAAAGACTTTTGGAATTTGCCAAGAAAGAAAAAATAGATTTGACGCTAGCTCTTCCTGATGACCCGCTGGCGCTAGGCATCGTTGATGAATTTATGAAACAGGGTCTGCGGATTTGGGGTCCGACTAGAGAGGCTGCAGAGCTTGAATGGTCCAAAGCATTTTCTAAAAATTTTATGCGCCGGCATAATTTGCCGACGGCAAAATTTGAAATATTCAATAATTTTGAAAAGGCAAAAGCATATGCCGAGGCAAGAAAAATGCCGATTGTTATAAAAGCCAGCGGCTTGGCGCTTGGAAAAGGTGTAATCATTGCGCAAACAAGAGAAGAAGCTGTTGAAGCACTTGAGAACATGATGATAAAGAAAATTTTTGGCGCATCAGGCGAAGAAGTAGTGATAGAAGAATTTATGGAAGGTCCAGAGATTTCTATCCATGCTTTTTCTGACGGAAAAAGTTGTAAAATATTTCCGGCATCACAAGACCATAAGAAAATAGGTGAAAATGACACCGGACCGAATACGGGCGGCGTAGGTGCTATTGCTCCGCTTCCTTTCGTGGACAAAGAACTTTTTGAAATTATAGAAAACACTATAGTTGCCCCTGCAATTAAAGGTCTTGCTTCCGACAATACACCTTTCGTGGGTATTTTATACCCAGGACTGATGCTCACCAAGGATGGCCCCAAACTGCTGGAATTCAATGCCCGTTTCGGTGATCCAGAAGCGCAAGTTTATATGCGGCTAATGGAAACTGATTTGTTAGATGTTGTTAATGCTTCTATTGACGGAGATCTTGAGAATCAGGAAATAAAATGGAGAAATACAAACAAACAATACTGCGCTTGCAATATAGTGCTTTGTTCTGCTGGATATCCGGGAAATTACCAGAAAGGGAAAATTATTTCCGGCATTGAAGAAGCGGAAATGCAGCCGGACATTGTGGTATTTCACGCCGGCACGAAAACAGAAAACGGCAAGCTTGTCACAAATGGGGGACGGGTACTCGGGGTTTCTGCTATCAGTAATACCTTAGAAGAAGCACTTAAAAAAGCCTACAAAGCCATAGAGAAAATTTCATTTGAAGGAATGCAATACAGAAAAGATATTGGACAAAAAGCCCTCGGCCATAGCTCGTCCACGGGCGAGGCTCTTTCATTAAAATAAAAAAAATGATAGTATAAGGAAACTATGAAAAACCCAAAAATTGGCATAATTATGGGCTCCGATTCAGATTTGGAAATAATGGCTGATGCCGCAAAAGTACTTGAAGAATTCAGCGTTTCTTATGAGATTACGGTAGCCTCTGCGCATCGGTCACCGGAGATTGTCCATAAATATGTCACGAAGGCTCCCGCTCGCGGGCTTAAAATTATCATCGCTGGCGCAGGGGGCGCAGCGCATTTGGCGGGCGTCACCGCATCTTTGACGACCTTACCCGTAATCGGCATACCGATAAAAACAAGAAATTTAGATGGGCTTGATTCTTTACTCTCCACCGTGGGTATGCCTCCGGGCGTGCCAGTAGCAACCGTCGGAATAAATGCCGGAAAAAATGCAGGGCTCTTGGCCGTTCAAATGCTCGCATTAACCGACAAAAATCTGGAAAAGAAGCTGATTGCTTATAAAAAGAAAATGGGCAACGAAATAAAAACAAAAGGCGCAAAACTTCTAAAAATCGGATATAAAAAATATCTCAGTCAATAATTATGAGTGATCTTTACATAAAAGCTGGAGTTAATATTAAAAAAGGAAACGAAGTTGTAAAAAGAATAAAGAGGCATGTCGCGTCCACCCACACAAAAATGGTATTAAAAAATATCGGGAGTTTTGGCGGTTTATATGACCTGGCGGATATAATAAAAAATTACAAAAACCCTGTTTTGGTGCAAAGCATTGACGGCGTGGGTACCAAGCTTTCTGTCGCCAAAATGATGAAAAAATACGATACAGTGGGAGAAGATATTGTGGGGCATAGTTGCGGAGATATCATCGCTATGGGAGCTCGTCCGATCACATTTCTTGATTATGTCGCCAATGAAACTCTCATTCCTAAAGAAATGGAAGCTATGGTGAAAGGTATGGCGAAAGCCTGCCATGAGGCCAAGGTGGCGCTTATCGGCGGCGAAACCGCGGAAATGCCCGGCACATATATGAAAGGGGAACACGACATCGCTGGGTGTATCACCGGCATAGTGGAAAAAGATAAAATTATCACGGGAGAAAAAATAAAAGAAAAAGATATCATTATGGGCTTTGCTTCAAATGGCTTGCATACCAACGGGTTTTCCTTGGCGCGCAAATTGATCTTTAAAACAGGAAAATATAGAATAAATGCGAGAGTTCCGGAATTAAAGGAAACAGTCGGCGAAGCGTTGCTGAAAGTGCATAAAAATTACACAAAACCAGTATTAAAAATCTTGGACTCTAACATAAAAATGCGGGGTATTGCGCATATCACTGGTGGAGGATTTATAGAAAATATTCCAAGAATTTTGCCGAAAAATCTTGATGCGGAAATTAAAAAAGGTTCATGGCCTATGTTACCGATTTTTCCTTTTATGCAAAAAATTGGTAATATAAGCGAGAAGGAAATGTACACTACTTTCAATATGGGTATCGGCCTTATGTTAATAGTCCCGACATCCGAGAAAAGAAATATTAATGAGATTCTGAAAAAACATAAAAATTATCGGGTTTACGAAATCGGAAAAATTATAAAAGGAAAAGGCGAAGTAATTTTGAAATAAAATGAATATACTTAAAGAAACAAATTTTAAAAATCTGGGAAAGAAATATACTGGTAAAGTGAGGGATGTTTATGTTCAGAAGGATAAAGTTATTTTGATTTCCACGGATAGATATTCGGCTTTTGACCGCAATTTAGCGCTTATACCCTGCAAAGGACAGGTATTGACGGAAGTAAGTAAATTTTGGTTTGAGCAGACAAAAGACATTGTCCCGAATCATGTCATAGATTTTCCTGATCCAAATGTCGTTGTGGGGAAAAAATGTACGGTACTTCCTGTGGAAATGGTGGTGCGCGGATATATCACCGGAGTGACGGGAACTTCCACTTGGACGCTATACCAAAAAGGAGAAAGAGATTTTGGAGATTTTGTTTTGCCTGACGGTATGCATAAAAATCAAAAACTGGATAAGCCGGTAATAACCCCTACTACAAAACATGAAGCTCATGACAGACCACTCACGAGCAAGATTATTTTGGAAGAAAAAATTATGACACCAGAAATTTGGCAAAAAGTTTCTGATATTGCCTTAAAACTTTTTGCCCGCGGACAGGAAGTGGCTTTAAAAAAGGGATTGATACTAGTAGACACAAAATACGAATTTGGACTTACAGAAAATGGAGAAATAATCTTAATAGATGAAATCCACACGCCTGACTCTTCCAGATATTGGCAGGCGAAAACTTACCAAGAGCGTATTGCAAATGGTCTGGAGCCTGAAAATTTTGATAAAGAATTCTTGCGCCTATGGTTTAAAGACAATTGCGACCCTTATAAAGATGAAAAGCTCCCGGAAGCTCCCGCAGATATGGTGACGGAACTTTCCAGGAGATACATACAAATCTGCGAACAAATTACCGGCATTCCTTTTAAAATTGAATCTGGCGATATTGAAAAAAGAATAGAAAATAATTTACAAGCTTATAAAATCTAAAAATATATGACAACAAATGCCATAAATCCATTAGACGGAAGATATTTTGAAAAAACTCGGGCACTTGCGCCATATTTTTCCGAACAAGCTCTGATGAAATACCGAATAATAGTGGAAGGGGAGTATTTGATTGCTCTTTCCCTCTCCGGTAAAACAAAATTAAGAAAATTCAATAATGTTGAAATTAAAAAAATTAGAAATTTATACGAACTTTCTCTAAAAGATTTTAAGCGTATAAAAAATATAGAGAAAATCACTAATCATGATGTAAAGGCAGTGGAATATTTTTTAAAAGAGCGACTTTCTAAAACATCCCTGAAGGGAAGTATTGAATGGATTCATTTTGCGATTACTTCTGAAGACACAAATAATATCGCCTATGCTTTAATCCTTTCTGATGCTCTGGAAAAAATAATGATAGCCGGAATTAAAGAAATAATTTTAAACTTAAATAAATTGGCTGTTCAGTACAAAAACTTGCCAATGCTGGCTCGCACTCATGGACAGTCCGCCAGCCCTACGGCTTTTGGGAAAGAAATGAAGGTATTTTCTCATAGGTTAGAAAAAAGGTTAGAGGGTCTAAAAAGTATAAAGATAGAAGCAAAATTAAATGGTGCTACGGGAAATTACAATGCTCATATAGCCGCTTATCCGAGTGTTAACTGGCCAGAATTTAGTAAAAAATTTATTGAAAGTTTTAATAAAGGACGTTCGCAAAAATTAGCGTGCAATCTTATTACCACTCAGATAGAATGCCATGATAGTTATGTAGCTATTTTTGATACATTAAGGAGAATAAATACAGTCTTGCTTGATTTCAATCAAGATATGTGGAGATATATTTCAGACGGTTGGGTAGGGCAAGTACCAAAAAAGAAAGAGACTGGTTCTTCTACCATGCCACACAAGATAAACCCGATTGATTTTGAAAATAGTGAAGGAAATTTAGGAATTGCCAACGCTCTTTTTGAATTTTTTGCCCGCAAACTGCCCATTTCAAGATTGCAAAGAGACCTTTCAGATTCTACCGTGGAACGCGCATTTGGCACAGCTTTTGGACACACATATTTAGCTTATATTTCGCTTCTAAAAGGTTTAAGTAAAATAAGTGTAAATAAAGAAAAAATGAAGCAAGATCTGCTCGCTCATCCGGAAGTGATTACCGAAGCCATTCAAACGATTCTACGGCGCGAGGGCGTTGAAATGCCGTATGAAAAATTAAAGCTTTTAACCCGAGGAAAACAAATTACGCTTGATAATATTCATAAATTCATTGATACTCTAAAAGTTAGTGATAAAGTAAAAAAAGAATTAAAAAGAATCACACCTTTAAACTATATCGGCCTTGCCACAAAATTGGTATAATAGGGATAATGAAGAAATTTTACATAACTTTACTATTAGCACTTTCCCTGCTACCTGTATGCAGAATATATGCACAGGCGACGAATGCCGGTTTTGTGCCGGGAAATATCTGGTATTCCATAGACCCATTTGAAGAAGGAGACAGGGTTAAAATATATACGGTACTCTTCAATCCAGACCAAAGGGAATTTTCCGGCACGGTGATATTCTTTGATAAAGCTACTTTTCTGGGTAAGAAAGAATTCGCTGTGGGATCAAGGGGAGTAAAAGACATATCCATAGACTGGACGGCAACTGTAGGCGACCACACTATTTTCGCTAAAATTGAAAATGCGAAATTTTTGATTTCCACAGGCAAATACGAAGAAGTATATTTATTCGGCAATCAGACTGAAGAAAGCAAGAGAAATGTGAGTAAAAAAATTATTCCGAAGACGCCTGCGGCTACTGACAATGGCTCAAAAGAAGGAATATTGGAAGCAAGTTCAAAATCAATAGAAAATTTAGGAAAATTAATTGAAGGAAAAACGCCAGACATAGTGGGCAAATCAATAATTTCCACCTCAAATACTATTGAGAGCTTTAGGGAAAATATCGGTAACTTTTCAGAAAATAGCAAAGAAGAAATAAAAAAAGAGCTTGCTGAAATCAAGAGCGAAAAAACAGGAAGTGAAAATGCTGGTTCTGCAAATAAACTGGAAAAACCATTTAAATACGTAAAACTATTCCTCTTATCGCTGGTATCATTTATCTTTAATAATAAATTTGTCTTTTATGGATTGTCAGTTTTAATCGCATTTTTCCTGTTGCGATATATTTGGCGCCTGGTTTTCTAATATGTTAAGATAAGGCTATGAAATTGCGAATTCTAGCCTTTCTTATCTTGCTGATTTCAATTCTGGCTTTCCCCCTATGGGTATCTGCCATCTTGGCCTTATTGGGAATGATGTATTTTTATTTTTTCATAGAAGCCGTTATTTTATTTCTTATTTCAGATTTGCTTTATGGAGTGCCGGAGCTAAAATTTTTTAATATAGTTTTTGTTTCATTTTTTGCATCACTTGTAATTTTTATAATTTTAAAGCTGTTAAAAAAGAAATTGAGATTTAAATAAAATGGCTTTTCGTAAATTTAAAAAAAATAAAACAAAAAATACGCTGGTGGAACCGGATGAAATTTTTCTTGAATCAAAGAATTTGGAAAACTTCGACCGCCAGCAATTTGAAGGCCGGATAGAAAAACCGATTCCTAAAAAAACTATTATGTTCCTCGGAGCTTTTTTTATATTTATATCTGTTGTATTCGGATTTCGCCTGATGCACCTCCAGATACAAAACGGCGACGCTTATAGAAAAAGAAGCGAAAATAATACCTTGGAAAAGGTGACTATTTTTACCGAAAGAGGCATCATTTATGACAGAAATGGGCGTGAACTGGCTTGGAATAAAAAAACAGAAGGATTGGAACCCTTTGGCATGCGCGTTTATCTTTCGCCGGGATTTTCGCACGTACTCGGCTATGTGAGCTACCCAACCAAAGACAACGCCGATCGTTATTGGCAGAGCGAATTTATGGGTAAAGACGGTTTGGAAAAGCAATACAATGAAAAGATAAAAGGCGAGAATGGTTCAAAAATAATAGAAACGGATGCGTTAGGTAAAATACATTCGGAGAATATTATAAACAGCCCTAAGAGGGGAAATGACTTGGTGACCAGCATTGATTCTCGGACAGGGAAAGCTTTGTTTACTTTTATTAAAAATTTATCAGAGAATAATGGATTCACCGGCGGAGCGGGAATCATCATGGATATTCAAAATGGAGAAATCATAGCTTCCACCAGTTTTCCGGAATACGATTCTGAAATCCTGTCTTTGGGCAAAGACGCAAGTAAAATCGATAATTATATAAATAATAAAAGAAAATTCTTTCTGGACAGAACAGTTTCGGGGCTTTATACGCCAGGCTCAATCGTCAAGCCATTTTTCGCGTTGGGCGCTCTGGCGGAGGGAGTAATTGACCCGTATAAAAAACTTCTTTCAACTGGCTCTATTTCAATACCGAATCCCTATTTTCCGGACCAAAAAACCGTTTTCAAAGACTGGAGAGCGCATGGCTGGACGGATATGGCGGAAGCTCTAGCTGTGTCTTCCGACGTTTATTTTTATACAATTGGGGGGGGATACGAGGGGCAAAAGGGCCTCGGTATTGTAAATCTTGAAAAATACGCAAGGCTTTTCGGCATCGGAGAGGCAACCGGAGTTGATTTGCCGGATGAAAAAGAAGGCATCATCCCCAGTCCAGAGTGGAAAATCGAAAATTTCAAAAATGATCCGTGGCGTATTGGAGATACTTATCATACGGCCATCGGACAATATGGATTTCAGGTTACCTTGATAGAAATGGCGCGCGCAGTGGGAGCTATTGCAAGCTACGGCAAGCTTGTCGCTCCGCACTTTATTTTAAACGACAAAGAAAAGGAGGAAAAATTTGCAATCATAGATTTTAAAAAAGAATATTTTGATGTGGTGCATAAGGGGATGAGACAAGCGGTATCTTACGGCACGGCTGTTGCGCTCAACGTGCCTTATGTAAAAGTCGCCGCTAAGACCGGCACGGCGCAGCTGGGCGCCCTGAAAAACAGGGTAAATTCCTGGGTCGTTGGTTTCTTCCCGTATCAGAATCCAAAATACGTTTTCACGATAATGATGGAATCCGGCCCGAAAAACAGCAGCATAAATGCCGCGTCCGCCATGCGGGAACTTCTAGACTGGATGTCCGTCAATACTCCGGAATATTTTGAGTAAAAAAGTATTTTATAGAAATTTGCATTTTGGGTGTTGATGAAATACAATGTATTCATGAGCAAAATGCGGATACTTTTAGTTTTGGGCATTTGGGTGGCGGTATTGCCGTACTTAGGCTTTCCATCTTCTTGGAAAGATATTTTATTTACTATCTCCGGCCTCGGGCTTGTCTATATGAGCTACATGCTCTACCAGGAATCTAAAACAGATGAAAAAAGCCCGGAGAAAATTTTTGATAACTTTTCGGAAAACAAGCCTTTTACTGAAGAAAAAATATAACCTAATCGAATGCAACCATTTTCAAATAAAAGACGTATAGCTACTGGCATTTTATTTATTGCCCTCTTTTTTATTTTGGGCGTTTATGTCGGCAAAAATAATCGCCCCGAGATAGAAAAAGTTACAAGCCTTTCTGGCAAAGAAACAGGGGTCGCAACAAAAGTGGACTTTTCTCCTTTCTGGAAAGTTTGGAATACTATCAACGAAAAGTACCCCGAAGCCGCCAAAACAACTGACCAAGAGAGAGTCTACGGGGCTATCGCGGGCCTGGTGGGCTCCCTGGAAGACCCATACAGCGTGTTTTTCAGCCCGGACGACGCAAAATTATTTGAAGATGAAATAGCCGGCAATTTCAGCGGAGTCGGCATGGAAGTCGGCATAAAAGACAAAGTCTTGACTGTCATCGCCCCACTGAAAGGCACTCCCGCCTACCGGGCAAATATCAAGCCCGGCGACAAAATTCTCAAAATTGATGAGGTAGTCACATCCGGCTTGAGCGTTGAAAAGGCGATTAAATTAATCAGAGGGGAGAGGGGTACCGCGGTCACGCTCACTATTTTCCGCGAAGGCAATAATGACCCGATAGAAATAAAAATAGTCCGGGACGTCATCAATATACCGACCCTAGATACGGAGCTCCGACCGGATGGCATTTTTGTCATAAAGTTTTATAGCTTTTCCGCTAATTCAGCAAATCTTTTCCGCAATGCAATCAGGAGTTTTGCCGAATCCAAGACCGATAAACTATTGCTTGATTTGCGCGGAAACCCGGGCGGATATCTGGAAGCCGCCGTTGATGTGGCTAGCTGGTTTTTGCCGGGAGGGAAAATCATTGTAACTGAAGACTATGGCAATAGTAAAAAACCTGAAATATTCAGGAGCAAGGGCTATGATATATTTAACGATAATTTAAAATTTGTTATTTTAATAGACGGCGGGTCGGCTTCGGCGTCTGAAATTGTCGCTGGCGCCTTGCGAGACCACAGACGGGCAAAGCTGGTGGGCGATAACAGCTTCGGTAAAGGCTCGGTGCAGGAAACGGTCAAGGTTACCCCCGATACTCTCCTGAAAATCACCGTGGCAAAATGGCTCACGCCTAATGGAAATTTAATCGCGGAAAAAGGGTTAACCCCAGATTATCTTGTGGAAATTACTAAAAAAGATGTAGAAAATAAAAAGGACCCGCAGTTAGAAAAAGCAGTAGAGTTATTATTAAAACCATGAAAGTAATATTTTTAAAAGACGTAGCCCGGGTGGGAAAAAAATACGACATCAAAGAAGTCAACGACGGCTATGCAATGAATTTTTTATTGCCGAGACGTTTGGCGGAAACAGCTACACTCAAAGCGGTAGCGCAACTGGAGTTGAAAAAGAGGGAAATCATAATTGAAAGAGAAGTCCAAGAGAGCCTGCTTCTAAAAAATTTAGAGGAAATAAAAGGTAAAACTGTCACTATCAAAGGCAAAGCGAACGAATTAGGACATCTTTTTTCCGCGATTCATAAGAAAGAAATTCTGGAAGCAATGAGTGAACAGCATCACGCCGAAATCAGCGAAGAATTTATCGTCTTAGAAAAACCAATTAAAGCAGTGGGGGAGTTTGAAATTCCGATTTCCATCAGAGACAAAAAATCTTCGTTTAAGCTTGTAGTAGCAGGAGAATAATTTTTATTCAATGGAAAATTTCCAAAACATTACAAAATTTCTCTTAACTTTATCCAAAAAAGCAGCGGAGATTACGCTCAGGCATTATTCTGCAGGAGGAATAGAAGCAGAAATAAAGGGAGATATGTCTCCGGTGACAAAAGCAGATACTGAAGTGAACAGTATGGTTATTTCTGAAGTAAGAAAAAGTTATCCGGATTATGGGGTAATGGGGGAAGAAGAATCGACAGAAATAAATGGTTCAAAGAAATTTTTTGTAGTTGATCCTATTGATGGCACTCTTATGTTTAAAATCGGCTGTCCGTTGTTTGTATTCTCGGCAGCTATAGTAGTTTACGGAGAGAGTGTTGCTGGCATACTTTCCAATCCACTAGCAAAAAGAACATTATTGGCAGAAAAAAATAAGGGCGCTTATTTGGTGGAAGAAAATAAGCGTATTCATGTAAGTTCAAAAAATAGTCTAGAAGGAGCTTTAGTAAATGCTGGATGGAAAAAAACAGCTCTGTCAAAATTACTACATGAACGCGGAGCGAAAACTCCTCAAGTTTTTGCAGTTTGTGAAGTTGCTTCGCTTATTGCGACTGGGGGATTTGAAGGAGGTACTTACAATGGGATGCACGCTCATGATATGGCAGCGACAAAGATTGTGATTGAAGAAGCTGGTGGAAAAGTTACAGATCTTGAGGGTAATGAACAGAAGTATGATCAAAAAATAAATGGAGCCGTTATGTCCAATGGTCTTTTACATGAAGAAATTGTCAAACTAGCCAAAGAAGCAGGTTTGAAAATTGAAACTTACAACCAATAAACTCGAATATTATATCGTATAAAAAGACAGATGTTTAGATTACATTCACCACTTTCTTGACCACAGTAGTACCGTTGAAGGATGTCTTTCGGCGAGAACCAAATTTGACGGTGCCGTCTTTGAGGGCGAAAAGGGTATGATCTTTGCCGATAGAGACGTTATTACCCGCCATAATGACCGTACCGCGCTGGCGGACGATAATAGAGCCAGATTGGGCCTTTTGACCATCGGAAAGCTTAATACCGAGGTATTTGGGGTTTGAATCTCTTAAGTTTTTGGCTGTTCCGCCGGCTTTTCTATGTGCCATTGTAAATTAGTTGTTAGGTTTTAGGTTCTAGTTTATAATAAAAACAATTAAGAGTATACCCGAAACTATGGAAAAAATCAAGCAATTTTTGGAAAGCGAGAAGGGGAAAGACATTTTAACAGTTATAATCGTGATTTTAGTGGGCTTGGGGTCGTTTGGCCTGGGCAGACTGTCAAAAAGCGCTCAAAATCCCGGCATACAAATAGAATATTCTGACGAAGATTTACTGAAAGTAGAAAATCAAGAAGCAAATGTTATTTCATCTGTAGAAGAAAATGTCGCTGGTAAAACTTTTTTCGCCTCAAATAGGGGAACAAAATATTATTCCGTCGGATGCTCGGCCGGCAAAACTATTAAGCAAGAAAATAGAGTCTATTTTGATACCAGGGAAGAGGCGGAAAAAGCAGGCTATGGGCTTTCAAGCTCGTGTAGATAACTTATAAAAAATGTGATAAATTCTATTTTATGGACAAAGAAACATTTAATCGCTTAAGTAATCGTCACAAAGAAGAGTTTTTAAGACAAGAAAAAATTATTACTGAAAACAGTAAGGGATTGGACCATGTAATCTTCGTGGTAAGCACAGGAGTATTCGTACTATCTATAAATTACCTGACAGGATTAAAAGATAATGTTCTTGAATATTCTTACATCCTTATTTGGTCATGGATATTTTTGGCTGGAGCAATTATTGTTCATGTACTTGGTTATAGACTAGCAATAAAATACGGTGAAAAAATTCAAGAGAAATTGGATAAATGGGGTAATAATGGTTTAACACCTCTGGATTATATACCTTATAAGGACAAAGATGCGCAAAAGCTTTATGGATTAGTAAATATGCTTAATGATATGGCTTTATGTTTAACAATTTTAGGAGTGATATTTTTACTATTTTTTGCTTCAGTTAATTTTTTAACAAACAATAAAATAAATAGAGCGAGTGAGGGACAAAAAGAAAAATTAGAATCTACAATAATAAATAATTACTATTATGGACCAGAGGTAGGAAAATAGAGCTAGGGAAGTGGTATTAGGACCATACTTAAAATATATATGCGTGTCGCACAACATATCTTTGGTGCAGGGTCAGTAAATTAGTAAGCAAAGACTACTTAAGCAATGGATTGGGATAGGTCTTCATATCACTTAAGACCTGTTCTAAACTCTCAATTGTTATAATTTTTGCATTCTTTGGAAGAACTCTAATTTTTTTATTCATATATAAATCTAAATCTTTTTGAGAAAATGAATTATTTGCCACAACAAAAAATAGTCTTTCTAGAAATCCTGAGTATTTAATTAGTTTTGCGCTCATATTAGTTTGAAGATTATGCATTGTCTCGGTACCAAATACATCAATTCCTAGGTTACCACTAGGTGAATAAATATAAAAATCTACACGATTTTTAGTGTTATCAAATATTTTTTCTGTATGTACAAAAACTTCACCAAACTTATTTTTAAGTAATTTTTCTAAATTTAATTCTATATTTCGACCACTAATATTAACTCTATGAGCGATTTCGGACCGAAATTTACCTTTACCGAAATGTGTATCTCGATAACCAAGCTCACCTCTTAATTTTTCTAATCCCCCAAAATTTCTCTCTATAAATTTTCTATTGGGTAAATAATTCAATTCATCTATTTCCGCTGATTTCGGAAGTCTACCTTTTTCTTTTATAAATCTATCAAACCCCTCCTTTATCTTCTCAGCAGTCCATTGTGGATTTTTTACACCCATACATTATCCAACACTATTCAATAGTTCCTTTATCCAATCAAGAATTCTCGTAATAGAGAGCGATTTAACCCAATCAATAGCCTCAGTGCCGGTAATACCGAAATAACGTAATAAAAGAACAGCGATAACTATAAGAATAATTAATTTGAGAAACCCGCCCTGTTTATTTTTTGCAACATATTTCATAGTCCCTCAATCATACTACAAACGGGGTAAATAATACATGGGGTCTAGGTAAGCGTTAATAGCGGCAATAGGCTGTTTAAGAACTCTCCCGGGACAAGATTTGCTGGGGACGGTACTTACACTCACCGCGCCTGACACATAAAGCGAAACATGCAAATGCGGTCCAGTTACTCTGCCGGTGCCTCCAGTATAACCTACTACTTCTCCTCTTGATACTTTTTGCCCTTCTTTTACTTTAATGAGTGAAAGGTGCCCATAAGCGCTTGAGAGGCCGTTGTTATATTCTATAAAAATCCATTTGCCGAAAGAAACACCGGAACAATTGGAGTCTGTGTTCCCTACTCCTTTTACTACGCCATCTGCCATAGCTTTGACCGGTAGCGGAGTCTTGGCCCGAAAATCAGTACCGCTGTGGCCGCTCGTATATGTCCTGTGAGGCCCTGTTTTGGCCCCGAATTCTTGGGTAACAAAAATTTTATCCAGGGGCCAACTTAAAATTCCGGAATCGGGCAATTGCGCAGGATCCAGAATAAATTTTAGTTGCGATTCATAATCGCGCAATTCTTTTTCAAAGGCTTCTTTTTTCGCTAATTGAGTTTTTAAAAGTTTTTGATAGTTAGCTTCGTTGTTTTTCGTCTCTTTTAGAAGTTTATTTTTCTCGTTGGTATTTTGCACCACGATTTTTTGCTGGTCCGAGAGCCTGGACTTGAGCGCGACAAGTTCATTCTTCGCGCCAACGGTTTCTTTTCTTGTATCTTCCAATTCCCCTTTTATTTCCTTTAGCTTGACTATTTCTTTCCTGATCTTTTCACGAAGACTCACTATATTGTCTATATCGTTCCAGATTGTCGTGAAATCATTCTCGGAAAGTATGGTTTCGAGTATGTTCTCAAGTTCAAACTCATTAGTTTTTCTTATTTCAAGCTTGATGGATTCTATGTTGTTCGTTATGATGCTTTGTTTACTCTTTATATCGAAGCTCAGACTTTGTATTTTGAGATTTGTCTTATCAATTTTCTTTTGAGTCACGGCAATATCGGTCACCAATTTTTTTCTGGTCAAATCAAGCTGTTTGATGGCGCTACTTAATGAACTTTTTTGTTCTCCTAAATTATCAAGTTCTGCTTGATAAGTTTTTATTTCTTCTTCAAGTTTAGCTATATCAGAGTCTTTTTGACTTATTTTAGTCTGAAGTTCCTCGGCCGTCTCCGCATAAGAAAAACCGATAGGAATTATCAATAGAATTATTAAAACTAATATATTAAATTGCTTTTTGCAGGCGGGATAAGGTTTCATTTTTTCCTAAAATGGAAGCGATAATAAAAGGATCTGGGGATTTATCGGCTCCGGAGAGAGCATAGCGCACCGGATGAAGAAGCTCTCCCCTGCTGCCTAAATTATCCGCTATAAGCATGAGTGTATTTTTTATTTCTTCTGTTTCAAAATTATTCTCATCTAAATTTTCTAGAGCTTTTCTTGCTAATTCTAAATTATGTTTTATCTTTTCCGCGGGAGTGTTTTTAAAAATTAATTTTAATTTATCATAATTCGGCGCCTCAAAGAAAAAGCGGAGCTCCCCTCTTTCAATCATATCTTTTATATCGCCCCATTTTGAGATACGCTCTTCTATAATGGGAATTAGCTTAGGGAAAATTTTTTCATTTTGTGTATTCTCCCTGAAACCTGCGCAGGCAGGTTTCAGCCACGCTAAAATATTTTTTTCTATTTCTTCTTTAGGAAGTAATTTGATGTGCTCTTTATTTATCCAATCTAATTTTTCTATATTAAATACTCCCCCGCTCTTTTGCACTTTCTTTAGGCTGAATTCTTTTACAAGTTCATCTAATGTAAATATTTCTCTATCATTCCCGGGATTCCAGCCGATAAGAGCCACGAAATTTAAAAGGGCCTCCGGCAAATAACCCTGTTCTCTATATTCCAACGCCGAAACCGCCCCATGCCTTTTGGAAAGCTTGGATTTATCGGCGCCAAGTATGAGCGGGATATGAGCATATTGCGGTCTCTCCCCTCCTAGCGCCTCCAATATCAAAATCTGCCTCGGGGTATTTGATATATGGTCTTGTCCACGGATAATATGAGTGACTCCCATCTCCATATCGTCCACCACTACCGCAAAATGATAAAGCGGGGTTTCCAAATCTTTGGCGATTACAAAATCTTCCAGGTCAGTGGTGTCAAATTCTATTTCGCCTAAAACAAGATCATTCCATTTTATTTTTTTATTCGGGTTCTTGAATCTTATTACTTCTCCCCTTTCACCTTCTTCTTTGGGTTCTTCCTTAGAAACATAAATAATTTTTTGGTCCAGTAAATTTTTTAAATATTTTTTATAAATTTCTGTTCTTTCCGATTGCCTGTAAAATTCGCCGTAAGGCATCTTGAGCCACTTAAAAGATTCAGTGATGTTGTCTTCAAACTCTTTTTTAGACCTTTCCCTGTCCGTATCTTCTATCCTTAAGATGAACTTTCCGCCATTCTGTTTAGCATATAAATAATTATATAAAGCCGTCCTAACAGACCCTATGTGAAACAACCCCGTAGGTGATGGCGGCATTCTAGTAATGACTTTTTCTTGCATAAAGCCATTTTAGCATTTATTTCACGAAAAGTAATCTCTATTTTTCGTGGCTCAAAGCTATATCCACCAGCGCGCGGGCAATTTTTGTGGCAGCGTCAGGCTTGTGGAAAGCTTTCGCGTTTTTTGCCATTTGCTCATAGCCCGCCTTATCTTCTATTATTCTTTCAATTTCTGAACTTAAAATATTGGCCGTCATATTCATTTCTTCAACGACGCTGCAAGCTCCTACTCGCGCGTAGTTGAAAGCATTCTTTTTTTGATGGTCCATATTTGTATTGGTTATCGGTATTAAGATAGCCGGCACGCCCCAAGAAGCTATTTCAAACAGCATTGAGCCTGCTCTAGAAATGACGATAGATGCCGCGCCAGCAGCCATTTTCATAGCTAAAGGATTTAAAAAAGGCATTGATAAATATCTTAATTTATATTTATTATCAGAGAGCACGACTTCGGCCCTGTCCACAACCATAACAAAATTCTTAACGCCAGTTTGATGGATAATTTGATAATTATTAACAAGCCTTGGCAATGCGTCTAGAATGGTGTTATTGATAAGTTCCGCCCCCTGAGAACCTCCTAAGACTAAAATAACTGGCAAGTCTCCTTCTAGCTTAAAATACTTTAGCGCTTCATTGCGCCCTGCGGGATTTTCTATTTCCGTTCTTATCGGCTGACCCGTCCAGGCGACCCGCTTTTTAGGAAAATAATCTGAAACTTCAATAAAAGAAACGGCTACTTTTTTAGCGAAATGTCCAGCCCATTTATTGACTCGGCCAGGAGTAGAGTCTGATTCATGGATAACCACGGGAATACGCAAGATTCTAGCGGCAAAAATTGTTGGAAATGAGGCATACCCGCCCTTGCCAAAAACAGCATCCGGATAAATTGAAAACATCTTAAAAAATGCGTTGATAACGCCGAAAAACATTTTAAAAATGTCGGAAAAATTTTCAAAAAAACTTTTAAGCGAAAAATAGGTGCGCATCTTGCCGGCAGTTATCTCTTCATATAAGAGCCCATTTTCAAAAAGCATTTCTTTGTCGTAAGGACTATCAGAAATATAATAGAGCTTGGCTCCTAGGATATTTTCATGGTCTATTATTTGGTTGACTCTTTCCGCAACAGCGATAATGGGATAAAAGTGTCCGCCTGTTCCCCCGCCTGTAAAAACTATTTTCATTTTACTTTGTGAATTTTATAAGCTTTTAACATTTTTCTGCTGAAATTTTGATATGTTTAAGACAATACCGATTGCCGCAAGATATATCATAAGCGAAGTGCCTCCATGGCTCATAAAAGGAAGCGGCACTCCGGTCAATGGAAAAACTCCGGTAATGGACGCAATATGCATAAAGGACTGCACTGTAACCAGTATAACAATTCCGGAAACCAAAAGTCTACCAAAGGAGTCCGGGGAATGGTTGGCAATGCGAAAGCCGCGTAGAGCGAAAAATAAATAAAGCATGATTGTCCCCACGGTTCCGACAAAGCCCAATTCCTCGCCCAAAACGGCAAAAATAGAATCACCCTGTGGTTCCGGAAGATAGCTGAATTTTTGAATGCTTTGGCCAAAACCCCGCCCAAACACTCCGCCGGAGCCGAGCGCAATGAGCGATTGTTGAATTTGATAAGAAGACCCTCGCGGATCAACCGATGGATCAATGAAAGTTTTTACCCGTTCTTGAAGATAAGGTGTAAAAAATACAAAAGACCCTAAAACAAGCAAGGCCCCCATCCCCAAACCCAGAATATATTTCATAGGAACACCAGAGATAAAAAGCATTGAAATGCCAGTTACTGCAATCAAAATAAAACTTTTAGTATCAGGCTGTTTCAGTAAAATTACGGCGATAATTGCAAGCATTATGCCAAACGGTAATATTCCAAATCGAAAATCCTGAACTCTGTTTTTCACCCAAGATAGCCAAGCCGCAAAATAAATCACAAAACCGAATTTTAAAATTTCCACCGGCTGCATTGATACCGGCCCTAATTTGAGCCATCTTTGCGCCCCCCCGTGGCTCCACCCCAAATATGGGATAAATACCGCCGCCGTGATGAGAATGGAAAATAAAAAGATGTAAAAAGAATATTTCCGCCAAAATTTATAATTTATCTTAAGCGCCACATACATAGAAAGGAGGCCCAAGCCGAGGCCTAAAACAATTTGATTAAAAAGTACTGAATAAAAAATCTTCTCGTTTTTGACCAGAATACCCAAAGAGGCGGACACAAACATAGCGACTCCGATAGTGACGAGAAGAATTACGATTATTAGAAAAAATTTATCTACCTTTTTTTCTCTCATTGATTTTGCGAAAAATGTCACTCAACTGTCGATTCTGCGGAATCGTGTCGCGTAAGTCCTTTGAACGCGACCAAGCGACCTAGCGACTGATAATTGCTAAAATGATTCCGATAATGGAAAAGACAGTTGAGAATACCCAATAACGCATAACAACCTTATAAGACGGCCAGCCCAGGGCTTCAAAATGATGATGCAGCGGCGCCAGCCGAAATAATCTTTTACCACTTCTGAATCTTTTAGAAAGGGCTTGCAGGATTACAGAGAGAGACGTAGCCGCTAAAGGTAAAGCAACAATCGGCAAAATAAAAACCGAATCAGTCAGGAAAGCAAGGGTTGCCAGAGTAACGGTAAGCCCCATGATGCCTGTTTCTCCCATATAAAATCTCGCCGGCGGGATATTAAACCACAAAAATGCTAATATCGCCCCGGTAATCACTCCGGAAAAAGCGGCCAAATCTATCTGATTATTAGCGAAAGCTATCGCCGCATAAGCGGCGAAAATAGAAGCCAGCACCCCGCCGGAGAGCCCATCTATGCCGTCTATCACTCCGCCGGAGAATGTCGCCAAAGCAACCAGCATAAAAAATGGGATTATTAGAGCTCCTAAATAAATCTCTCCGCTAAAAGGTATATGTAAAGCTACCATTCCAAGCTTGTAAAAAAACCAAGAACCTATCAAAAGAGAAAAAAGGGCGATGAGAACAACCTTCCACTTGCGCGCTTGGCTGTCGTCCCGCGCAAACTTGTTTGTGCTGTAGATTTGAATGAGATCATCAAAGAGGCCGATAAGCGAACCCAAAAGTAAAGTAAAAAATGGAATCAATGTTTGGTTGCGGCTCAAGAAATTTAATTTCTCTGTCACAGGTGTCGGAGAAAAAATTGAAATTAAATAAAAAAGAAGCGTGGTTAAGAGCGCAGAAACCCAAATTATTATCCCCCCCACCCTGGGCGTGCGAAGCTCATCTTGTTCGTTGTGTATTTTTTGGAAATCAGGCGCCGTCACTTCAGTACTCCTGGAGTACTTTTTCCACATCTTGAATTTGTAGAAAAAATGGGTGGCGCCGGGGGTAAAAAATAAGCCTAAAAAAAAGGCTAAAGCCGTCGGCACGAAGATTTTCACTAAGTCCAAATACATGGCTAAATAATACCATTTTTACTCATTTTAATACACCATCAAAAGGCTAGTATACCTCCGCCTGATAACACTTCTCGCAGTAGACAATTTCCGGCCTCTCTGGAGCGTATGAAGTTTCAAATTCGTTTTGACAATCCTTTTTCATACACTTTCGGTGCCAGAGTTTCCTTGGATTTCGTAATGCAAACCTATCTTGCCTACGGCAAGGAAAACATTTCTCTGGTATTGGTAAGTTTAGAATTTTGTACAAAGCAAGCTCCAAAGAAGTAGTCTTAAAAGCAGTAGTACATAAAGTGTATTTTTCTTTATCGGCTCCCGAATTTTGCGAGACGCATTGTATGACTCCTTCTGTAATTTTATAATCCCGAGGCGGACGTTCATGCCAAGTGAAGCCCGCTTTTAGTGCCTGTTCCTTGGTTAAGGGAAAATAATCTTGCGCCATGGACTCATTATAAGCGAATGGCGAAAGATTGCTGGGAAAATATTCACCCCATTCCCCTGTTTTCTGCATATGTTCAATGATTTTTTTCTTTAACTCCAGATATTCATTTTTAGTGTATTGTTTATTTAGTATGCAGTACTGGCCCTTTTTAAGGCCAAAACACCCAAAACAATCTTGTGCGCTAAAACACATGTCGCAATAATATGAATCGGTAATAGTGTTAAGACAACTTCTGGCTACGATAGTTCGAACAGGCTTTTCAACACCTTGCACTTCATAAGACAGCTCTCCACTGTCAATTTCTGTACAATCAAGACAATCATCAACCCTATACCAGGCATCTTGCATATACGCAGTATCTTTATTATTCCGGCAGTTAAACGATCCACGACATCTCTCCACATTTTCTAAATAATCTCCAGTTGAATTTTGAGCTTGAAAACCGTGATAATATTTAAATGGAAACTTCAGCCTAAATTCAGCCAGCTTATTTTTCATCTCTGCAATTGATTTGTTGTCCCAGAGAAAATTTTTGATTCTTTTTTGATACTCTTCTTTTCCTATATTTTCATTAAAATAATAGTAATGCTTACTGCGAAGGCCTACACAGCCAAAACAATCAGAACAATCGCGGCAATCGCTTGAAAAATAAACATTCACGCAATCCGAGCAATCGTAGGCCCAGCAACATTTTGAGCATTTGCTAATATTTATACATTCATAGCAAAATTCACTTTTACCCGCCATATAACAATCTCCCGAGAAAAAAGTGTGCCCACACCAGCTACCATACATGCACTTATCGCAGTCGCCACTAGTTACCAGCATATAACAATCCCGATTATTGTTGGCTTGATTTGTATATTCACTATTGGGGCTATTGGAATTCACTAATGCGATATGTGGCACCATACGTCGTAGTTCTTCATATTGTTCAAAAAATGGTCTACTAAAATCAAAATCACGTCCGTACTGCTTCGCATTAAAAGCATCAGATTTCCAATATTCCTGTTC